>PMDG01000073.1 GCA_003154375.1 Candidatus Peregrinibacteria bacterium
CAGTCTCGGTGGAATCGGTGGTCGCGGCCGTATCACCCTCAGGCGTGAAACGGGTGACTGTCTTCCGATTGTTGTTGCAGCCCATTATGACGACCAGACTGGCCATTGCCATGAGGAACAAAGCGATCTTTTTCATGATGTTGGATTAGTACTAAAAGTTTTTTGGATTATTTCTTTGCTGGGCCATCCCCGGTCGGCAGTTTGTAGTAGTTGCGGATGGATTGCTCTGAGCCGAATGCCACATTTTCGCCATTGCAGACCGTACAGGAGAATTTGAATTTTTTCCCGATCCGCTTGGGGGTCACCAGCTTTTGGCAATCCCTGCAGAAATAGATGATTTTGGCGGCAAGCCCAGTGTCGTCGATGAATTTCTTATCGACCACCGTTGAGGATTTAATGATCTCCGTGTATTCTTTTTCAACGGGTTTTGGCTCGCCTGCACGTACGTCTGTCGATGGCATAGGAGAGTTATTGTAAAGGGGTAAAAGAAAAACGCAAGACAATTTCCAATTGGGGCTCCGATAGGGGCTCCCGTTGAGGCTCCGATAGGGGCTCCAAGGAGAATCTAATCGTTGCCTTTTATTAATTATAGATCATCGTAAAAGCCTGAGCCGTGGCTCGCATGGGCAATAGGGGATTCCTCCTTTTTCTCGACCTCGCGGATTTCCACGGTGGGGGCAATTTCCGCATCGCGAAGGAAATAATTTCCCTGGCCCTCCGAGGCTGGTTTTTCCTCAAGGGTTTCCGCGATTTCAGGTTCCGTCTTCACCATCTCCTCGGTTTCGACAGGCTCGGCATCCGTTACGGTTTCTGCCATGGTCATGGTCTCCTCAGGCATGATTTCAGGTTGGATGGGTTCCATAACTACCTCTTCTTCGGGGGTCTCTTGGGCTTTTTCCTCCTCGAAGAACAATTCCTGGATGACAGGTCTTCCTCCTTCGTTCACCACCTGGTGACGTTTGGCGGGTCGAGCTTTGGCGACCGGCTCTTCCTCGGCCATTGGCTCATCTCGCATAGGCTCCTCGTTCACTTCCTCTTTGGACTCCAAAGGTTCGGGCTCATGTTCAAAGAAGGCATTGGCCTCCTTTTTGTTCAATTTCTGGATTTGGGCAAATGCAGCAAAAGTGGCGAGGACTGCGCCGATCAGCGCCATGTATAGGCCGAATCGGATCTCGGCATTGGTGTAATCCAGGGAACGTTTGGTGAAAATGGCCACTTCGAGAAGCAACAGAAACGCGCTCTCCGCGCTGAAGAACAAAATGATTGCCTCTTTTCCAAAACCGAATCGGGGTAGGCGGAAGTGGAGGTGATCACCCATTAGGAAGCCGAGGGAAATCAAGGTGAGTAGGAAAACCACGAATCCGACCACGCCGAGGTCGCCGGAAAATCCGGATTCCGTGACACCCTTTTCAAAGCTGAGGACCACGGAGTACCAGGGCATGAAAACGCTCAGGATGACCGCCAGTCCTCCGATGCCGATCACCTTTTCCTCGGTGCTGAGCCTCAGCAGCATATGTTTTAACCTTCGCATGAACATAGTTTTTGAGTGATGAATTATCGGAAGGTAGGGTATCATAAATGGACACAAGTTCCAAGAATCCTTTCCTTATAATATAGCAAATTGGATTTATTTTTTTGTTTTTTTCGTCCTCACCCGCTCTTGGGCTCACCCTCCTTCGCCAAGGCTACGGAGGGATTCTCGCCCAAGAGGTCCCTCTCCCGGTGGGAGAGGGCCGACTTCGAATAGCGAATGCGTCATGAGAAGACGGGGTGAGGGCTTGACCAGCATTATTTAGAGAAATTGCTCTCCCATTACCAAACAGCGACCTATATAATGGGCACAACTAATGGGGAAACATTCGAATCCCTTGAAAAGTTTTTCGCTTCGCTTCACACTTTTCGTCGAGATTCGCCCTCGCTCCGTTAGACGCGATGAGTCGCGTCCCACCTGCGCTCGGGCCATGTTTCTCGCCACTTTGCATGAAAATCGCGTTCGACATCCGAGGCTTGGACGGCTCCCGCGGGGGGAAGGGCGTATGGACCGCCAATGTGCTCAAGAGCATTTTGAACCAGGATCGCCAGGACGAGTTTTACCTGTACACGGGCAACGATTGGAAAAACGAGTACAGCTTTTTGCCCAATGTCCATGTGGTGAGGATCGAAGGGAAAAGCTTTCAATGGCATTGGAATTTTTACAAGGCCATGCTCAAGGACAAGATCGATGTTCTCATTGCCACCGAAAGCTATATCGTGCCTTTT
Source organism: Candidatus Peregrinibacteria bacterium (assembly GCA_003154375.1). Taxonomy (GTDB): domain Bacteria; phylum Patescibacteriota; class Gracilibacteria; order UM-FILTER-43-11; family UM-FILTER-43-11; genus FEN-1329. The sequence goes on from PMDG01000073.1 coordinate 2,260, forward strand.
TTGCATGATCCGCTGAAACTGAAAGTTGCCTTGGTGGTGCACGATCTGGTCGCTTTCAAATCGCCGGCCAAACACCAGCGTTGGGCCACGTGGATCGAGCGCTTTACTTTGGCCAAGGCTGCTGCCAAAAGCCGATGGATTTTTACGGTTTCCGAATACACCAAAAAGGATCTAGTCGAGAAATTCCCCAAGCTGTATCTCTCGCACAAGACCAAGGTCGTGTATGCTGGTGTTCGGGATATTTTCGCGCACCGGATGGACTCGAACAAGATCGTGAGTGTCCAGCGCAGGTACAATCTGGATCCCGATTACGTGATGATGGCGGGAACCCTGGAACCGCGGAAAAACATCCTTGGCGCGCTCGAGGCTTACAGTTTGCTAAGCCCCAAGAACCAGCAACGCTACCGTTTTGTGATCATCGGCAAGAAAGGTTGGTACTATCAGCAGATTTTCGATGCCGTGAAACGGTTGAACCTCCAGCTAAGAATCAAATTTTTGGAATATATTCCCGATGACGACTTGGTGACCCTGATGCAAGGCTCCAAGATCTTTTTGTTCCCCTCGTTTTACGAAGGGTTCGGCCTTCCGATTTTGGAAGCCATGCTTTGCGGCGTGCCCGTGCTCGCCTCGCGTGTCACCTCCATCCCCGAGCTCGGCGTGGACGCCGTGCATTATGCGGATCCGACCGACATTGTGGACATTGCGGATGGCATCACCCAGCTTTTGGAAAACGAGGATTATCGGATACAACTCCGCGAGAAAGGGTTCGAGCAGGTGAAAAATTTCAGCTGGGGAAAGACAGCGGGATTGATGCTGGAAACCATAAAACAGGACACAGGGAGCAGAAAACAGGAAACAGCCGAGTCCTGAGTCCTGTTTCCTGAGTCCTTGCCTTTGTTGTATAGTGACTCTGTCCTAATTTTTTCAATATGACTGTTGACGAATTGCTGTCCCGCGGGGTACAAACCGTGATGCCCGCCAAGGGCCTCAAGGAGATGCTGAAATCTGGGAAGAAACTCAAAATGTATCTTGGCTTTGATCCTACTTCGACCCGAATCCATCTGGGCAACGCGGTTCCGCTCCGGAAACTTCGCGATTTCCAAAATATGGGTCATGAGGTGATCTTCTTGGTGGGCAGTTTCACGGCCATGATCGGCGACACCTCGGACAAGGATGCCATGCGCAAACCTTTGACTGCGGAAGAAATCGAGACCAATTTTCATACCTACAAACAACAGGCCTCGAAGGTCATCGATTTTTCCAAGGCCAAAATCGTGTACAACGGCGACTGGCTTTCCAAGCTCAGCTTTAAAAATGTGGTGGAGCTGGCCCAGCATTTCACGGTCCAGCAGATGATCGAGCGCGACATGTACCAGAAGCGCATCACGGAAGGGAAACCGATTGGGCTCCATGAGTTTTTGTACCCGCTTATGCAGGGGTTTGATTCAGTCCATTTGGAACCCGATTTGGAGATCGGTGGTAATGATCAGATGTTCAACATGCTGGCGGGGCGGACTTTGCTCAAGGCTTACAAGGACAAGGAAAAGTTCGTCCTGACCACGCCGCTCATCGAGGGCACCGACGGCCGCAAAATGAGCAAGAGCTATGGCAACACCATCGATTTGACCGATGAGCCGAAAGACATGTTCGGAAAAATTATGAGCATGAAAGACGAGCTCATCATCAAATATTTTATTCTGTGCACCGATGTGCCGCTGAAAGCGATCGACGAGATCGATTCGGACCTGAAAAAGGGCGCCAACCCGCGCGATGCCAAGATGCGCCTGGGTCAGGAGATCGTAGCCTTGTACCATGGTGCGGAAGCCGCCACACAGGCCCAAAAGGAGTTTGTGAATATGTTTCAGAAGGGGGGTTTGCCCGATGAAATGCCCGAATTCAAGTTGAGCGGGGAACGAAACATCATCGACCTACTAGAACTCTGCAAACTCATCGAAACCCGAGCCGAGGGCAAACGCCTCATCCAACAAGGCGGGGTCAAGATCGACGACAAGAAGATCGACGACATCGCAAAGACCATCCACCTGAAGAAGGGGATGGTGGTGCAAGCTGGCAAACGAAGATTCGCTAGAATCTCGTAAAACCTTTGCAAAGGTTTTCCGCCTTTCCAAAGCCTAAGGAACGCCTTTCGCAAGTCTCACTTTGCTTCGCGAGCTTTTCGCGGGACCCACAAGACCCGCTTCAACTCCTCGCTACGCACGTTCAACTTGCTCAAGGCTAATCATTGGGTGATTCAAGCTGGCAAAAGGAGATTCGCCAGGATTTCGTAAAATTTCCGCTTACAGGGATGAAGGGGCGAACACCAAGGGGAACGCAACCTCTTGAGGCTCATCGATCTCCACTGGGAATTTGTAACCTTTGAAAAGTCTTTCAAGGCAAGATTTCACCGCCTCGTTTTTCATGGTGTCCTCCGTAAATTCCACTTGGGTCACTTGGCCATGGATACCCACCTCGATCTTAACCACAATTTTTCCCTTCAGATTAGGATTTCCATTGAGTTGGTCGCTGTAGCATTTGCTTCTGGCGGTTTCGGTCCTGCGGAGCATGTTTTTCAGAACCCCTTCGTCCAATTTGCTTTTGACGAGTTGCGGGGTTACCGAATTGTCGACTTTTGGTAATGCGGCGGAAGTCCCTCTATCGCCCAGACCGTTCTCTTTAACCGTATAGCTAGCCAATAATTTTTTATTTGGATGGTAGACGATCTCAAGGATATATTTGGGACTTCCAACCGTTTCCACCTCTGATCGAGAAATACCCGTTGTTTTGATGAAATGATCAATCGCGATTTCACGAGCCTTTTCCTTCGTTTTCGCAGGCGCGTTCGTTATCATTGGGCGACCGCTCAATAGGGCGACTAGCACTTTTCTTTGGGCAGGAGTCCTGCTGTCGACAATCGGTGCTACTGGCTTTTCGATTGCCTTTTCAGCTGCTTTTTTCGCAGCTTCTGCCGCAATTCGCGCAGCTTCCTCTTTTTTGTTGGTTACCATGAATTGCAGAAGTCCGTTGGTCTGTCGGACTCCCTCAACTCGAAAATCATAGTTTTCCAGAATCCATTTTTTTGAAATTCGGGTTTCGTTGGCGAACATATTCACCGCGATTTCGATTTCTTTTCCGGCTTTGTAATCCGATTCGCTGATCGGATAACGCAACCCTCTGGAATCATGGGCAAGCTTTTCGGCAATTGATATCGCTTCAGGGGTCGGAATTTCGGCTAAAACAATCGGTTTGACGATTTCTTTTTTAACCATCCTCGCGACCGTCTCGCGGAACGCCCCCTTGGGCTGGGACACGATCTCGACGGAATAGTCGGACTCGACTTTCTCGATCGGGAGACCCTTGTCCTTCGCGTACTGCTCCCTGGCTGCCTGCTCGGGAGTCTTGCCCCCGCTGGCGAAGCATTTGAATTCCTCTGCGGACGGCTTGGCCGGGACCGCGACCGGTACCTCGACGGCTTTCGGGGCCGCCTTCTTCACCATTTTCGCAACCACCTTGCGGAAAGCGCCCTCGGGCCCGCTCACGACAACGACGGAATAGTCCGCCCTCACCTTCTCCACGGCCGAGCCGGCCCTCTTCGCGAAGGCCTCGGTCGCCGCGTCCTCGGGGGTCTTGCCGCCAGTAGCGTAGCAGGTGATTTCTTGGTTGGGTGTTTCAGAGGAACTTCCCTGTGTCTCTGGAGAGGCTGCATTGGCACCCGAAATCGGAGCCATTGCGCCTGTGAGCACCAGAATAACGGAGAGGCGCCGGGCCAATTTTCCGAAATTATCCATCAGGCCTTCGTTTCCTTTGGAGGGTGAATTGATCATGAGAAGAAAATTATTAGGCGATTAATTTAACACATATTTTTTATTATGTCAAATACAAACAGAGAAATAGCCAGAAACGCCATTTCCATTGGCTCGCCCCCATGTCGCCGGTTACTTCAATTCATCTTCTCCTTTTGAGCGTTGCTCATCCGGGAAATAGAATTCCAAGCGACGGTTCAAGTCCCGTCCGCGTGCGGTTAGGTTTGGCGCCACAGGCTTGGTGTCGCCATAACCCTCGACAATCAACCGTGAGGCATCTACGCCCCTGTCGACAAGGTAGGCCCTCACCGATTCGGCACATTTTTGAGAGCGTTTGACTCTATCCTCTTTGGTCCCACCCCGATTGTCGGTGTGGCCTTCGATTCGTACCCTTTTTTTTTCTTCATCGGACAAAATTGCACCCGCCACTTGATCCAAGAATGGGAAGTCTTCTTTTGCAATAGAGCCCTTATCTATAATGGACCGGCTATCAGGACCTTTGACCTGAATTCGATCCTCTCTGATGATAATTAGCCTTTTCCCGTCTTTTAGCGCATGGAAATTATCCACCAATTTCTGTTGCTGGGGGGTCAGTTTGGCTTTCGGTTGCTCCTGAACCGCCGTAGCTGGTTTCGAAGCTTTATTTTGCTCTGGAGCAGGTTCGGTCTTGGGTTGGGTCTGGATTTCAGGGGATGGCTTTGACGGCGTCTTTTTTACCATTTTCGCGACCATCTTGCGGAAAGCACCCTCGGGCTGGGTCACGATCTCTGGCACGAACTTCGCCTCGACTTCCTCGGCCGTTAGGTTGTTTTTCTTCGCAAAATAATCTTTGGCCACCTGTTCCGGGGTCCTATCCCCTGTGGCGTAGCAGGTGAATTCCTCGTTGGCTGGCGCTTCAGTTACATCCGCCGAGGTGGCCGGTTTTGGCTGCAACTCGATTGAAACGATCTCCGCCTTTTTGAGCATCTTCGCGACCACCTTGCGGAAAGCGCCCTCGGGCTGGGAAATGATCACTGGCGCGTATTTAGCCTCGACTTCCTCGACCGACATACCCGCTTTTTTCGCGAAAGCCTCCACCGCAGCCTGATCGGGCTCCTTCCCCCCCGTGGCGTAGCAGGTAAACTCCTGATTGAGCATGTTTTCGGCGCCCTTTTTTTCTGGAGCGGACGTCTTGGCGGGGACGTCAGCCGGTTTCTCCAAGGCGGAAACCCCCTCTGCTTTCAGCCCAGATATGATCCTAGCCATTTGCGACTCGATCGCCTCAAAGTAATCACTGTAATCATAGCTGGCATCGAACCCCACTGGCTTTCTTTCCTTCATGAAATTGACCATCTCGGTTAGAGCCTTTTGGGTTTCCCGCAAAACATAGAGATAATTGGCATGCCCTGCCACTTTTTCCTTCGACTTGTCCCCCAAGTCTCTCAAATCCTTTGGGTCCACGATATCGTATGTCGGCTTTACCCCTTTTTCGAAAACGACCCGGTCTGGGGCCTTCTCGGCAAGCAGCCTCACTATTTCGAATTTTACCGAGAAGCCGGGGCTCCCTCCAACCTTGAAAAATGTGCTCAGATCAAAAATATAGCCTTTTTTGGTGGGGGCTAGGTTCGTTCTTTCGAATCCGTTTGGCCTGGCGGTATCTAGGGGGGCCTCCTCCTTGATGTCAGCTAAATCGAAACCTTGGTTCTTCGGGGCTGACTGGGCTGTCGCGCATCCTCCCATGAGGATGGCCAAAGGCAAAACGGCTTGGCGGACGCTTTTCGCAAGGCGCTCCATAGGCCCCGCCTTTCGAGGCAGATCTGCTGATTTGACGCTATTATTGAGATTCAGATTGGGATTCGAACTCATGGGATTTGAAATTTATTGGATGATCAATTTAACAACTATTTTATATTTTGTCAAAAATAAACCTGATTGAAACCCAAGAATCTAAAAATGTGCGTTGGCCCTATTTTCGATTCATTTTTGCAACCATCTTGCGAAAAGCTCCCACGGGTTGCATCACGATCTCGGGCACAAAGTTGGCTTCCACCTCTGAGACTGAGATCCCTTTGTCCTTGGCGTACTGGGCAATCGCCGCCTCTTCGGGGGTCTTGCCTCCCGTGGCGTAGCAGGTGAATTCTTCGCCAGGCCCCTTCTCAGTGGTTGTTGCCGGTTTTTCGACGACTTTTGAGACCGCCCTCTTCACCATCCTCGCGACCGCTTTGCGAAACGCTCCTTCGGGCTGTGACACGATCTCTACCTGATAACCCGCCTCGACCTCGGCGATCGAAAGCCCGTTAGCCTTGGCGAAGGCCGCCACTGCCGCCTGCTCGGGAGTCCTATCCCCAGTGGCATAGCAGACGATTTCTTGGCCAGGATTGGCCTCTTCTTTTTTCACCGGCTCAGCCTTTGCAACCTCTTCTTTCGGGGCTATCGCCTTTTTTCGTTCCTGTAGAATTTCCGAAAACTTTTTTTCACCCGATTTGGCCGAACGGATGATATCGGCTATTTTTTCAATGTTGCCTTCGTCGATTTTGTAAAATTCGTCGCTGCCCTTAAGAGCGACAATGAGCTCCTTTTTTTGGGTTAACTCAAAAACGAAATTCTCATATTCGAATTTTGCGTTTTGGCCAATTTGATTGATCAAGGCATTGAGCCGTTCCTTTTTTCCTCGGGTCTTATCCAAAAAAAGCTTGAGCGTGCCACGCGCCTTTTCCAAGAGACCCTTTGCCGAATCGTTGGCTTTATTTAAAGTCTCCACCACCCTCTTCTTGGCATCCTCCTGCGGGGTGGCCTGAGCTGGCGCGGGTGCCGTGGGTTTCATTTTGAGAGCTTCCGGTTGCCTTACCGCCTCTTTCTCGACGACCTTTTCGCTCGCCATCTCCTTTGCTTCATTGCTTTCCAGGAACGCCAGAACATAGACCGTGCCATCTGATATCCATCGATCAATCGTTTCCACGCCGCTGAGCGTCATGCTGGACGTCTGGACGATCGTCTTTTCGTTTTTGCACTTCGATTTTTCTAGGGATGAGGCTTTGTCGGGGCATTTTTTTTCCAGAATCGTGACCTTAGATTGGAGCTGAAGGGCAATCTTCGATTGGGCATCCATCATCGCTACTTGGAGTGCAAGGCCGATATCAGGGATGCCATTTGCCACTCCCACTGCGCAAATGCCTTTTCTGCCACCCAGAAATTCGGAATAAGAGCCCGTAACCCATTTTGGAGTCTCGGAAGGCTCGGATTTTTGGCTTGTTTTTTCTAAAAGGGAGGCTTCTAACGAGGCGAGCTTCGCCTTTAGAAAATCGGAATAGATTTTTCCATTGCCGTAATATTTGGATCCCTCCGCCCTCTTCATGGCTTCCAACGCCTGACGGTGGAAATAGATTTTTTTGGCCAATTCCAGGATTTCATCTTTTCTTTCTTTCGAACCTGCTTTCCCCTCCCAGCCCTTGGGTAGGATAGCGACAAATTTTTCCTCTTTGATCGGTTTTTTGGGTTGGGCCAGCAGATAAGTTGGTTGTTCGATTATTTTTTCTCCGTCTTTGAATTTTTGAAATGCGAAAACGACCCCTCCGTTTTCGAATGTGGTTCCATAGTCGAACGCCGGGGTCGCCTCTCCCATCAGTTTCGTCCTGCCGAACCCTTTCGGCTTAGCGGGGTCCTGATCCTCGGGGGTCTCCCACTCCTCCGCTTCGTTCTGTTCCGGGGCGATTTGGGTTGTGGCGCATCCACCCATGAGCAAAGCCAAGGGCAAAACGGCTAGGCGGACTCCTTTCGCAAGGCGCTCCATCGGCCCCGCCTTTCGAGGCAGATCGGCCGATTCCGCACTATTATTGAGATTCAGATTGGGATTCGAATTCATAGGTTTGAAATAAATAGTTTGATAATTTAACATAAATTTTTTATTACGTCAAATACAAACTGGATCGACAATCCCAGAATCGGAAACCAAGCCCCGGACTCCTATTTTCGATCTGCTGTCTTGTCCCAGCTTTTCCACCACAGCTTAGCCTTATCGTAGGCCTTTCCACTTTCCTTTTTCACCGCCTCCACCATTTTACCGCCTTCCTTTTTTGCTTTGCTGTACCCTGCGGCCACTGCCAGCGTGGAATATTCGGTTGTGGATAATCCCATTCCCATTTGCGTCAAAATGGATTGGATATAATCGATTGTATCCATTTCTTTCCCCGTAGGGATTTCCAGCCCTAGTATTTCAACGATCTGGCCCCCGCCGTACCATCGGCTGGCCATTTGGAGTGCTATTTCCCTATTTCTCCCTAATCCCACCAACTCCGAGCTGATTTTTTTGGCCTTCAGCTCATCGTAATTTTTCATGAATTGCTTGAACGCCACGTATTCCTGGGCCTGACGGTCGGGCTCCACGATTTTATTATCGAACAGCTTTATGTTCCAATCCTTCCAGTTCTTTGGCATGGGCTGGTATTTGCCAAGGGCGCGATCGCCCATATGCCTGGGGATATAGTTATGCTTTTTTTGCTCTTCGGTTTGGACGATCTCATCCCCAAGAATTCCGTAGCTTCCGCGGCTTTCGACATACTGGGTGGCCTCGACATATTTTCTGATCAATTCCTTTTCTCCCTTGGAATACTTGGCATCGGGCAATTCAGCCACCATATCCTCCACGGTCTTGATTTTGGATGTTTCGCGCACCACATCGGGAATGACCGCTGTTTCTCCTTTTTTCGAAGCCATCATTACCCGAAATTGTCTCTCTTCCGCTGTGAGCGGGGGGATTTTCGTCACATAAGACTGCAATTGTTGCTCAGGTTTGACTTTGCCTGCCTCATCGAACTTCATTTCCTTGAACTTAAGGCCATCCTTTTCGATGATTCCGCGTTGGGCCTCCACTTCCCTTTTTAAGTCCGTCCGCTCTTCTCGCCACAAATTATCCCACGCCTCCTTGTAATAGTCGTACGCCACGCCCAGCACGTTGTACTTTGAGCGTGCCGGCTTAACCTCCTGTGGTTCTTCGGGTTGGGTTTCGGAGGGCATTTTTTAATAACAGTTTCCGCTACATTCGGACCCCTTCATAGGCGGATGCTTATGATGAGGACCCTCAATACTTTGCATTTGATGCTAATGGGGGCGCGCGGCCTAAGCCACCTTTTTCGGCAATTTGCTTAGCGCATTTTCAAATGAGGCCATCGGCGCAATATTAGGTGCACCTTCAATCCTCGTATTATTGTCTAGGGTGATCGTAAAAATATTTTTACCGTTAACAGTTTTTAATTCCATTCCAATGATTGGATTCGCATCATACCCTTTTTCGGCTAATCCTTTTGCAAGAGTATCCATGTATTTTTCAGTGCTCTGCAATTGTTGGGTATCCAGCATTTTTTTCAAACTGGAATCATTTTTGAGAGTCTTTAGCATTTGTTCAGCGGAAATCGGTTGATGCGCTTCAGGTGTTTTCGCAGACGTAGGTTCAGCTTTGGGAGTCGCATCTGGCTCTTTTTTGGCTTCAGTTGGAGTTTTTTCCGCTGATGCTACGGCCACTGCTGGCTCCTCTTTTTTCGGTTGGAGATCTTTGAATTCCCCCTGACCGTCCAGAACACTCTTGTATTTATTGAAATTGGCCATGACGTACAAAGCTCGCTCCTTATTCAATGCATCCTGCTGTGTCTCCTGTTGTTTCTTATCGGCCGGTTTTTTAATTTTTGAATCCAGCTTCGGATACTTATCGTCCAATTTTCCTTCAAATTTTTGCTCGCCAATCTTATTCAACAAAGTCGTTTTATCCTTTGGCTCCAATTTATCGATTATACCTTTATAATCATTTTTTGTTTTTTCCAAAGCCACCCTTTCCGACTCCACTTTCGCCTTCGCTACAATGTCTTTGTTGACCTGACCTAAAGTCACATTCTCTTTTCCAATCACAACCCCTTCCCCAGGCGTCCCGTGGGTGGTGTTTGTGGTTTCCTTGCCCTTGCTATCCGTTGTCGTCTTGGTTTCGAATGAGCCGGCCGCGCGCATCAGATTTCCATCTTTTTTATAAATGTGAGTCGAGACCTTATCGCCATTCACACTGCCATCGATAATGATGTGGGCGCCATCGCGCGAGATCTTTTCGATCGGGTCGATCCCCATTTGGCTTCCGATCATCTTGGCAATGGGCTCGCAAATAGCTCCGCGGTAGCGGCCTAGGGGCGGTACGCCTTTGCCAGGCGCGGGGAATATTTTGTCAGCTTCGGGGCCGCGGGGTTTCAGATAAGCCTCCAGAAGATCGCTGGCTGGCGTGCTTGCCGCAACTTCGTTTAACTTCTTTTGATAGGCATCTGAACATTCCTTCATTACTTTCATGGGGCTCTTGGGCGGTTTTGCGGTGAAGTCCGCCATCGCCTCGTTTAAGCTTTCCCAATCGCCGGCCTTGAGCATGCCGTACATTTGGATGAGAACGCCGAAGGCTTCGACAGTTCCCAGTTTTTCTGAGCCTTTTGCACCTTCCAATCCTTCCAACGCCTTGCCAAATCCAACTTTTGCCTTATTAAATTCAGCCAGTAATTTGTTATCTGATCCGAGACCCTCGCCCAATTCCTTTTGAATTTTTGCCAAATCCCCCTTTTTTATATTTGGGTCGGTCAATTGATCGATTTTCGCTTTAATCTCTGGCTTGAGATAATCGCCCAATTCATTGATATCGGTGACTGGTTTCCCATCGATAAGCATTCCTTTTCCGCCCTCTCCAGCTTTTATTTCGTGAACCCTGGACAGGTTCTCTAAGATCATTGGCGTCGCTTCGCCAAATTTATTATTGAGATTATCCTTGCCAAGTGTTTTTTCGACTAAGTCAATTTCAGTAGGGTCTCGATCTGAAATCCTTGCGATTTCCGGGATTTTTATAATTCCTTTAGCCATATCCACCACGGTTACCGCTTCCCCCTTTTCCAATGCCGCCACCACCTCTTTAGGCATTTCAGAGATGATTCGGTCAGCCAATTGTTTTCCCGCCTCATCATTAAAGTCCACCTTATTCTCCTTCATTCGTTTCGCTATTTCAGGATAGGTGGACTGCAATATGCTGGCCGTGGCAGGATTTTTAACAAGACCTTCCAATTGCTTCACTAAATTATCCCGGGCCTTTTCGTTGGGCTTATCGGCTCCTGTATCGCCACCCTCTTTTCCCTGTATCGCACCATAAATTCTATTCAATTGTCTTAGATGATCTGGTATGTCAGTCCTTCTGTTATTAGGATTTTTTAGCTCTTTTTGAAAACCATCAATGGAAGTTTCAAGCATTTTTCGAGTCAAACTATTGAAATCGTGTTTTCCCTGAGGGTCAATTTCTTGGGTCAATTTTACAATTTCTTCGATTGCCTGCTGCGATGTGATTTCCTTATTTTTAAATTTATTATCTAGTGTTTTTACCCCACTCATAAATTTATCAAATTTATCTTTATTTTCAGGTTTTTCAGAGTTTCGTGGGTCAAACAGATCTTCACCGACATACATCGTTAGACCCACAATAAAATCATTGAGGTCTTTTGCGTCGAGTCTTTTGATCGCATCTTCCGGCTTCAAGTTTTCATTTTCCGCGGTCGCCCTATCCGTTGATTTGGCTGGCGTTAAACCAAACGCCCTCCTAGCCTCATCGAAAGTTTCAGAATGTATCGCATTCGCCTCCGTTTGAGCCACTGGTTCTGCCGCCTTTGCTTTGTTTGCAGCTTCCTCCAACGGCCTGATCTGTTTTTCCATTTTTTGGTTTGCACTGATTTGGCCTGATAATTCCTCGTTTTTCAAATCGCTCAATTCAGTCACCTTTTTCGGCAAACGCTCGTAAAGATCCTTTCGTTTTTCCGCACCCTTGTTAAATGACTTTTCGGACGCATCGATTTCATCAGGATTGCTGTATTGCTTGAGTGCATTCGCCAGCACAACATTTTCGAATTGCTTTGGGCTCAATACGCTATTGTTGTCCAAGTCGACAATGTAAGCAGGCTTATCTTCATTACCCTGTGAAAATTTACGATAATTGGTGGCAAGCATCTTCGTGATCCTTTCAACCTGTTTGTCGCCAATTCCATATTTTTCTTGGCCATTCTTTACCAGGCCGTTGATGTAATCAACCTGATCCTGCGAAGCATCCAATTTTGGACTGTTGTCGATCAGGCTCTTAACCGCTTTGCTGACAGTCGAATTATTATCCTTTAGAGCTTTATCCAGACTGCCTTTCAGATCTTCAGGTTTATCCGATTTGTAGTCTCCTGTGTCATTGAGGACACTTACAATGTAAGGAGCCATCTCGGTGGGCAGTTTTTGACCCTTCAGGTAGTTTTCAATGATTTTGGTTTCAACTTCCCTGATTTTTTGTTCGGCCTCCAATTTATCATTCGGACTCACCCCCACCTTAGCGCGGGCCGATTCACCCTCTTTGAGTTTCGATTGCAGTGTGTTGTGTTCCACCAATTCCTTGGCCTTTGTGATTTCCCTTCTCTCCGAGAGTATTTTTATGATTTCATCCGGGCGTTCCTTGGTGAAATATTCCATCGTTTTCTTTCCCAATTCGCTTCCCAGGCCTTCGCCTTCCCCTTTGTCAGTGCCGTGCAGCAATTGCTGACGGGCATTTTCATAGTTTTTCCGCAACCCAAACGGTTCCGTCTGTTTATTAAAGGTATCATCAATCCATTTGTCCAATTCGTCATGAAGCGCCTTGGCTTCCGGATTCTGTCCAAAGCCCTTGTACGTTTTTTCGACCAGCGCCTTTGCCTGGTTTTCTTTTTGTTTGAAAACAACGGGCTCGATGGGCTTGGCTGGTTCCACTTTTGTTTCTGGCCCTTTGGGAGCCTCCTTTTTCGTTTCGACCGTCACAGCCACTTTGGGCCCCTCTTTAGGTGTCCCCTGATATATATAGAGGGTCTCTTTCCAGCCAAAGCTGTTTTCGTTGAGCCAGCGGTGTTTCAGGTTGAATGCCATAAAATCACAGGTTGTATAAATAGTTGAGCGTGTACAGGGCGCCTCCTGCCAAAAGAGCAAGCACGAAAAGAGCGAGCATCAGGTTGCGGAAGGTGTGCGATTTGCCGTTCGTTCCATTTTTGCCCTTTTTCGGCTTGAAATCGATTGCGGAAACCTCCCCCTCGATCGCCCTGAGTGTCTCCACCTTTTGGGAATCCTCCAGTTTTTCGAATTCTTTTCGAGCACGCGTATTGCCGTCCTTCACTGCCTTGTCCATTTTTCCTATGTATTCCTGGTTTAGCGCCCCCAGCTTATCCTGATAGTTCTTATCCGTGGCTTGCGCCTCCTGCTCGGCACGGTCGATCAAACTAAGCAATTCCGCCTTTTCCTCGGTGGTCATTTCGGAAACCAAGCCTTTCAGCTTTTCCTTTTGCTCGTCTCCGATCCGGCTCGATGCCAGTTTGGCGAGAAGTTCCTCATCGGTGATGTTTAGTAGCGTGTCGGCCATTTATATTAAGTTTGGATTTGTGGATTGATGAATAGTCACCTAGTTTTATTTTTTGCCTCCCTTTTTATCTCCATCCGCGGCTGGCGTTGGGGCAGGTTTTTCATATTTCTTGATCGCCTCCTCAAGATTGCCATTTTTCATAGTGAGCGCAGCATTCATAAATTCCCGGATTTCAGGCATTGAATAATCCTTCATGACATATTTACTGTCCTCTCCATTGACCTTACCTTTTGAGATAGCCGCAACCATGATTTCGGCCTGCTCAGGACTGAGGAGTTTCTGCAGCCTGATGTCAGTAAGTTTATATGTGAACCTATTGGTGTCACTTTGTTTTCGTTCGATGGCCAATTTGATTTTATTAAAATGGCCCTCTGGCTTCATCGAAGCATCCACTAGATCTGAAAGGCCCTTTTTCTCCCCCTCATCTTTGATGTTTTCTTTGGCCAATTCACCAATGCCTAAAGCTATGCTGGATTCTTCCAGATCCATTTTTTGGTCGCTGAATTTCTTTTTTAGGCTGTCGATCATTTCCTTTTCCTTTGCCTTGGCTTCCTCTTCTGGTGTTTTCGGCTTGGCTTCTTTTTTGTCCTTATCCACCAGCAAGGCGGCGAAAGCCCTTAGCTCATCGGCACCAGGATTATCTTTTTGAGTTTCTTTGTTTTTTGACCACTTGATCAGCGTGTCGTGAGCGTAACTCAGGATCCATGCGCCGAAAATCGGAATGGCCCTGATCCTTTCGATCCATTTTTTCGCTTTCGCGAGAGGGTCCTTGGAGGCCAAGGTTTCCTTGAGCACCTTCAAACTCTCGGTGTTGTTCACAAAGTCCTCGATCATCTTGAATTCGAGTGTGCCTTCCGCGACCTTCTCTTTGACCTGTTTGTCGATTTCCGTCCAATAGTTCTCTTCCGCGGTATCATCGATTCCTGCCTCCTTGCAATCCACCTTGAAAGCATCGTGCAGGGGGGTTTCCACCTTGTCGATTTCTTTGCCTTTGATTTGGCCCTTCAGGCTGTCTAGGGATTTTTCGACTTTATCCAGCTTTTCGGGCGGATTTTCCGTGTCGATCTTGGGAATTTTACTGCCTAAATCAAATATGTCTCCGAGGTTTACCATTAGAGTGTTTGGTTATGGTTGGTATTTTGATTGCCCGGCCCTTGGCCGGACAGGCCGAACTTTTTCAGAATGTCGGCTTTGGCTTGGTCATAGGTGCGAAGCAAGGTCCCCATCTCGGCGGGGTGAACGATGAAGATCCCGCGACTCATCTCCTCGCAACGCTTGGTGAACGCCTGAAGCAGTTTCAGGTATTCCTCCTGTTTGTCGTATTCCATGAGGAACATGGCCACGATGTAACGCTTTTTCAGCTCCTCGGAGAGGTACTTGTTGGCGTTAACGAGGTCGATGATGAGTTTTTCGATTGAGTTCATATCTACGTTAGGATTATTACGACGATTAGGATTATTACGAGGCNNTCGGATTTCGGTGATTCGGATTTCGGATTTATGTTTTCCAGGTCTTTTAGAAGCTCTTCTTCCGCGATGGGAACCTCGTGTTCCTCATGGTGCTTGCTGGTCAGCCCGCGGATGGATTCGGATTCCTTCCATCGCTCGCGAATCGCCTTGAGCTTTTTGGGGTCGATCGGCTTGTGGTACCCCCCTCCCGATGATACTTGCTCTTCTCCGCTCATAACTTAGAAGCTAGGGACTAGTGTCTAGGGTCTAGTGGACTTAAATGATGTAAACGTCTCCATGTAGCTCTTCAAACTTCGACTTCATTTGCCACACGGTTTCGACCAGATTTTGGATTTGGAAGCTTTTTGAGTGTTCCAGATTCCAAAGTCTTTCAATTTGGCGGATGACCCCCATGAGGTTAATGGCTGTAAGATCAGCCTTCTCTTGCTCCGACTCGCTCAGTTTGTCGTAAACAGGGCGATTATAGAGAGTCGAGGCGTTCACGGGGTCGATTTCTTTCCGTTCCAGTTTGCCGATTAGCATGTCCAGAAATTCTTCATGGTCTTTGGCCAATTTGTCCGCAGAAAGCGGTTGGTTCAGTTTTTGCTGAACCTTCGGATCGAGGACCGCATCTTTGAACATTTTGTAAACGTTTCGCATATTCCTTGTTGAAATAATCTAAATATTATAGCAAATTCCGAGGAAAAAGGCAATGCCCCCTCACCCCGTCTTCGTGCTTCCGCCTGAGGCGGACGAAGTCGGCCCTCTCCCGATGGGAGAGGGACCTCTTGGGCGAGAATCCCGCCCTAGCGGGTGAGCCCAAGAGTGGGTGAGGGGGCATTGGCCGATCGCCTTTTCACCCCAACTCTCAACGCCTATACTGGTCATTGAACAATCATGGATCTCAAAACCCCCCTATCATCGGCGCTCAGCACCAAGCCGGAATACATCAAGGCGCTGGCGGAAATGGATTTGCACACCGTGGAAGATTTTTTGCTGTATTTTCCAAGGGCCTACGAAGACCTTTCGCAACTCAAGACCTTGGACCAGGTGAAGGATGGCGAAAAAGCCACGGTTCGAGGCACTTTGACAGGCCTCCAGAATTCCCGTGTGAAAGGGCGTATGAATTTGACCAAGGCCCTGTTTTTCGATGCCAAAGGCAACGGCGCCGAAGTGGTCTGGTTCAACCAGCCGTTTTTGGCGCGCATGCTTCCCATGGAAACTGAGGTGATCATTTCGGGAAAGGTCCAGATCCAATATGGTCGAACCACACTGCAAAGTCCTGAAGTGGAGCCTGTGAAAGAGATGCAAATCCACACCGCGGGCTTGATCCCGGTGTACCCGGAGCATGGGGTGATCTCGTCCCGATGGATCCGAAACAAGCTTTATCCGCTTTTGCATGAGGTTTCGAAGTTCGAGGAGCTTTTGCCGCCAGAAATCGTGGCCGAGGAACACCTGATCTCCAAACCCATGTCAGTCCATGAGATCCATTTTCCCTCCACTAGGGAACGATTGGCCCAGGCCAAGGATCGGCTGGCGTACGAGGAGCTATTTTTGCTCCAGCTCAACGCGGTTTTGAGGAAACTCGAATGGCAAAAGAGCAGACCAAAAGACAGTCCGATCCACCCTTTGACCATGGACGTGGATTTTGTGAAAAATTTCCTTTCCACGCTACCGTTCACCCCCACGGGCGCCCAAAAGGTGGCCATTTACGAGATTTTGCGTGATTTCGAGAAGCCTTATCCCATGATGCGCCTGCTCGAGGGCGATGTGGGTTCCGGAAAGACCGTGGTGGCTGCTGTGGCGCTTTTGAATGCCGTGCTCCACGGGTACCAGGCGACCATTTTGGCACCGACTGAGGTCCTGGCGCGCCAGCATCTGGTTTCCTTGGGCCGATTCGTGGCCGAATACGAGGCCAAGTTTCCGCCCAAGAAGCCGATGAATGTCCAACTGCTGATCGGTTCTCTGAAAACCGCTGAAAAGCGCGCGATCCAGGCGGGCCTGGCGGATGGGACCGTGGACATCGCCGTCGGCACCCATGCGTTAGTCCAGGAAACCATCAAATTCCAAAAACTCGGCTTGGCCATCGTGGACGAGCAACACCGATTTGGCGTGAAACAGCGCGAGGTACTGGTACGGCAGGGCGCCCCGCACATTCTGCACATGACCGCGACGCCCATCCCAAGGACGCTCGCGATGGTGGCTTACGGCGACCATGATTTGTCAGTCCTCAATGAGATGCCTCCAGGACGCCAGCCGATTGAGACGAAAGTGGTCCCACCTGAGATGAGGAGCAAACTTAACCAGTTCATCGCAAGCCGGATTCAGAAAGGGGAGCAGGTGTTCGTGATTTGTCCGCTCATCGATGAATCCGACACGCTCGAGGTCAAATCTGCGAAGCAGGAACAGGAGCACCTTCAGGCGATTTTTCCCCAGTTTAGGGTCGGGCTGTTGCATGGCCGAATGAAATCCGAGGAAAAAGACGCCGCGATGCTGGCGTTCAAGAACAAAGAAACCGATATTTTGGTTTCCACTTCGGTGATCGAGGTCGGAATCGACATCCCGAATGCCACGGTTATGCTGATCGAGGGTGCGGATCGGTTCGGGCTTTCACAGCTTCACCAATTCCGTGGCCGTGTGGGGCGTGGAAGCCAGAAATCGTATTGCTTTCTGTGTACCCAAAATGCTTCCGAGTCGACTGTGGCACGTTTGAGGGCCATGGTGGACCACACCGATGGCTTTAAATTGGCCGAAATCGACCTCAAGCTCCGTGGGCCTGGCGAAGTTTACGGAGTTCGGCAATCGGGCATCCCCGATCTCAAAATCGCCTCCATGGCTAATGGGGTGCTTGTCTCGAGGGTCCGAAAGGCGGCTGAGCATTTAGTTGAAAAAGATCCTGAATTAGCCAGTTTGCCAGCACTCAAGGCGACTTTGGCCGAGTTGAGGGGGCGGTTGGAAAAGGAGGAATAATAATTTTATTTTTTTATTTCATATTTTTTTCATTATTTATGATTATCAATCGCAACCGACGACGCGCCAGGATTTCCTGGGTTATCCTTTTGGTCGGAATTTTTCTCATTTTTGGCCCTTTGAACATGGGAATGGATGGATTCAGCGGAGGGTTCGCCTTAGCGGGATTGGGTGTTTTTTTGGTGATCACTGGGCTTGTCAGCGTTATCATTTTTGGCAAGGTAGCCGGGACTCAAGACAAGTTGATGGCAGACACCGCCAGCCAATTGGCCCACTGGACCTATTCCAGGGAACAATGGGAAGCCTATGCTGAATACGACCATCGCGAGAATGTGAAAACCAAGAAGATGATTTTCTACATCATTACCGGCTTTGCGGTATTTTTCGGTATCCTTTTTTCGGCTATGGATCCCGAGGTCGCCCCTGTCATTTTGTCCGTTATGGGCGGGCTGATTGTGCTCATGGGCTTTGTCGCTTACCTTTCGGTGACCGTGACTCATTCCTACAACAAAAAGCATCCCGGGGAGGCCATCGTTTCCTTGAATTCCGCTTATTTGAATGGCCAATTTCATGCGTGGAATATGCTGCTTTCTCGGCTCGACAAGGCCAGTTTGACCAAGGAAGAGGGGATGGAGATCCTTTCCCTCAGTTATTCCGCGCCAGCCCGGGGCGGGGCCAACTTTTACGAGGTCAGGATTCCTGTTCCGCATGGCAAGGAGAAGGAGGCTGAGAAGGTTCTTCATGCGCTCAAAGCGCACAATAAGGCAAAAGGTTAGAAAATCGTTTCAAGGATCATTCAAAAACCCCTCTGATTTTTTACCAGAGGGGTTTTAAAGTTTATCGAGAATTATTTCCTCTTTTTGCCCTGCTTAGTCTCCTTTTTATCCAGCCCAGATTGCATACGAATCAAGCGTTCCTCAGGGGTCAGCGTGTAGGGTGATGGGGTGTCGTTCTGCTGGAGCGCAAAGGCGTCTTCAGCCTCTTCGCGTGAGCTAGACTCTGCCCAATCTTGTAACGTTTCCATTTGCTCAGGGGTCATTCCACTGGCGTCCAGAGCCTTTTCATCACCCGCGAGGAGAGTAAGCTCTTCCCTCTCGCGAAAAATGTCGATAGCGGACTTTTTTTGATTAAGTGACGTCTCAATTTCTTTGGAGGCATTTAGTGGGTCTTTCGGATAATTGATATCCACTTTTGGGTTATTGGGCATACTTTGTGGGGTTTAAAGCTAATGGAGGCCATTTAACTCCCGCCTTTGCGTCTGGTCAAGTGTTTGACCACACCAAAACCCCCGTTGATCGATGGTTTAAAGGATTTTCAGTATCGATTTTTAACTTTTTCCTCCCGAGCAAAAAATGTATACAGCGAAACGATTCAATGGCCCAAGCAAGCCGTAAAGCTTGCGAAACCAGACCCGTTCGCATATAATGGCATGATTTGCACAGCGCAGACCAACCACTTCCCACCGGCGTCGCGGCCATAAATCATATTATAGCGCCGTCCGAACGCTTCCGGCCCGAAGGACCCCAGCCGCAGCTCCCTTAACACCACAGCCCTAAAGCACGGGGGGAAGCCCGCCACGATCTATTGGTCGGCTTCTCTCTAGGCTTTACGAAAGCAGCTCCCCTGGACTAGGAGGAGCCCAACCCCCCTACAATCTGCCTCAGTTGTTTCAAAATAAAAATTAAAACAAACATGACGGCAAAATAGATTGCGTCTTGGAAGGACGAAAACAAAAACCGAAGTACAGCTTAGAATCGTGCCGGCTTAGTCGCCCGGAACAGTCCCGCCTCGACCGGACTCTCGGCGCGTTGTAAATGCGCTCGCACAGACCGGACCCATCGAGGCCCGACAAAAGACACCCACCATCGCGTGGGGTTTTTTGTGTCCGGAAAACCTTTGCAAAGGTTTTCGGCCTTTCCCAAGCCTGCGGAACGCCTCCCGGACGACTCGCTCAGCTTCGCCTTTGCTTGCCTCGGGGCCCGTCGGAGACCACCCAAGGCAAGCAAAGGCTACGCCCGCCCGCCTTCCTCGCTGCTACTTATTTTGATGGGTGTTGGGCCGAAAACGCACGCTCGATCACAGAAAATTTCGCTATTCTATAGGTTTATTGCTTTAAAAAAGCGTTTTGGCAGAATCATTGGTACAATGGGTGAAAATTCAAACTCTTTAAACCAAATCCAATGGACACAATCACCTATCTCCGTCAGTTTCGCCTTGGCGGTTATGCCATTTTTGACTTTACAATCTCATTTGTCGGAATGGCCTTGCTAGCCCCGTTGTTGTCCAGACTTTTCAGGAAGTTCGGGATCGAGATCCCTTTTAGGAATTGGATTTTTTTCACTTTGCCATTGTCCGTTATCGCCCATATGGCGGTTGGCACCTACACCCCCATGACGAGGGCTATTTTGGATCCACAAGCCCATTATCCGCTGAAGCTGATCGTTATCGTTTTGCTTGCCTTGAGCTTTATGGATATTAAGAGACTCAAGCGCTGAGTTTCTGAAAAAACCGATCTATTTAAAAAGGCCGTTGAATAGATTCAAGCGGCCTTTTCGATTTTCGGATGGGCCTTTTATTTTTTTCCTTCCCCGCGAATTAAGCCATCAAAGTAAATATCCCCTTGAGGGGTTTTCATGGTCATCCGGACTTGGGTTCCCTTGATCGAGAAATGAAGCGGATAGCTTGAAGTGCTGGTGTGCTGTTTTTGGGTGGCAATCCCCATTCCTTGGATTTGAACCGTTCCCGTCGGATTGGAAAGGGCAAAAGTCCCATCTCCCTCGTAATCTGGTTCATTGCCAGGTTGGACCAAAGGTGCCAATGGCAGTTTGTTATCGTTGTTCTCGGGGACCAATGGTGCCAAGACGGGGCCAATGGAGAAACTCACGGTTCCGGTTTTCAAATCGGAGGTCGCTGTCGCTCCGTAGGCAGGATTCACACTGACGGATTTCGCGGTCGAAGTTCCCGAATATTTTCCCATGATTCCGCCTTGAGAATTGGTCGCCTTCAGATCCATCGTCACTGTGGTTTCGCCTGGCGCGACTTTGATCGTGGATGAATCCTGGACGATGATGACCCAGTTGTAGTCCTTTTCGTCTTTCAACATGGCTGCGACATCCGAGTTCACGCCCGAATTGGCCGAGGGCTCAGTCGTTGTGGCCGCGGCCTGCCCCTTGTAGGTCGTTGGCGGGTTTGTTGAGGGCTGGGTGGGGGATTGGGCTCCGCCTGAGTTTGAACAAGCTGCTAAAAACAAGGAGGAGATCAACAGGATTGCGACCGAGAGGATGTTTTTAACGTTTTTCATGGACTGAAACAATTAAGGGGTAAGGTTTGGCTTATCCGATTATTGCATATAAGGAAGACTCACCCTAGAAAAATTATTCGCGGACAGCACCCAGAGGTCGTGACCATCAAACTCAATGTCTTGTGGCAGGTCCGCTGGCAACCGTTCCTTTTTTTCTCCAGAAACATCCAAGGCGTTCACGATCGTGCCTTTCACAGGATCCAATTGGTAAAGGAATCCCTTTCCCTCATCGCTTTTTAAAAGCCACAGATAATGCCCGTCATAAAGCATCCGACGCGGTTTGATATCCTTCATGGATTGGTTCACGAGCGCCTCGAAGCCGGTTTTCAACTTTCCTCCGTCCGCATCGAATGCCAACAGAGCGGTGTCAGACGCTACCCACATTTTGTCCCCGGCAACGGCCAGAGGATCCCCCATGCTGAATTTGAATGCATATTTTGAGTTGTATTTTACGAGACGGACATCGCTTGGGTCGTCAGCGTTATAGATTGCCGAATCATTGTAACCTGAGCCAAGGTTGTGACCCGTGGCCCACATCCATCCTTTGCCGTCATAAGCGTAATGCACATCCGCAGGAGGCATGTCGAAATCCGTCATTTTGAAGGTATCCGTATCAATGACCTTGCCCAGCACCCATACTTTGCCTGGGGAAAATCCCAGCACTTCCACATCGAGGCCAGGGGACATTCCGCTTTTTTTTATTTCGTTCAACCACTCGGACGTATCCCATTGGCGGACGATCGACCCGTTCGCGGGATCCAACATGAACAGTCGATCAGCAAAGAAACCAGCCTCGGAACTGGCCAAGGTCCATATATGCTGGCCATCAAAGCCCATATCCGTGACCAGACCCGACATTCCCATTAGGCTCGGAGCGGTTTTGGAGCCGGTCTTTTTTATTTGCTCAATCAACTCCTCCATGCCTTTGGATTCAGGGAATAAGCGCACACTCTGGAGAAGCGCGCCATTTTTGGAATCATATACGTCCACAAACCCGCCCGTCTGCGTTCCAATCCATATTTTTCCGGGGCTGACAGCCATTTTGCTCATTGCGGCAAAATGGAGTGGGATGAGGGGGTATTTATCGGCAATTTCGGGAACCGTGGACTTAGAAATTGTGACCGTTGCGGCAGGGGTAGGCTGGCTTGCGGCTGGACTTGTTTTCTCAATTGGTTGAATCGGTGGC
Source organism: Candidatus Peregrinibacteria bacterium (assembly GCA_003154375.1). Lineage (GTDB taxonomy): Bacteria > Patescibacteriota > Gracilibacteria > UM-FILTER-43-11 > UM-FILTER-43-11 > FEN-1329. Next base: position 24,362 of record PMDG01000073.1, read on the forward strand.
AGGGTTGAGGTTGAGGCGACTTCATTCACAGTCGGAATAGCGGGAGTTGGGGTTGTGGTCTCGGTTGTCGCGACTGGTGGGGGCGTTGTTTCAGACGATGGTGCCATTGGCGGAACCGTTGGCATCGATGGGGCTTCTTGAACATTCGGTTTAGGTGGAATGGCGGATTGTTTTGTTCCCAAAAGTCCGCAGGAAGCCAGAAACAGGGATGCAGTTACCCCTATCAAACCCATGACTTTCTTTTTGCGATTCATAGTGAATGATTTGATTGTGGATTAACGCAAGTGGATGCGAAGCAACTCTTTGGCCATGAGTACCCACAGATCATGGTCNNGCATCCACAGGCCATCCTGATCCCCAACGAGCGTAATCGGTTGATCATCCGGTGAGGGAACCATGATCAAGGGAGCGTGGTTTGCCTTGTTTATTTTGCCCCCATCGGCAGGATACGCATACAGGGCGGTGCCTTTGATGTTGTTGCCCGAATGCCCGGACAGGGCGAACCAGATCCGGTCCAAAACGACCGCGATCGGCATACTGCATGGATTTCCATTGAGATCGGAAGACCACGCCGAATAATGTTGGGTAGGGTCATCCGCCTTGCTTATCCTTATAGCAGGATTACATTCACTTACGTAACAGTTTCCAGTGATCCACATCCAACCCTTGCCATCATAAGCGTAATAGTTCCCCCAGGGGACGGCATCGTAGCTCACCTTATAAGTCCGGGTGTCGATCGACTGCTTAGAAGCCCATATTTTTCCTGGAGAATAGCCTAATTTTTGATCCAATTCCCCCTCCCATTCAGAGGCATCGAATTGTTTTAGAATAGTTCCGTTGGCCTCGTCGATAACAAATAATGTGTCCGGCTTGTTCTCCATCTTGGAAGATGCCAGGACCCAGACATGCTGACCATCAAATTTCAGGTCATAAATGCGTTGTTGCGTCATTCCACCGCTTTCCTTGAAAAGCGCAACGGACTGTAAAACCTGACCGCTTTTGGCATCGAACACATCCACCATTCCATTTACACTTCCCACCCAGACTTTCCCCGGCGTTGTGATTAATCCAGAGTTCGCGAAAGCGACATGAGGCAGTTTATAGCGGTCGCTCACCGAAGGCGTGGCTGGAGATTTGTTTGCCGATTCAGGGGCTGATTGCGGAGTTGTTTTCGTAGTCCCTGCCTGAGGAGGATTAGTTACGACGGTTGTGGCTGGGGTTGGTGTTGGGGCGGTTCCATTTCCCGTCGAAATAGACGGAGAGAGCTGATTTACCGTTGGGATCGTTGGGGGCGTTGGCACCGCTGGTTGGGTTGTCGGCAATGTGGGGGTTTGAGCGACCTCATTCGTTACGGGAATAGCGGGGGATGGGGCTGAGGTCTCGGTTGTCGCGACTGGTGGGGGCGTTGTTTCAGGCGTCGGTGCGGTCGGTGTAACCGTTGGCGCCGATGGAGCCTTTTGGTCACTTGGCGCTGGCGGAATGGCGGATTGTTTTGGCCCCGATGGAGTACAAGAGGCCAACGCCAAAATAGCCAGCACTGCCGCAAAGCCTTTTATCGAATTTAATCGACGCATAGAGTCGAGGTTAATGACGGCTTAATCATAGAACCGTACTCCTCATTTTTCCATGCATTTTGGCTTGGGATGATTGGAATCCGTTTTTTTTCGTTTCACAATTCGCTACTATGGGCCTGCGCTCATTTTTTAATCTTAATTTTATGCGTATCCCATTCAAATTTGGTATTTTCGTCTTAAGCCTTTTCGTTCTTGCTGCTTGCGCCTCTAATAATTCTGGGACCCCGTCTGCTGGCGATTCCCCAAAGCCTGCAACTGATTCGGCGGCGACTAAACCCGACAACTCCAATTACGTCGTGTCGATCAATGATTCCTCCACCATCAGCGTCGGCCCGATGAAAATGGATTTCACGCTTAATCTCAAGGCGACCAACACCACAGGCAAGATCACGGGCACTTACACCGGTAGCGCCACCACAAAGGCCGTCAGCCATGCGGAGAATATCGCGGTAAAAGGCGGAGTCGGTTCGATCAATGCCCCCGTCGAGGGTAAGTCCACCAGTCTCACTTTCGATATTTCACCCTATATTCCGGATAACGAGAAGCTTGCCCCCTTGGCTCCCGCCGAGCCTGACGATGGCAAATTGGCCCCATTGGTTCCCAGCGATGACGACAAATTGGCCCCGCTGACCAAACCCGAGGACCAACCTCAATACGAAGGCGAGGGGACGATGGTTTTGGATTCCAGCGGAACAGCCACTGGAACCATCAACGGCTATTCAGGATCTCGTGGTATCGGTAACACCTCTTCTAACGGACTTAAATTCTTGATCAACGGGTCGAATGTCCAATTGGAAGTTCGAATTCCCCAGATCGGCGGAGTCCTTTTCAATGGAACGATCCAAAAGGAAGCGAAATAAAGCCAAAATATTTCATTTTTTTCTTAAAACCCCGCCCATTCTTCGCATAAAGCTTCGAAGGGCTGGGTTTTTCGATGTCGATTTTTAACTTTTTCCTTCCGAGCAAAAAATGTATACACCAAAACGTTTCCTTGGCCTATGCAAGCCGTAAAGCTTGCGCATCCAGACCCGTTCGCATATAATGGCATGATTTGCACAGCGCGAATCGCACATCCGGCACCGGGGTCGCGGCCATGAACAAACACATACGGCCCGCCCGACCTCCCGGCCACCCGGATCCCATCCGAGTCTTTAACACCACAGCCCTAAAGCACGGGGGGAAGCCCGCCACGATCTATTGGTCGGCTTCTCTCTAGGCTTTACGAAAGCAGCTCCCCTGGACTAGGAGGAGCCCAACCCCCCTACAATCTGCCTCAGTTGTTTCAAAATAAAAATTAAAACAAACATGACGGCAAAATAGATTGCGTCTTGGAAGGACGAAAACAAAAACCGAAGTACAGCTTAGAATCGTGCCGGCTTAGTCGCCCGGAACAGTCCCGCCTCGACCGGACTCTCGGCGCGTTGTAAATGCGCTCGCACAGACCGGACCCATCGAGGCCCGACAAAAGACACCCACCATCGCGTGGGGTTTTTTGTGTCCGGAAAACCTTTCAATAAGATCATCAGTTTGACTTGTTTTTTTAAAGTGTCACAATAATCCCCAATATTATTTTATTTCCCCTATGCGCTTAAAAGAAATCGTTCTCGCGGTCAGTTTGGCTTCCTGTGCCACTTTACCAGCACCAAAAACGACACGTACTCCAGGGCCGGATGGCATCATTGGGAATCTTCCTGAAACAGAATGCCCGAATGGTTATACTCGGCATGTTGAGGAAGTCATATCAAGAGTGACAGGCGATAGAGCGACCATTCGAGCTTGTTTGGTTAACAGCATCCCCAGCATCAAAGCGCATTGTGAAACCCATTTTAGCGGAGATTTCTCCGCCTGGAAGGAAAATGGAGTTTATGTGTGGGGTTGCGATTACATGGCTGTTCAGTCCGTGAACTCTGGCCTGGTCGCTACTGAAGTGAACAGCGGTCTAGTCGCCGCAGAAGTACCTTCTGGACTTGTGGTCCAAGAGGTGAAAAGCGGGCTCAGCTCCGCTAGCGTTCCAACGGGGTTGGTGGGTCAGGAAGTCAAACCAGCGCCTGCCACTGACCCCTCGAAATCGACTGATAATCCTTCAGCCCCCAAGCGCTAGGTCTCGAGATTCTATTCGATCTCGATTCCGAAGGGCAATAGTAGCGACAATACCTCGGGGGCTGAGAATTTCGCCCCCTTCACGTTATTCTGCGAAGGATCGATAAAATAATTTTTCGCGCCTACAAATCTAGCCTTTGCCAGATCCGCATTTTTAAAGCGACTCCGCGTCAGGTCTGAACCCGAGAAGTCGGATTCGGTCAGATCAACATTCAAGAAATCCGTCTCGCGGAGTGTACAATTTTCAAATCGTGTAAGTTTCATTTTCAACGCTGTGAAGGCGCAAAGCTCGATCAGGGAGTTTTTGAATTTCCATGCCAAGAGTCTTGATTTCAGGTTGGCAAAGGCAATGCCCATCAATTTGCAGTTCTCGAAAAGAACTTCCTGAAAAGAACTGTTAATAATTTTTGCACGGGTCAGATTGCAGTCGACAAAAGAGCAGTCTGTGAATGTCGTACCCGACAGATCCGCCATGGAGAAATCACATTTTTTAAAGATACATTCCAAGAATTCGCGATTGGCCAGATTCAGCTTGGTGCAATCCAGGTTTTGAAAGGTCTGGCCTTCGTAGAGTTGATTTTCAAACATTATGCTAAAGATTCAATAAATAAGGACGTCTTTCTTTATTTGTCATCCTGAGCGGAAGGATGAAGCGAAGGATCCGCCAATATCTGTTCAATCTAAATCGGTAATTGGCGCATTGGGAGATTTTTCGCTCCACTCTGTTCTGCTCAGAATGACAAGGGGGTGGATGATTCAATCCTTCAGCAGCACAAAGAATTTCAGATATCGTCCTTCGGGGAAGGCCAGATTGTACGGATGGTCTGGCGGTTGCAATGCTCCATAGAGCACTTTGAGCGTGCAACGAGCGTGCGAGGCACTTTGGTAGAGAATGTCGATGAACGTCGGTTCGTCGATGTGCGCGGTGCAGGAGGAGCTGATCAGGATACCGCCTTTGGGCAAAGCCTTGAGCGCGGCGGTGTTGATGCTGATATAGGCCTTGATGGCATTGGGGACTTGGAGTTTGCGGTGGGCAAACGATGGGGGATCGAGCAGGATGCAATCGAATTGGCCGGGTTTGATCTTTTTCAGGTATTCGAAAGCGTCTTCCGCCACGAACTCATGTTTATTGGGATCGAAACCGTTGATCTCAAAGTTCTTTTTGGCGGCTTCGACGGCACCTTTTGAGATGTCGAGCGTGGTCACCTTTTTTGCTACGCTCGCGGCGTACACGGAGAATCCTCCGGTGTAGGCGAAGGCGTTGAGCATATTCAGACCTTTCACAAATCGGATGACGCTGTTCCGGTTTTGGCGTTGGTCCAAAAAGAAGCCTGTTTTCTGACCCTTGGGAATGTTCACGAGGAACTTGAAACCGTTCTCCACGATCTCCACCTCCTCGGTGGCGGTGCCGTAGACCAATTGCTCCTCGACCTCGAACCCTTCCTTTTTTTGGGTGTGTTCCGAGGATTTCTCGTAGATGCATTTCGGGGAATAGACTTTCACCAAGGCATTCAGGATTTCGGTTTTCATGCGACGCATGCCCCAGGTGTGGAATTGCACCACGAGCACGTTGTCATAAAGATCCGCGATCAGGCCCGGGATCCCGTCGCTTTCGCCGAAGACCACGCGGTAGGCGTTGGTCGAATTTTCGAGGAATCGTTCCTTTTCGGCTTTCAGGGCAGTAAGCCGTTTGAAGAAAAAGGCTTCGTCGATTGGTTCCAGAGTTCGGGTCAAAATTCGGACACTGATGTCCGTCTTGCTATCCCAATAGCCGATTCCAACGAATTTGCTTTCAGTATGAACCTCGCACAGGTCACCGTCTTCCAGTTTTGAGTGGCCTTGGATTCCTTTGCTGAAGATCCAGGGGTGGCCTTGGAGGATACTGACTGCGCTTTCTTTGCGAAGGAGAACTTTGGGATACATAAACAAAATTACGAATTTAGAATTACGAATTACGAATTTTTGATTCCTAATTTATATTTGGGATTTGGCGATAAACTCCTTGGCGTTTTTATAATTCGTCTCATCGATTTTTCCGGCCGATTTCAAGAGGTCCAAGAGTTCGTTGATGCCGAGGACGCTGTGCAGGTGGTAGCCTTTTTCCTCGAGGATCTTGGCCCCACCCTGCTCGCGGTCCACGAGAACCACGATGTCGGAGACCTTGAGCCCTGCCTCCTGGAACGGTTCGATGGTTTCGAATTTGCTGCCTCCCGTGGTGATCAGGTCGTCGATGATCAGGGCTGTCTGGCCCGCCTTGAAAACGCCTTCCAGTTTCCGCTTGGTGCCATAATCTTTCACCTCTTTTCGGGCATAGACCATGGGCCAGTTTTGAGCGATGGAGATAGCGGTGGCGATGGGCAGGGCGGTGTAGGGGATTCCGGCGATCACGTCGAATTTGAGACCTTTGGCCAAGTCGGCCATGGCTTCGGCGATCTCTTTGAGGAGTTTGGGATAGGATACGAGGACACGCAGGTCGATGTAGATGGGGGATTTCATGCCCGACTTGAGCGTGAATTCACCGAATTTTATGGCTCCGACCTCTTGGAGGGCGAGCGCGATGGATTGTTTGGATGACATAGGATGGGGTTAGCTTTTTCAAGTATAGAGTATGCCAATCTTGGGGGAAAGCCTGTCGGAGTTTCTAAAATTATTGACTTAATATATAAAAAATTGTATTATTATACTATATCTTCACGTTTTTTCTTTAAAATTCAATTTTATGCTTAGGCCGGAAGTGAAAACCATTCAATTGAGACCCCGATTTAACGATAATATTAAAGCCATCGAAGGGCTGAATCCCCAGTCGCTTTGGAGGATTTTTGCTGGAATCAACGAGCAGCCGCGTGATTCAAAAAAGGAGGTGAAAGCTTTAAATGCCATAAAAGAATGGGCCGATGATTTTGGATTTAAGTGTAATGAGGATGGCGTCGGAAATCTGTGTATTCATGTTCCTGCCAATGGTTCCGAGATTGCGGCCCCTATTCTTATCCAAAACCATATTGATATGGTTTGTGTGAAAAAGCCCGATAGCCTGCACGATTTTGAAAACGATCCCATTTTATTGCGTAGAGATGGCGACACCCTCACGGCAAAAGACACTTCATTGGGCGCAGACAATCTAATCGGCCTTTCGGCGATAATGGCAATTTCCGAAGACCCTGAGGCGATTCATCCAGAAATGCATCTTTTGATTACCCGAGACGAAGAAGGCGATTTTACCGGAGCCTCTGGAATTGACCTTAACGTCTTAAAAATTACCGGAATCACTTCCGTATTGAATTTGGACACGGAATCCCAATCCACCTTGACCAGTGCAAGCGCCGGCTATCGTGACCTTGAAGCTGTTCGACACGTCCAGCGAGAAGCTATCAATGAAAATTCTGGGATTTTTTACGAGCTAAGGTTGAGCGGTCTTGCTGGCGGTCATTCCGGAACCGAAACAGGGCTTGACAGAGGGAACGCAAATTTAGCCTTAGCTCAGATATTGGAACGGCTTACCGCATTGGGCGTGGAATTTATCACTTTTTATGGAGGTGAGGCATCCAACAGCCTAAGCTCCTCGGCGAAAGCCCATATTTTTGTCCCCAAGAATGTTGATTTGGCCGTAATCCATTCCATCCTTGATCAAGAATTGGCAAAGCTCAAAAGTAAGTTAAAAGACAGTGTCGGTCAACCCAATGAGGGCATACAGTTGGAGATTGCCCTATCTGAATCTGAAATCATTCGGGCCATGGGAGGTCTCGCAAAAAAATATAGAGAAGACTTCTTTGCCGTATTGAGGAACGTACCCGATGGCGTTCTTGAAAGAAACCAAGCGCCACTAACGTTAGGGCAAACGGAGTCATCCATCAACCTCGGGACAATGGAGGTGAACGGAACGAGGGCTAGGCTCTTGTATTGCGCCCGAAGTTACGATGATGCCAAAACCGATTCCATTGTGGCCGAAGCTGAGAGCACTCTTAAGACGAAAGGGTTTGAAACCAAGATAACTGGGAGCGGAAGCAGTTGGGTTGGCGATCCCGATTCGAGATTGTCACGCGCCATTTTGTCTTCATTTGAGGCGGTCGATGGCCATTCCGGAAAGGTAGAGAGGGTGCATGGTGGACTTGAATTGGGGGTCATTGTTGAAAAAATCAGGACGTCATTGGGGGAACATGGCCAAAGCGCAAAAATAGAGTCCGCTTCATTTGGAGTGGACGTTCAAGATCAACATACTTTCAACGAACGGGTCTCCATTTCAAAAGTTGAAGTCTTTTATAGGCACCTTCAAGAGGTTTTAAAAAGATTGGCCTAGTCTAATAAAAAAATTTTTGAAAACGCCTTAAGGTTTGGAAGGTGGGGTCTAAAATTATGCCAATCCTGGGAAAAAGTCTGTTTTGATTTGAGACGAGGGGATCCCCAAGCCCTTCAGGATTTTTTCGGTCGCGCTCACCATAACGTGAGGACCTGAAATGTAGAAGGTCCGCTCCTTGTAGTCGGGGATTTTTTCGGTGATCATTTGAGCGCTTACATACCCGACGCAGCCTTTCCAATTTGGCGGGCATTTTTCCTTATTTGTCAGAGTAATAATTATGTTGGCGCCGAGCTGTTTTTCGGCTTGATCCATGATGTCTTGGTAGGCGATCTCATCCGTTGTCTGACAGGAATACAGCACAGCAACCGATCGTTTTTCATCTCGGTCGACCAGATATTTCAGCATGCTACGGAACGGGGTGACGCCGATACCACCGGCCACGAAAACCAGTTTTTTGGTAGCATCCTCAGGGAGCACAAAATCGCCGGCCAATTGCGCGGCAGTTAGGGTATCACCAACCTTCATCGATTTGAGTTTGGTCTTGAATGTGCTGGGCTTGTCATAAAATTTCACCCCCATTCGGATGTCGGTTTCGGTGGGGGATGAGGCGATGGTCAAATAGCGCCGATTGCCTCGGTTGTCAGGTTTTTCATGGCCCAGCGTCCATTCCATGTATTGGCCTGGTTTGTAGGGGAAAGTTCGGTCAGGCTCAAACACAAAATCGTAGATGCCGGCGCCAGCAACCTTGGTCTCTTTTAATGTCAAAATCATGCGACCTTTCGGACTCAGGATGAAAGAAAGAAGGTTACCGATCAGCAATGCTATCTCGGGGCTTGGATAGAACGATCCGATGTGGAATTGTGGTGAAAAGAGAAGGCCGACCAGAGCCGCGTAAATCAGTTGGCGATTGCGGGTGGGGGGCATTGTCAAAGGTTCGGTGAACATGGCGGCCACAAAGAAAACGAGGGGTGAGATCATGAACACGTTCGAGATGGTCGTGAGGATTGCGGTTTTCGGATAGGACAAAGCAACGCTGGTGGCGATGGCGACCAGCATGAGGACCAGTGACGAGTCGGTTCGTTGGACTTTGCGGATCACCAGGAAACCGCCGATCAGCACAAATGGAAGCATAGAAGGGGATCCGATCCACCAGCTGGCGGATTGGCCTATTGTCAGCGCGGTGATGGCAACTCCGAATGCTACTGGATTGAAAATATGTTTGTTGCGGAAGGCCACGATGTACTTGGAAGCCATGGCCCAAGCCCCGGCCCAGAACAGGAGGCCGAAGTTGGAGGTCAGTTGCGACATCGGCGCTGGGTTGATGATGAGCGCGAGGATCAGGGCGGTGATGTAGACCGATTCCATATTGGTCTGTGCTCGGAAAACGGCTGAGAACACTTGGTTGAAAGTCCAGCAGACGGCCAACAAGACCGCGGTCGAAACGATTAACGCCAACGGGGCAAAAGGCATGATTCCGAAAAAGCTGCGGATGAGCGCCACCACCAAAAGGGCAATGGTGTAGTAGAGCACCATGCGGTACATGGTGATTTTGCCCAGATAGGCGTCGATTCGGTTCAGCATAGGCTTAGGATTTTACGTATCGGTTGAAGTTGGTGGTCATGGTGGCGATGCCTTTCGAGTCGATGGCATAGCCTTCCAAGCCCTCCTGCTTTTCGATGAAATGGATGCCCTCCTTGCCCATGGCGAAGGCGGCAGTGGCAAACCGATCAGCCTCATAAACGTTTGGGCCGATCACGGTGAGGCTCACGATTTCCTCGAAGGTCTCCTTGGGTTTGTGCGGGTTGTAGATGTGCTGGCCGCGGATGTATGTTCCCGAGGTCGCGATGCCTTCGTTTCGAAGGCTCAGGATCTTCACGTTCTCGTTGATGTTGAACGGGTTGCGGATTCCGATGATCCAAGGATCCGAATTCGATTTTCGGGTGACTTGGATGTCTCCCCCGGCTTCCACGTAGGAATCTTTGATGCCTGCTAAATTTAGCAATTTTGACGCTTGCCAAATGGCCCAGCCTTTCACGATTCCCGAGGGGTCCAAGATGCCCTTAGGTTTTTGGATGTCGAAATACCCGCTAGTCTGTCGTTTGGTTTCTTCGGCCAATCGGAAGATGGTTTTCATGTCCGGGCTGTAGTCCTCTTTTTTGATTTCACCACGATTGATGCGGCTGATTTCGCTATTTTCCTTGAACACGCTGAACGTATCATCCACATATTGGAAATAGTCGAAGATCTCGTCGATCAGTCCTTGGTCGGCCGCCTCATCTCGGATTTCGACCGTGACTGGCATGTCCATTAGGATTCGGGTTTCTTTCATGGGGATCTGAAATAAATATGAAAAAAATTTGAAAAAAATGAAAATATTCTGGAGCTTAGTTTTATTTTTTCACATTTGTTTCAAATTATTATTTGGCTTGGGCGAGGGCAGAGGTTAAAGATTGGATGAATGCCCCGCTTGAGAAGGTTGCCCCTGAGACACCGTTGACCTGCGCGTTTTGGGCTTGGATTGCCTCTTGGGCTAAAAGCGGTTTGGCTATGGAGTTGACCTGGATGGAGTATGAGCGGCTGTGAGGCGAGTCCAGGAATTGGACATCCGTGATTTTTCCTCCGCTGATGATGACTTTCGTTTGAATGTTCCCATAGGTGGCATCCGCGCTGATTCCCGTGTAGGTTCCATCCTTGTATTGGCCTACGGTTTTGACTGGCGCAGGGGTGGGGGTGGGCTTAACCACAGGGGCGGTTTTCGTTGACGGGGTCGTTTTGACAGTCGATGCCGGGGCTGTTTGGGTCGGTAAAACCTGTGACGCGCCCTCGTCTTGCCCGTCTTGAGGACCCCCCTCATTTTCCGTCGGGATTGTCGGAACAGCGGTTTGAGCCAAAGGGGCAGCTTCGACTTGGGCTGGCGGATTGGTCGGAAGCGTTTCGGGTGGATTTAGCTTTTGGCTGAAAACATAAGCTCCGAACAAGATGATGAAAACGGCAGAGAAAGCGACTTTTTTCATGGTTTCAAATTTATGATCGAGACTAGTTTAAGATAATTTTAAAAAAAACGCATCTTCGTTTGTCTTTTTTTTGTCATTGTGTTGATTGGCCCAACCTCAAAATATGATCCATCTCAAAAAATATTCATATTCCAGATTAAGGATGTGGCTAAAGGCATTTTCGTTATTCAACAAGCACTTCCGTTTTCGACATCTCGCCTTTTTTTACTTTGATGAAGAGTGCGGAGACCGCCCCAATCAAAAGAATGACTGAAGCGGTGATGAACACTGTGCCGTAAGAGGAGATTTGGGCCTTGAGCGACATGAGTCCGATGCCTATCTTGAAATCGGCGGGGTTGGTGGAGTTTATCGTGCTGAGGCGGGCGATATCCATGACCTTGGACTCGGTCGTTTTCTGGAGGATGGTACCGAAGACCGCGATGCCGAACGCGCCGGCGATGTTTCTCGCAAGGGCTAGGATGGATGAGGCGATGCCGATCTCATGCGTCGGGACCACCGAAGCGATGATGTTGGTGCGTTGCGCCATTCCAAACCCCAGGCCAAACGCCATGACCGAGAGGGGAATGATGATGTCGATCGCGGTTGAGCGTGGATCGAGATACGAGAAAAGGTAGAGCCCGATTGCGGCCACGAAGGTGCTTCCGGCAATGATATAGCGTGGCTCGACCTTCCCCGTCAGGCTTCCTCCGATCGGAGAGGCGAGCATCATCATAAACGCCATCGGCATGAACAGGTAGCCGGTTTGTGTCGCGTCAAACCCTAGAAATGTTTGCGCAAATACAGGGATAAGAAAAACGCTGCCCATCATGCCCATGAATATGACGAAATTGTTGGCGAGGGTATTCACGAAAGTCCCGATTTTGAAAAATTTGAAATCGACAATCGGTTCGGGGTGATTCCGTTCGATTTGAATAAATATGGAAGTGAATATCACAATAGCCGAATACGACAAAAAGCTATTTGCGGAAAACCATCCCCAGTCGATGCCCTTGTCTAGCACGAGAACCAGAGCGGAGAGCGCGCCACCCAGCGTGATCGCTCCCCACCAGTCAAAATGGACCGTCTTTTTTTTCGACACGGATTCCTTGATGTAGGTCATGGCCATAAGGAGACCGATAATCCCGACTGGAAGATTGATCAGGAAAACGGAACGCCAGCCAAAATTATCGATCAGGGGTCCACCGATCAAAGGCCCAAAAACGGCGGCCGCCGCAAATGATGCCGACCAGAAACCCAAGGCCTGCGCGCGCTCTTTGCCTTCCTTGAAGGTGATCGCCAAAATCGCCATTGCGGTGGGGTAATCGGCTGAACCGGCGATGGCCTGTATGATGCGGAACACGATCATGGAACTCAGATTCCAGGAAAGGCCGGCAAGCACGGAGCCGATGATGAACACCACAAAGCCGATGATATAAACCTTTTTGCGTCCGATGGTGTCGCCAAGCTTTCCCCAAACAGGGACAAAAATCGCGTTTGCGAGAATATAGGCGGTGGCGATCCAGCCGGCCGCGCTCACCGTGACCCCGAAGTCATTGATGAGCTTCGGAAGCGCGAGGTTGACGATCGTTTGATCCAGTCTTCCCAAAAAAGTGCCGATGATGACCGTGAGAAGGACAAGCCATCGGAGCTTGTCTGGCTTTGGCGCGGTTTCGGTTCTTGCCATAGGGGCTCATTATTTGTATATCCACAGCTTTGCCGACATTCCGTTTTTGAGCTCAGGATATTTGTCGATGTTGAATCTTACTTTCACATTGAATTCCTTGACCTCTCGTTTGTCGGAGATATTGAAGACCACGTCTCCTTCCCTTGAAACCGAACTGATTTCGTCCACAACCCCCTCATACTCCTTTGATCCAAAGGCATCCACTGTGAATTTTGCAAACTGGCCAATACGGACGTCGGAGAGCCCCTTATCCTCCTCAATCCGGCCCACCACGCGCAATTCGGTCGGGTCGGACATGCTCACAACCGCTTCCCCCCGATTGAATATTTTGCCCACATCAGCCTTTGTTGCGGTGACGACCCCCTCAGATTTTGTTTTGATGAGCTCATTCCCGATTCGCGCAACCACTGTATTCGCGTCGATGAAGTCCCCCTCATGCACAAGAATTTCCTCAAGAATTCCTGTGCTTTGCGGCGCAAGGTCAATGCGTGGAGCTTCGATGTCCGCCTTATCCGTGTAAATATGGCCTGAGGATATCTTCAGGAAGGCGAAAACCGATGCGCCGCCCACGAGGATCAGGGAAATGAGGACGGTAAGGATCCAGACATTTTTTGAAAAACGTTGGATCGTTTCCGCCTCTTTACGCACCTCAGACAGGATCCTCTTTTCCTCATGGAGAATTTTCTTTTCCGCCTCAAGGATTTCCCCGCCCTTTTTATTGCTTGGTTGATTGGTCATAAAAAATTTATTATTCATTGATGGTGCCGAAATCGATCACACGATCCCCCTCCTGAAGTCCCGACAGGATTTCCATATAACCATTCAATCCTCTTATGCCCGTTTGAACTTGGCGCTCTTCGGGAGAGGCGTTAGCCTTCTCGACCAAGACGAAATTATTGCTATTTTTAGTGATGACCGCGCGTTCCGGCACCGCCAATGCGTTTTCTCGTTTTGCAGTCTCAATGCTGACATTGGCAGTCATGCCAGGCTTTATCCGTTCATCCTCTTTGTCGAATTGCAGTGTGATCTTGTAGGTACTGACGCCATTAGACACCGTCTCAGCAGGATCCACGGCAATAACCATCGCATCAAAAATCTCATCACCATAGGCGTCTAATGTCACTTTCGCAACATCGCCCTCCTTCACCTTGGCGACATCCGCTTCGGATACGTAGGCCTCAATTTCAAATTGTCCTGCCGAGATGATGGAAAAGGCTGGTGTGTTGGATGAAACAATTTCACCAACCTCAATATTCCGTTGAGTTATGATGCCGTTGATCGGGGCACGGACCCTTGTTTTTTCAAGCTGGGCCTGATAATTCTGCACATTCGCATAGGTCTGATCGAGAATCGCCTTTTGGGAGGCGAGATTTGCCTTGGACTGGTCGACCTGGTCCTCCTGCCCCCTGATCTGATCCGGGGCGTAGCCGGCTTGCTTGAGTGACAATGCGTCGCGTGCCGCGGCCAACGCATTTTTCGCTGTGATCTCATTGGACTCAGCTGTGGCAACGGCGTTGTCGTTAGTTGCCTTTTGGATTTGAATCGTCTGTTTTTTCCCGTTGACTGCCATTATTTGGTTGTTGATGTCAGCCTTTTCGGCCTCTAGGCCGTTTCGCTCAGTCGTTGTGACCCCAGAGTCCAAAGGCACGGCTTCGAGCGCCGTTTTTATTTTGGCCAACGCATCGAGCGTGGTTTCGATAGCCGCATCTGTTTTTTCTTCTGTTGGATTAGCCTGTGCTTCAGAGACTTTGGCAAACGCACCCCCCGAAAGGCTGGCCAAGGAATTCACGGTCCAACGGCCACCATCTATTCCACCCAAAAGCGCGCTCACCGCATCGGCTTTGGCATTGGCCAGACCGTAGGTGTTCTGGTCCGAACCATTGAAGTGGGCGAATTGGACATCGGTCAGGGCATAAAGCGCGTTTTTAGCCGAGGTGAGCGCTTGGGGCAGAATGTTGAGTGCTCCCGCATAAGCCCCGCCCAGATCCGCAGCCGCCTTGTTTTGCGTTGTCTTAAGGCTCGCCTTTGCGCCTTCCCACGAATTCTCTGCATTGTTGACCGCCGTTTCCGTTGACTGAATTTCTTCGGGCCTTGTGCCTGCCCTAAGCTCATCGAGTTTGGCCTGTTGCGTTTTCACGGCGGCTTCATATTGTTGAATTTGCGCCTGCACACTCGACACACCGGCTTGGGCCTGCCTGAGCTGAGCAACCGAATCGGCATTCTCAAGGACTGCTAGCATCTCCCCAGTCTGGACCTGTTGTCCGACTTGAGCATCTACCTCGGCCACTTTTCCCCCTCGCTCAAATGCAAGGGAAATATCTTTGGTTGCTTTTGCCTTTCCTGTGGTTCGCACCTCTTCCGTCAAAGTCATTTTTTGAACAGCCACCGCATCCGAAGGCTCACTGTTCACACCTCCAAGCAAATTGGAATTTGAACTGCTCATCAATGCGTATGCGCCAATAGACAGTC
>PMDG01000067.1 GCA_003154375.1 Candidatus Peregrinibacteria bacterium
GTGGCAGCTCCATCAAGGTCTCCCTGCTTAAGGATCCCGCCCCGTCCGTGGGGCTCGTGGGTCCCACGGGCTACGTCTACAACTCGGGCGGTGATTCGCTCTACTCGTCCTCCGATGGCCTCTGTTCGGGCTCCGGCCCCAACTTCGTCTGGACGGGCGCGACATCGCATACGGCCCCTACGCCGATCTGTAGCATCACGTCATTCGGGACCCCCGACTACGCCGACGGCAGCCTGATCGGTGATTGGACGATCGAAAACACCCTGACGGCCCCCTAGGCCCTCGAACTGCATTTGTGCCCGGCCCCCCTTCCGTATCCGTACGGACTGGGGGGTCTTTTTTTGTTTAGCCAAAAATATTGACTGGGTGAACAAATGTTTACTATAATGAGAATATATTTTGTTTATTGAGATTGAATTTTTTTTATGCCAAACTCACTTGCATTATCCAATCAGATAATATATAATAAGGCCATAGGGTTGGTGTGCTTTGCCTATAGGAATGAAAAAGGCGAACTTCAGGCACCCTTTATGGACTATCTGGAAAAATACGCGATTCGAGAGCGCGATTCGGAAAAGCGAAAGAGGCACAAAGTGAAGCAGATAATGAACCTGAAGGGTCACCTGGAATACCTGATTGAGTACGAAGGCAGTTACGACAAACCCCCATTTATCCAAAAATATCATGGCCGCTCAGTTGGAATCTTGAAGGTCAGCGAATCCGAAAATTTGGTCCGAATCGCATTTTTTGTGAATAGGGGCAATACCATTATCCTTTTGGATGCCCTGGACAAGCCGAAATTGTATGAAAAAGGCAAAAAGGCGCAAGTCGACAAGGGGATTGATCGGTTTCTGGATCGTGTGGAACGATACAAGGCCGACCATGAATCGAAAAATCTATCGTTGCCATTAATCCTTTGATTTTATGAAAGCCAAAACTTACACGAATGTGTTTAGACAGGCCGAGAGGCACCCAGCATCAGGGGCTTATCTGGAGGAGGCAAGGGCTCGTATTAGGCTTGCCGAAGCCTTATATCATGAACGGCGTATCAAGTCATTGACCATGGCCGAGTTGGCGAAAAAGGCCGGCACAACGCCAGCGGTCATTAGCCGTATAGAAAATGCCCAGGTATCGGCTGGAATCGATCTAATCGGCAAAATTTTTAGGGCCCTCGGGAAAAGGGAGCTCAGTTTGATGATTGGCTGATTACCCCAGCCTCCCACCAAAAGGCGAATAGGGCTTCTCGACAGTCGATTTGGATTGAATAAGTAATCCGTGACAGATCTTTCCTGTTTAGATATGATCTGATCATCAATAATTGCACACCATGCGCAAAGAAAAGCAACAATTCGAGGCAATTTTCATTCCCCAGAAAGGGGGAGGTTTTACAGCCGAGGTTGTCGACCTTCCAGGTTGTTTGTCAGAAGGGGAAACTTTAGATGAGGCCGAACGGAATATCCGAAAAGCGATAGGGGTGTATTTGGATGTTCTTGAAAAACGGGGAGTTCCTTTGCCGGATCGGTCGCAGGATCGCATGTTCCGTTTGCAAATTGCCGTTTAAGAGATAATGGTCAAATTACCTGTGTTTGAAATCGAAGGATGTGGTGAAGATCCTGAAGCGGTATGGTTTTTGTGAGTGTCGTCAAAAAGGAAGCCATTTAGTCATGGCGGATGAAAGGGGGAGGCTCATAACAATTCCCATGCATAGCAAACCCCTTAAGCGCGGGACTCTTGCGGCTATCCTACGTCATGCGGAAATCAGCGCGGATGATCTACGATGAAAAGTTTTTTTGTGGCTATGGTTTGCCAAACCAAATTTGGCTTGTTAAATGTTCGCCTTTAATCTTTAATTTGAAATCTGTAATCTGTAACCTGCAATCATTAATCTGAATCTATGAAAGTCGAAATCAAGAAACTTCCCAAGTCCCAAGTCGAACTCACCATTTCGGTCCCGTTCGAGACCTACAAGAAATGGGAGAAGAAGGCAATCGAGGAGCTTGGAAAGGAAATCAAGATCCAGGGATTCCGCTCGGGCCACATTCCCGAGGACGTGATCCGCGAAAAGGTCAAAGCCGAGGGCCTCAAAGAGGCCACCATCGAAATCCTGTTGCCCCAAACCTATTCCCAGGCCGTTATGGAAAACAAGTTAGAAGTCATTGCCCGCCCCAAGGTCGAGATCAAATCCGATATCAAGAAGGATGGCGACGATTTTGTCTACGTGGCCACGGTTCCGGTCATGCCCGAGGTGAAGGTGGGGGATTACAAAAAGATCAAAGTCGCCCGCAAACCCGTGAAAGTCGATCCCAAGAGCGTGGACGAGACCGTCAAATTGGTAATGGATCGCTATGCCGAATGGAAAGATGTGGACCGCAAGGCGCAAAAAGGCGACCGTGCCGAAGTCGATTTTGAGGGTTTTGACGAGACGGGCAAGGCCATTCCGAATACCGCCAGCAAAAACCATCCAGTCGTGTTGGGCAGTGGAGTCATGGTCCCTGGTTTCGAGGATGCCATCATTGGCATGGAAAAGGCCCAGAATAAGGAATTTACGATCACATTTCCCAAGGATTACCACGCAAAGCCGATGCAGGGCAAAAAGGTCATGTTTAAGATCTCCCTGAACCGTTTGGAGGAGAAAACGGATCAGAAATTGGACGAGGCGATGGTCGAGAAGGTCACGGGCAAAAAGCAATCGGTGGAGGAATTCAAAAAACTTATCGAGGAGGATCTGAAGGCTGAGATGACCATGAAGAATCAGCAGGAGCACGACAACGAGGTGGTGGGCGAGGTCATCAAGATTACCAAGGCGGATCTGCCCGATGCCATGATCGATCAGGAAATCGACCAGATGCTTGAGGAGCAGAAGGCCCGCGTGAAGCACCAAAACATCCAATGGGAAGACTTTTTGGCCCGCATCAACAAGACCGACGCCGATTTCCGCAAGGATCATGCCAAGGGCGCCCACGAGCGTGTGTTGGCCCGCCTAGGCGTGCAGCACATCATTCGCGACTCCAAGCTGGAAGTCTCCGATGAGGAATTGGCGAAAAAGATCGAGGAGCTCATCGCCCGCTATCCCCAGGATCAGCAAAAAATGGTCCGCGACCACTACGAAAAAGACGCTGAGGCAAAAATGCATCTGCGCCACAACCTCGCGGCGGATAAGTTGATTGATATGCTCTCTAAGGACTAGGGACTAAGAACTAAGGACTAAGACGAATTTATTAGCATTTAAATGAATACGAGTATGAAGACTTTTAAAGATGTTATGGCCTGGCAAAAAGGCTATGAATTGACGTTACGAATTTATCGAGAGACAGCCGTCTTTCCGAAAAGCGAGGAATTTGGGCTTAGGTCACAAGTCCGGCGGGCGGCGGTTTCGGTGATCTCCAATATTGCAGAGGGTTTCAAGAAATATAGTTCCCGCGAGCGGATCCATTTTTACAAAATTGCAGAATCTTCATTGGAAGAGGTAAAATGCCAAACTATGCTCGCTCATGATTTGGGCTATTTAGATGCACAATCCTATGGCAATTTGACCCGTCTGCAAGACGAAACAGGCCGAATTTTGTTCGGTTGGATCACCGCCCAAAAATAGCCAAGGAGCTGAAAGTGGTTTTGGACTTTTGCTTATTCCCTAGTCCTTAGTCCTTAGTTCCTAGTCGATTTCCTTCACCCTAAACACTCCCTCCACCTGTTCTAGCTCTCTAATAATTTTATAAACCGTCTCGAAGCTATCCACACTTGCGGTGATGAGCATATACCCTTGGTCCGACCCCTGTTCGCGGACATTTTCTAGGTCCATGATCGGCAATTCATTTCGGGCAAACACATCGGCAACATCCCTTAAGAGTCCAATCCTAGAGCGACGATCAATCCGCAGTTTCACAGTATACTCATGCACTTTCTGGCTGCTCCACGAGGTCTTGATGAAGCGCGATTTGTTGAGCCCCTTGAGCATCTTGCAGTCTTGTCTGTGGATGCTGACACCACGGCCCTGTGTGACATAGCCGATGATGGGGTCGTCGGGCTGAGGAACGCAACACGAGGCCATCTGGGTCTTGAACCCTTTCTGGCCGGTGATCAAAACCTCGGGCTTTTCCTCGAAGCTGATGCTTTCCGAAAGCACATGGCGGGCCATATCGGATTTGGAGGTCTTTTTCATCACCTGTTCCATGGGGAGCACGTTTTTCAGAACATCCATGGAATTCAGGGTGCCGTTCCCCACTTTTTCGATTAGGCTTTCGCGCTCTTTCACGGAGAGCTTTTCGCCGTTGTAGACCTTGAAAATGCTGTAATTGGTGTCGAGCTGTGGCTTATTGAATTGCTTGAGTCGTTTGTTGACCAGCTCTTTCCCGATTTCCATGATCTTTTCCAGATCTTGGCTATTGAACCACTCCTTGATCTTGGATTTCGCATTGGAGGTGAGCACAAACGAGAGCCAATAGCGGTTCGGATGTTCCGCGCTGTCGAGAAGGACTTCAACCACCTGGCCGTTTTTGAGGGCATAATCGAGCGGAACCATTTTCCCATTGACCTTGGCCCCTTTGCATCGGTGGCCGATCGAGGTATGGATGGCATAGGCGAAATCGACCGGGGTGGCATCGTAGGGAAGGTCCAGCACATCGCCTCGGGGTGTGAGAACAAAGATGCGGTCGTGAAAAATGTCCACGTTCAGCGACTCGATGAACTCGGCGTTGCTTTTCAGGTTTTCGTGAAGTTCCACCAGGTTTTGCACCCAGGGAAGTTTTTGCTCGTTGAGCACCGGCTGCCCCTGTTTGTACCCCCAGTGGGCGGCGATACCGAATTCGGCGGTTTCGTTCATTTCCCTGGTCCGGATTTGGATCTCGATCGGCTGGTTGTGCAAGTTGGGGCACAGCCCGACAATCGTGGTGTGAAGACTCTGATATCCGTTCGATTTTGGCACCGCGATGTAATCCTTGAAGCGCCGCGAAAGCGGGGTCCAGTGTTTGTGGATGATGCCAAGCGTTTGGTAACACTCCGCATCGGTGCTCACAATGACTCTTAGGGCAAAAACATCGTACAGTTCCGTTACATAGTTCTTGTCCTTTTTCCGAAGTTTTTTATAGATGCTGTACGGGTTTTTGACCCGACCTTCGATCCTGGCATCGACCCCCTCTTTTTTCAGAATGTCTGAAAGCGCTGAAGTGCTGGTTTGGATCACGGTTTCCTGCAAATCGGTGAAAGAGTCCATCTCTTTCATGATCCGCTCGTAGTCCACGGGATAAAGAGTCTTGAAGCAAAGGGTGTCCAGCTCGTTTTTGATGGCATAAATACCCAAGCGCGAGGCGATGGGGGAATACACGGAAAGCGTCTCCTCGGCGATGATCAGCCTTTTTTCCTCCTTTTTTAGGTAATGGAGGGTCCGCATGTTGTGCAAGCGGTCCGCCAGTTTGATTAAAATCACTCGGATATCCTTGGCCATGGCCAGAAACATCTTTCTCAGGTTCTCGATCTGCCGTTCTTGGCCGTGATAGAACACCTTGCCCAGTTTTTCCAGCCCCTTAAGCAGAGGGGAAATGCTGGTGCCGAACAAGGCCTCGATTTCGGGCAGTTTTTTGTCGGTGTCCTCCAAAACGTCATGGAGTAAGCAGGCCACCAAAGAGTCCTCGTCGGGTTTTAGGGTCAACAAAATATTCGCCACTTCCAGCGGGTGTTGGATGTAGGGCTCGCCCGACTGGCGGAGTTGGCCTTCGTGAGCGTTTTTGGCGAAATTGTAGGCCGCCATAACGCGTTCCTCGTTGATGGAAGGCAAGTATTCCTTGGCCTTCGCGATAATCCCTTCGATGGTGATCTTTTCAGGCATCTGAAATGGGGGAAGGAAGATAATCTAAAGCATATCACCTCTCAGTTTGTTTGACAAAAAGTTCGACAAAAGGTCCAACGTGTAACGTTGAAATGGTGGGTGGTAGAGACGCAATATTTTGCGTCTCGACGACATTCGTGATTCAATTTTTTCAATTTTTATCTCATAAAATTTCCTGTAAAATCCGATTTGTTAATAGTCTAAAAATTATGGAAAAAGACAAAAAGGTTCTCTTGGTCATTTTGGATGGTGTTGGCGAGGCGCCTGCGGGTCCTGGGAATGCTGTTACCCTGGCCAAAACCCCCAATTTCACAAAACTCCGCGCTAAATATCCGCACAGCTTGATCCAAACCACGGGCGAAGCGGTTGGTTTAGTCGAAGGCTCCATGGGTGGTTCCGAGGTCGGCCATTTCACCATGGGCGCGGGCCGTGTGGTCCCTCAGTTTCTTTTGGCCATCAATCGCGCCATCAAAGATGGGTCGTTCCGTAAAAATCCTGCGCTCAAAGGCGCCTTCGACCATGCGAAGAAAAATGGTAAAAAACTCCATTTGGTCGGCATGATTTCCGACATGGGCGTCCATTCCGACATCAGTCACCTCTTGGCCTTGATCGATTGGGCGGCTGACGCAAAGCTGAAAAAAGTTTACATCCATTGCATCGCCGATGGCCGCGATGTGGAAGAGCGCAGCGTGGAGCGGTTCATCAAGATGATCCAGAAAAAAATTGCCGAACGGAAAATAGGCAAAATTGCCACCATGGTGGGCCGCTATTTCGCCATGGATCGCGACAAGAATTGGGGGCGGACCGAGAAAGCCTATCGCCTGATGACGATGGGCGAAGGGGAATCGTTTGCTGATCCCAAAAAAGCCGTCGAGTCAGCCTATGCCAAAGATGCGAAACTCACCGACTATTATCTGCCCCCCATCGTCATTGATAAAGGCGGCCTGGTCGAGTCCGATGATGCCATGATCTTTTTCAATTACCGCACCGATCGCACCGCCCAGCTTACCGCAGCCTTCACCGAGCCTGGTTTCAATGAATTCAAGCCCGCCATCGGCAAGGTCCACTTTGTTTGCATGGGGCCGTATTCCACGATTGCCCCTGTGGCTTACGAGTCGCCAGTCGTCAAAAACAATCTCTCCAAGTGGCTCTCCGACCACAAAATCCATCAACTTCGGGTCGCGGAAACGGAAAAGTACGCCCACGTGACCTTTTTCTTCAATTCCCAGATCGAAAAACCGTTCCCGCTCGAAGACCGCATCCTCGTTCATTCGCCCAAGGTGCCGACCTACGCCGACAAGCCCGAGATGTCCGCGCCCGAGGTCACGGAAAAGGTGCTGGGCGCTCTCAAAAAAGGCGATCATGAGGTTATCATTGTCAATTACGCCAACGGCGATCTGGTGGGCCATTCCGGCAGTCTAAAAGCCACCATTCAGGCAGTCGAAACCTTGGACGATTGCATCGGCAAACTTTACGACCAAGCCATGAAGTCCGGTTACACAATGCTGGTCACGGCGGATCATGGCAACGCCGATGACATGGTATACCCCAATGGTGACCCGAAACCCGCCCATTCCATGAACCCCGTCCAGTTTTTGGTGATCGACCCCGAAAACAAGATCAAAAAAGCCAAAAACGGCGGCCTGCAGGATGTGGCGCCAACCGTCCTCAAAATCCTCGGTTTGCCACAGCCGAAAGAGATGACGGGGAAGGCTTTGGTTTGATTTCAATCAAAAATTCTTAGATTTGGTGTTCGGAGCTAGGGTTTTACCGAGACTTTTCAGGAAGAAAGGCGGGATTTTTCCAAATGTATTGCAAAATATTAAAATTATGTTAAAATAAAAACTAAAATTTTGATTTTATGGATAACGAAGTTAAAGACAAAGAAGGGGGATCCGCCAGAAACGATGATCTAAAGCAGGTGATCAGCAAAAATATCCGTGCCCATCGTTTGGCGAATAATTGGACCCAGGACGATCTCGCGGCCAATGTGGATCGGGCTGTCACTAGAGCCGCCATTTCCCAGTTTGAGACTGGACGGACAACCCCCTCTGTGGATACGTTGTTGGTTTTGGCCAAGGCTTTTAGGGTCGAGGTGTCGAAATTGCTTTCCAGTCCAAGCGCTGATTGCAAAATTATTGTGGGCGACACGCAAGAAAATGGTGAGGTAAAGGTGTTTGAAAGGCCAGATTTTCAAAGTCTGATCGGCAAAAATATCCGTGCCCATCGTTTGGCGAATAATTGGACCCAGGACGATCTCGCGGCCAATGTGGATCGGGCTGTCACCAGTGGCGCCATTTCCCAGTTTGAGACTGGACGGACAACCCCATCGTTAGACAGCCTTCAAATGCTTGCCAGGGCGTTTGGGGTCGAATTGTCGAGTTTGCTAATCGATACGGAGAACGATCCCGATCACCACATTACCCCCGTACCCCCCATTGAGGGCAAGGCTGAGGCAATCGATTCGAAAATCGATATGCGCAACCGTCTTGCTGACGCCATTCTGGGTTGCGAGGATGAAAGCACCCTTAGGCCGATTGCCAAGCTTCTCGATGTTGTTTGGCCTGAAAAGCCCAGAAGCAAGTAGACGAAAAAATTTTCATCACGTGGTTCCGGTCCAATTCCTTGTCTGCGACCCCGAAAACAAGATCAAATTCGTCAAAAACGGCGGCCTTCAGGATGTGGCGCCGACATTGCTCAAAATCCTCGGTCTCCCCGCTCCGAAAGAGATGATGGGGAAGACATCGGTTTAATTTATGCGGCCGGCGATTTCTTTCAGTTTTTTTAGAGCCTCCGCCTTTTTGCCATTGGACTCCACTGAATTTTTCGCCAAACCCAACGCTACAGCGGCGTTCTTAACCCATGTGTTGCCGTTTACTTTCTCCCCGTTCGCGCAAATAGCATTGGTGCGCCTCAAATTGGTCGTATTTAAGTCATTGGATGTCATTCCTTCACCCAGATCTTTCGCGAAGGCATCAAGGTCATGTTTTACCTTTTCGGGATTCCTGTAATAATCTTCGTCCCTTAATTCGATGCCGGCGGTTTTGAAGAGTATTTTTAAGGTTTTGGCATAAAAACCGCTCGTCTCATCCGCGTTTTTTGCGAAACCCAGCGCCACGACGGCATTTCTGATCCAAGTGGTTCCCCTGACCTCCTCCCCATTCGAGCAAAAGGCACGGTTGGATTCCATGTTTCCGATATTAAGGTCCATCGGTGTTTTTCCAGCCCCCAATTTACTCGCGAATGCTTCGAGGTCATGTTTTATCTTTTCTTTATCCAAGTAATAGGCATTATCTCGGGGTGGATATTTTTTTTGGGTCAGGAATTCATGTTCGTCTCCATAAATTTTTTTTCCGAGGTCGAGATAGGTGGCGAGGCTATTGTATGGATTCCCCTTCAGGCCGAACCGGTGTGCAATGATATAGAGGCTTATGCCAAGGGCTTTGAATTTTTTTCTATCATCTCCTTTCATGGCCGCCCAGGATTCTGGTTTCGGGGCAAGCTTTAGGATCTCGGATTTTAGTTCAGCGATGTTTTTTTCCAGGTTGGAATTTTCAAATTGTTTTTTCGATTTTGTGGATAGGAGGCATGAATTGTCAGGCCCATAGATTTTTTTCCCAAGAGCTAGGTAGGCGGAAAAATTTTTCACAGGATCCCCTTCGACCCCAAAGCAAGTGGCCAAGGCAACCAAACCCTTGTTGTCGGCTTTGAATTCGGAACGTTTGGCATATCCCATTTGCACCCAGTCTTCGGCATTGGGAACGAGATTCTTGATGATGGCCCCAAGCTCTTCGGTGGACTTTTCCGGGTCTAGGCTGCCAGTGTTATCGAGATAGATAAGTCGGCCTAATTTTAAATGGTCCGCTCTGCTGCAAAGGGCTTTTGTATTTAAGCCCATTAGATTTCCAATGGCATGAAGCCCAACCCCAAAAATTTTCAACTTCGCCCGTTCTCGATGGCTCATGGAAGACCATTGTGTGGCAGTGGGGATTTGCCTTAGAATCTCACCCTTTATCATTTCGAGGGTAATCTCTCTGAGGCATTCGTGGTTTTCGCCATAGATTTTTCGTCCCAACTGCAAGTGGTTGGACATTGAAAAGGCATTGCCCTTTAGCCCAAATTTTGAGAAGACGGCGCGCATCTTAAGCCCGATACAAAAAAATGATCTTTTGTCTTTGCTTTTCATTCCCGCCCACTGCCCCGCCATCGGCACCTGCCTGAAAATCTCTTTCCTCAGCCCCTCCTGGGTTCTCACATCGACCTTCAACAGTTCGTCCACGTTTACGTCCTTGAGTAGGGCCTCCGTGACCTGATTCTTCCATTCCTCGATGTCAAAGCAGGTGAATTTGACGACCAATGATCTGAATTTCTCCTGCAGTCCCTCCTTGCCCGTGGCCAGCAGTATTTTTCGGTCTAAAATGCCGTAAATGACGAATGTGCCTTCGCCCACCTGGTCGCACACCAGGATCTCGCGATTGAGCCTTGGGATCTCGATGATCGTGTATGACGTTTTCCTCATCATGTTGTCGTTTGTCTTTCCTCTAACCAGTATCAGGTCCTCGGGGTGGATTCCGGCACTGTGTAGGGCGTTGACAAGGGTTTTGGTGCGTTCCTCGAATCGAGTCTCCTTGAATTCACGGGTTCCGTCGCCTTTGGGGATTTCTTTCTCGACCGGCGGCAGGATCAACCCGTCCGTCTCGACCGTCAGGATGGAGCTTTGATCGATCTCGGGATGGTCCAGGATCCGCGAGATCCGTTTGGCGAACTGCCTCGCGGCGATGTGGAGCGAGTGGCCCACACTCGCCCGATCGGGATGCTCGGGCCTCCACGCCTGCGCCACGGACTCCTCCAATTCGGCTGGGAACCGTTTTCCAGCCTCGGAACCGAACATCGAATTGAGCCACCGTTCCATGTCGGAAAGTTTCTCGATGAGCTGTTTGTAATCCTGTTCGGTCCCGCGGTACGACCAGGCGCCCCGCAGGCAATCGGCCAACCTTCGACGATATTCCTTACGAAAATCGGGGTTGTTTAAGGCTTTGGTGTTTAGCTCCATTTTTTCCGCCATCGGAAGAGGTAAAGATAAACATTATATAATTTTTTATTAATTAGTCAACATAATCAGAGACATACTGATCCAAGTTCGGGCCATGGCAATATATTTATAAATATAAATATATTAGCCTTTGATTTTGGGTAGTTTTTTGGTAAAATCCTCCTCGAACAAACCTCTCAAAACAAAAAATAAAAAGATTTCAACGTCTCATCGCGGGCCTTCTGGTCTCGATCATGCTGCTCAATCAGCTCGAGGTTTTTGTGCCTGTGGCTTTAGCGCAGTCCTCCCAAGCTCCAGTCTCTCAGAAGGTCGCTGCAGCGGCTGCGGTTCAGTCGGTCGCCAAAAAAACGAACCCCGCCCCGGCCCAAATGGGTCTGGTGGTCATTTTGGCTGAGAATTCCCTACTAACGGACAAAATTACTTATGAGTCCAAGGATGTGAAGACGACCGCGAGTGAAAAGATGACCCTGAGGAATCGGATTTACGAATATGCCCAAAACGTCCAAAAACGGATGCCTCACACTCGCGCCATGGTGATCGGGGTCGATCCCAATGAGTCGGCTTTCAAGATCAGCACGGTCCTGGAAAAGATGTATTTCGATGGGATTACCGGCAAAGAGCTCGGGGACGCCGTGAGCAATGCGAACACGGAGAACCATCTGGTCGGCGTGGTGCTGGTGGGCAATGTTCCGATCCCCATCGTTACCGAGGAGTCGGGGGATTCCAGCCCAAGCCTTTACCCCTACACGGATTTTGACCGAAAACGGTACATCTACAACCATGAGACCGACCGTTTCGAGTTCAATTCCGGCGCCCTAAAGCCCACCCCCGAGATCTGGCATGGGGTCATCGTTCCCCCGTCCAAGGACAATGCGACCCGGCGCCAGCAACTCGCGGATTTTTTCTACAAGAACAACCAGTACTCGAACAACCCAAATAGCGAATACTCCCAATTCGACCAGCGCCTGCTCATGTTCGATTTTCCCTCGGTGGACCAGAAGATGAACACCATGAATTACCTGAGCTACAAGCGGGCCATGGAAGTGTTGGAGGAGACTGCTTTCAACCGCTACAGCAGGGGTCTGCTCCAGATGATCGTCAAGGAATTCAGCGCCGAGGTTGAGCCGGAGAAGGCCCCCGCCGAACGAACCCAACCCATCCGGGACGAGGACATTGCCACGTTCAACCAGATGACGCTCAAGTTCACCACAGACCGATTCCTGAAGAGCCTTCTTGACTCCCTTCAAACGTACCTCAGCAAGCTCAATCCTGTGGTGGCCGGATCGGGACGTTGGGATTCGACACGGTTCGACACCCTGGCATCACTCGCGAACATACGCGACGCCTACATGAAGACCACGCTGATGGCCAAAACGGTCGAGCTGGAAAAGAAAATCGATACCGCGGTGGAGGGGGTCCAGCAGAATATGAATATCCTCGATCATGTGGTGGTCAGTATCGAGGACGGTGGTGGAAATAAGTTTTCCGATTCCAGCAAGGTTCAGGTGACTTTTGCCACAGATAAGGTCAAGAATTTGGCCCAAGGCGGGGGCCAGGTCGGTGATGATTTGCAATATAAAATTAATGATGAAATAAAGAAATTTTACGAAGGCACGCCAGTCAGCCAGCTTAATGTCGATGTGAAAGGTATTGGCAATCTAGACCCCAAAGTCGATACGATCGGCTTTACGCAAGGCGGTGGCGGCCTAAAGGATCTTGAGCTTTATGCGTTCAGCGACGGAACCCGCTTCCAACCGATCACATCTGGGGCGCCTGCGCCGGGAATCGCCCCCCAAGGCTTTGTGGATACTAATCCGTCCTATTTGCATTATGGCTATAAGAATCCCCCGCCCCAGTCGACGGCGGGTATTTCTTCCGCTGAGCAATGCGGTTTGAACCGTGGCCAAGAGCGTCCGGCAGGGGTCAAGGTGCTGGATAACAATTCAGTCCTGACCGAAATCAACCGCACCTATAACCCAAATGCGGTGGCTGTTCCAGGCGATAACGACAATCGTAAGCTTGAAGAGTCGTATGCCTATAACGTCGTGGCGGGATGTGCCTCGAACAACGCCATTGCCACGAGGGTCGACTATGATGATGACGAGAAGGACATTCATGTCCACAAAGACGTGGGACCTAATTTGTGTGACCCCAAAACCGCCATCAACCCTGTGGCGGACATGGCCGGAAGCAAGGAGCTCAATTTTACCCCCTACAATCCAGCTGATCCCGTTCCAACCTCCCCCTTCGGTGGACCAGCGGAGGACCAGTGCAGAATCGATAACATAAGCTACAACCCCAACTGGATACTCCCCGAGGGGAATTACAAGGACTATTGGCAATTGACCAGCAACTATAAGACTCCTTACTCCGAGCCAGCCTATTGCCGCACAGGCGTGCTTGTCCCCCCCATTTCCCCATTCCCATTCCCGATCCCAAATCCTTGTTTCGATCCGATCTTCGGGATAAAGAACCCCATAAATTTCTCCTTCCGCAACTGGGCAGAGATGATGACCAAGCTTTTCAACGACATGGTGAACAAGGGGGTCATCAAGTTTGATCTGACAACCGCGAAAGGCATGGTGGAATATGCGCAGACGATTTCCCAGCCCCATTTGATGGCCAGCAAGGCTATCGCCGCGCTGTTCGATCCGCAACATCCTGTTCCAAGTAAAACCTACACGTTCCATTACGAAGGTGGCACCTTGGATCCGACCTACAATGACAATGAGGATCTGACCTTCCGATTCACAGGGGAATATTCCGCCATCGACAGCGTCATCCATCACACCGAGCCCAAAGATGCCACCAATCTGTCTTCCTGCTCGAATATGACCATGCCCAACATGCCTATGGATGGCATCCGGTATGTGGAATTCGATCGGGCAGGAACGCATCAGGTATTCCAGTATCCCAATTTTTTCAAAGTCCCTGGGCAGACGCTGGACGAGGTTTACGCAAACCTGGCGACCATGGTTGCCCAAAAGAACCAGGAGCTGAATCATGCGCTCGGGTACACGGATGCCCAGGCCAATGATCCGGCAGCCGCTCTTGACCCGAAAATCAATATCATCTCCAAGTTCGTGACTGAAAACGCCTCCCTGGTGGAGCCAATCCTGTGGAGGCAGATGGGTCTTGATCAGAAACTCAAGACCATGTTGACGGACTATGTGGACAAAGACAGTTTTATGCCAGTCGCTGCCGTGGCTGGGGTTCAAAATCCGCCCATTGTGCCACCCAAGGGATACGAAGTCCTTCACTTGGTCGCCGATGGGGATGCACAAGGGTTCCAGTTTGCTCTCAATGCTTCCCACCAGCCGCAACCGCCACTGGTTGCCTCGTCCACTACCCCAACAGCTCCTCCTGCCGCCCCGGCAACTCCTCCTACGACGACAGCGACAACCTCGAACGATAACAAGACGCTGTTCAAATGCGGAGATCCTGAAGGGGTGGAGATCTGGGAATGGTTCAATGCGGTCCAATGCTGGCTGGAGGAGGAGATCGGAAAATTGGACAAGGTGGTGACCCTGGACAATTCCTGTGGCGGAGACGTGCCTCCCGAAGAGGAGGATCCCGTTCTCGATGTGGTGAGCGATACTTCCCTTACGATCGATAATCCGAAAAACGTTCCGAAAACGCTTGAGGCGACCATGGATAGCCACACCTTGGTCAAAGGCGAGAATATCCCCGTGAAAATCCGGGTGCTGAATAGTGATGGAAATCCGATCGTCGGATATCTTGAAAGCCCCGTTGAGTTTAAGGTTTCCGATCCGGCCCTGGCCCATTTCGACCGAGCTCAGGTGCCAGTGTTCACTGGGGTAGATAAGTCCGACCTCACGGCCGACAAGGTCAGCGAAGGCCAAGGGAACGCCCAGATCGATGTCCAGATCGGATCCCTGCGCGCAACGCCTTCCATCCCCCTTCGGGTCGTGGAGAGCGCGAAGATCATGCTGAGTTCTGTGAGTCCCATCCGCCAAGCCGAAGGCAATCGGGCCACCTACAAGGTCACCGCCATCGTTGTCGATCCTTCCGGCACCCCCATCACTGATGTGAACACCGAGGCTGAGCTTGGCTTGGTGCGCCCCTCGGACGGCATTCTGATCAACAATGGACGTTTCAGCATCGTGAATGGGCGTGGGGAGGTGGTGTTCTATCCGAATCCCGCAAGCCGAACCATCGACGTGGTCGCTCAACATCCCGTTTACCAGACCGAGACACTCACCATCACCCAGCCGGAAAACGCTCCCTTCAAGGTGGTGATCGATGCGCCAAAATACCTGGGTGTCGCCAAGGTCTATTCCATCCCTGTCCGCGTCACGGATGTGAATGGCTTGGTTTCAACGAATTTCAACGGATCTGTGGCGGTCAAAATCACGGACAAGACGAAGGGGTACGGGTCTTTGCTGTCCGATACCGTGACGCTGACCGGAGGGGTAGGCCAAATGCAGCTCAAGGCCTTTGGAGAAACCGGAGGAGTGGGGCTGACCGCCACTTTCACTGGATTGGTGCCCGCGGAAACCTACATTTCTTTCGTTTCAAGGGTGGATAGCTCGGACCGTCTTGGGAAATTCCCGCAGACCCTGTTTGCCTCTCTGGTTGGGTTCCCGGCCGGAAACATTTTTGA
This sequence comes from Candidatus Peregrinibacteria bacterium, assembly GCA_003154375.1. Taxonomy (GTDB): domain Bacteria; phylum Patescibacteriota; class Gracilibacteria; order UM-FILTER-43-11; family UM-FILTER-43-11; genus FEN-1329. The sequence goes on from PMDG01000067.1 coordinate 15,499, forward strand.
GGAAAACTATTTCGGAGGAATCCAGCTCTTCACAGGGAAGACCGAAGCGGTGTTTTCCTTTCTGACCACGCCCACATCTCCTGCGGTGCTCACCGTGAAACCCAATTACAGGATCCTCACCACCACGCCCACCCAGGCGGTCGTCGCACGACCCATGGGCAGTACGCTGGGTCTCCAGGTCTTTGACCAGAAGGATTACAAGACGCTCCTGAGCTTGGAAGCCAAAATGGACTTTGACAAGGTTGCCCTGTGGAGTGATGACACACCTCCAGTCCCCGGCACCGCGTATCTGCAACTCACGGACCAGAACTTCAAGATTGAGGCCTCGGGTCAGGGCTTCAACCTTAACGATCGGGATGGGAACCCGATTCTCGCCTTGGGATTGAATCCGAATAAATTCATCAATATCAAGAATCTGGACTATCAGCTGTATTACGACAAGGAATCGGATGTTGATTTCCCGGATCTGATTTTGGCGAGTGATAAGGAGAAGGTCAGTCGGATCAGGCTCGATTTCAAACCTAGGACGGTGAATGCCTCCGAGGTGACAGCGGATTCCGCCCTCGCGATGCGCATGGAGTATTCAGGCAAGAGCACCAGCGATCCGACAGGTCTCGTTTATTACGACCCGTCCGTCGGGCCGGATGAGGATTCAAAACTGCCCGAATATTTCGGGTTCCAAGGCGACAACAAGTACCTTTTGCGTTTTGCCGGCGGAAGCCCTGTGGGCGAGGCGGTGATGATCAATTTGCCAGTGAACGGAATCCTTTTGGGCGACCCCACCGTGAAACTCAAAAACTCCATCGCCTCCAGCCTGAATTACGACAACACCATCGGACGGCAAATTTACCAGGATGCCGAAGGGAGCGATGTGGTTTCGATCACCAATTTCGATTTTAACAGCGACAAAATCCAAGACGTGGCCGTGGTGATGAAGGACGGCCGTATCCGAGTGATGGAAGGTGGTCCTACGGATCCGCCCTATCGCGACCGCGGTAATATCGCCTATCTGGCAGATGGGGTGCTGGCCATCAATTCCTTTGATTTCATGAACGACGGCTATGAGGACTTGGTGGTCTCCACTCAGGAGGGGCGTTTGGCCGTGCTCAATAACGATCACGAGGTCATCACCCGCACCAACCAGAAGCTCAAGGTCGGCAAGAAGATTTACCAGATATTCAAGCAGGACATGGATGCCGATGGCTATCCCGACCTTGTCACCATCGACAGCCGAGGGGATATTCGGATTTTTTACAACCAGACCCCCACGCTGTTGGCCCAAGGCAAAAAGCCACCCTTCAAGGCCTCGGAACAGATTCCGGAAAACGGCACATTGGTCGCCAACTACGGATACAGCCTGACCCCTGGCCAGAATTTGAAAAAAAGCCTGAAGATCCGTTTCCCAGGCATGGCTGAGCCCAAAACAGTCTCGTCCATACCCACTCCTTCGCCCGCCTTGTCTCCCTCTCCAACCCCGGATCCGACGAGCACAAGCTCATTTGGACTGACGAAAATCAAACCTCCTGCCGAGGTAGATATGACCGCTCTTTCGAATTTCAAAGAGAAAGGTCCTCCGCCGAACACCCCATCTGAAGCCGATGCAAAGGCTTATGTGGCGGCCCAGGAAGCGGCCCAGGTCCAGGCCCAGCAAAATGGCACCACACCCGATGCGGGAACCCTGCCTTGGCCGGAAGGGGATGCCAAGGAAACCTATTTTGCCCCGATTACGGATTACGAATCTGGAAAGGTTCCGGTCCTCACGGCCACCAAGACAGTTGAGAATCGGGATCGTGCCAATGCCAAGGATGTCGACTTGGAAGAAGCGCTCAAATTCACGCTGGTCCTCAAATCCAGCCAAGATCTGAGCGGCACGGTCCTTTCGGACAAGGTGCCGGACTATCTGGCGCTCGATACCAAGAGTGTGAAATGCGTCTTGGGCGATTGCCAAGACATGGTCTCGACCCCGAAGGACACCTATCTTTTCTTCTCGAATCTGAATCTGAAATCGGGCCAGCCGATCACCATCACTTACGAGGCCGCTGTGAAATTCACGCCCAAGCCTGCTGTGGCATTGAAGCGCATCAAAGATCCAACCCTGCTTGAATACAGCGGACCTGCCTCTGTTAGCATTGGCAAAGCGGTCGCGAACCTCAATAAACCTGTGCCCATTTATATTCCCAACCCCGTTCCGCCTTATACTCCATTTAAGGTTCCAGCGGGTGCCTTGAGGTTGAAATACACAATCACCTTGCAGACCAGCCAAAGCCTCTCGGGAATCGTATTGTCCGATGCGGTGCCTAGCGGTGTCACCCCGCAGTGGAACACATTGAAATGCGCCGGTGGCGGGTGTTTCGGGATGAGCCTGCAGGAAAAGGGTATTACCCAAAACTTCAGAAACCTGAATCCTGTTCCTGGAATTCCCACCACGATCACTTACGAGGCGCTGGTGAACAATGATTCCGATGCGACGCGCTATTATGCGAATCCCGTCGAGTTCGACTCTCAAAAAGACCTCAAGGTTTTGTTCTTGGCGCCGATCGATGGCGTCACCGACCTCATGATTTCGCCCCCGGGGAACACCACAGGCCAGCTGATTGAGCATTACTCGGTTGGACCGCGAACCTATCGTATGGCTGCCACGGTCAAGGAGAAAACAGATGCCGAAATGGTTTATGAGCAACATCAGAAAACGCTCAACAAGTTCAACGACATCAAGGAAGACGATCCTGACGCCTACGACAAGACCAAGGCGATCATGGATGAACTTGGGGTGACAAAGATCCAGGACAGCATGGGCCAGTGCAAACTGAATACGTCCGGCCGGCCAGCAACCCCCTCGCCCGAGGCCTGTGCAGCGGATCCTGGTACCTGCGCAAAGGATTCCATGGCCGATGCGGCTCAGACAGTCAGTGACCTATCATGCATGGGTGGCGGGTGCTTCCCCATGCCGTTCAACATGGCCTTCCTGGCCCCTGGCGCAATCCCGTTTGCCATGCCGATCATCTCATTCCCGGCCACGATGATCATTCCTCCGATAGGCCCTACCCCCTTCCCCTCGTTTTTCTCCTTAGCACCCACGCCATTGGGCGCCACAACGGTTTCCGGAACCTACAACTCCATGTTGCGGTTTTACATGATGCCAACGCTCACGGGCGGGATCGATCTGGCCCTGTGCTGGCTGACCTACATGGGTTCTGCGCCGGTTCCGCCTGCCATGATGCCCATCCCTTATCCTCCGCCAATCGGCAACTGCATGGCCATCGCCTTGCCCATGGGTGCCTTGCCTCCGTGCAAGCTTCTCGAGAAGGCGATGAACAAGTTGATGGAGTCGGCCAATTCCGTGGTGAGCGATGCCAATTCCGGAATCGCAGCCATCAATAACGGTTCCGGCATCCCGACGGATATGTCATCCGACCAGGGTGGGGACGGGAGCGGAATGGAGGTCAGCTTGGGTGTAAGTTTGGGTGGAAAGCAGAGCTTCAACCCGCCCTCCCAAGGCGCCAAGAACACCCATGTGGGAAGCTTCGATTCTATCGGTGGGGTCATTGCCAGCTGGCTGGATCGCCAGCTCCTGGAAATCCTGAATAAGCTCCTCACCATGCCCACCATTCGGGTGGTCATCCCTGATTTCTCAATGCTGTTTTTCGATGACCTCGGTAAGCTCAAGAAACAGGTGGATGCATTGAATGCCCCAGTGCCTACAACCAGCAACAATCCTAACCTGTCCAAGCCCGAGGCTTTGCTAAACGGGGTCAATAGCAAACTGGAGCAGGTGTATGCCGTGTTGAACTCGGTTCCGCTCGTCACGGTCAACGAGACGAACATCGATTTCAAGGTCCCCTGGCTTTCCAGCGCGGACATCAACGATTTTGAGAGGCAACTGCAGCAAATGATCAGTTTCTACAAGACGAAGATCGATACCTACAAGGAGTCGTTGGCCCAGCTCCAATGTCCGGATCCAGAGGTCAAGACAACAGATTGCATAAAGTCCAAGGTCATGGGCCAGTTTGTGGTCAATTTGGACGACTTTATAAATAGCCTTCAGAAGAATCTCGAGGTGATCCAGTCCTATTCGAAGTTTCCGAGGGACTTTGTGCTCTTCGAGAAGCAGATCGCGGACTACATCCGCCAGTTCGCCTGCATGGTGGATACCATTAGCCAGAGTTTTGGCGGATGGTTCAAAACGATCCAGAACCAGATCATCGGCTACATGGAGGTTATCGCCACGATCATGGAGATCTACAAGCAGATCCGGAAGATCCTCGACATTTTCGCGAATTTCGAAAGCTCGTGTGACATCTGCACCAACGAGCGGAATGCCAATTTCGGCTGGGCCACCCTGCTCGGCCTGGTGATTCCGGAAATCCCGATCATCAAGATGCCCAAGTGGCCCGACATCGTGATCGACCTGTCCGATTTCGACATGAAGTTCAATTTGGAGATGCCCATGGTCCACTTTGTGGTACAGCCCATCCAATTGCCGAAGATCCCGCTCATCGATTTGCCCGATCTGCCCAATCTTTCCGATCTTAAGCTTCTTGCGAATATCCCTGCCATGCCCGTGTTGCCAGAGCTGCCGAAACTGCCCACGTTACCAAAGTTGCCTGCGATTCCGACCCTCAACCTCCCCACGCTTCCTGCGCCTCCAAAGCTTCCGGATATTCCTGGAAAACTACAGGTGCCGACCGAACTTCTGGATCTGATCCTGAAGAGCTGGTGCTTGGTCAAACAATCGTTTACTCCGGTTCCTGAGGGTTACTTGAAGGACCATGCGGTATTGCTTACGAATCGTCCCGCCTATCTCATTCCGATGGATCTTTTGAAGCCCAAGGTGGGCGATATCGGCCTTCTCGATACAGGCTTTAATGAGCTTCGGGTCACCACCACGGCTCATTTGGGCATCCGTTTCAAGCTTGCGGCGGAAGCGGTCATGGAAGCCGCGACCAAATGGAATGGTTTTGCGACCGATTTCCCAGCCCTTATCAGTGCAGATATGCAGAAAGCCGCGGATGAGCTGGCCAGCAAGCTCGATGAGGCCAGCAAGACCATAGGGGAAGGCATTCAGTCGGTCGAAGACGCAGTTCAGACTGCCCAGGCGGGCATCGATTCGGCCATGGGGGAATTGGGCAATTTGACCCAGGCGGGCGACCAGGCCATGCGGGATTTCGAGACCAAGATGCAAGATGGGATTAATTCGATCACGGATAAATCGATTGGCGAAGGGATGCGGATAGTCAACCAGTCCTATGTGAATGGGATTGCCGATGCTCGCAAGGCCTTGGACAAGGCGGGGATGAAATGGTCTGCGGAAATGGACGACTTTTTCAAGAAGAACATGAACCAGTGGTACACGGATCCGTTTGAGGGGCTACAGCAGTTCGAAAAATGGCTGGGGGACAACAAGATTACTTCCGAAGAATTGCAAAAAGACATCAATGATGCTGAAACCCAATTAAATGATCTGGTGAAACAAGGGGTCCTCAAAAAACCTCAGGCGTCCACTGGAGACAATTCTGTTCCAATAGCTTCTTCCGACGCCTCCAAGCTGGCCAATTCCCTAGACCTTTACCAGCAACAGCTCAAAGCCAAACTCCTTGCCAGATTCGACGATCTGACCCGATCGATCAAAGAGATCAATGAGAATCCAATCGATTACAAGAAAGTGAAGGCCGAGTTGGGGGTTCCCGATGTCCATCTGCCCCCGCCCACTGGTATCGAACACCTCCAGAATGTCCGAAAGAGCCTGTTGGCCTACGGCGATCAGATCGAAAAAGAGGCGAATGATGCGGCCAAGGCTCCCGATTTGATGACTTGGATCCAAAATGGGAAGAGGGAGATCGCCCAAGTCACCGAAACCCTGCCGACCCAAATCGCATACGCTCCTAATGGGGGCGAGAGCGCTGATCGCAAGGAGGAGGTGAAGCCCATGCTTGCCCAGACAGGAGGTGGAACGGGCGGGGGAACGAGCTCGCTTTACGATTCGGCGAAGTCCACGGCTCCGTCAACATCTACCTCTGACTGTCTGGGGTCGTGCCTTATAGATCCAATCACAGGCTTGGCCGTGCAGTTTGTCCCGTATTTCGACTTCCCCTCCATGGCGCAGACAGCCTTTATTCCGACCCAAATGCCGGGCCATTCCGATGTGGTGTACGGCGATGGGCCTTCCCTATACCTGAAATCCGATCTCTCGGTGTCTCCGAACATCACCCAAAACATGGCGCCATCGGTCCCGAACAGTGGTTCCATGATCGCGGATTTGTTGAATGTCCAAAACGACTTCCATCTGGACGACTTCCTCAAGCTTGGAACTACGGGTGTGCCTGCCAAGGAGTCGATCAATATGTTGACCACAGTCCTCACGGAAAATGGGGTGGCCACGTTCAACTGGTTGCCGGTTTCGAACCCCGATTTCTATGGGGTCGGGATCGAGCTGGAGCGCTCGGTGTTGGGCTACGATTCCGATCATCAGAAGAACGGCCTTGCCGACCTCACGATCATCTTGTTGCCCCCAGTGGGCGAGTTGGCGCCCCCGGTTCTGGTGGACGGCAAGCCTGTGGATTTTGGGACCATGATCACCTCGTATGGCGATCAAAGGGATGCACGTGCCCAATTCGGCGTGGAGCCCAAGGCCTACGTCTTGTCAGCCAAGAAGGTCGTGTTCCCCACGATTGGGAATGCGGGAATCAATCTTACCCCCAACAAGGCGGTGCTATTCGACTCCTACAACGGACCTACGACCCGCCTGTCCATGGATAACGGCTTCTATCACATCAAGGCGAGCTGGTTCGATCATTATGGAAGAACGTCCAATTACAATCACAACGAGCTTCTCTCACCTCAGGCTTTCGCCAATGCTCCAGCTCCGATCAATCTGCCCTCACAGGATTTCATGGTCCCGGTGTACGAGGAGGGCGTCATCCAGGCTTCCAAAATTTTCATGGATCCCACAGGCGGGTATCGGTACTACTGGGATATCAACCAAGACGGTTCGCCAGAAGGCCCAGCCACCTCCGTTTACCATTTGCCACCCCAGCCCGAACCCAAGGAGTTCAAGATGGATGTGATCGCGAGCCAGGATATTTCGGACTCGGCCTTCCCACGCTACAAAAAGACCATCAAGGTCGTGGTGTATGTTCCCGAGATCAAGCTCGAGCCCACCCCTCTTATGGAAGAGGCGCTTGTGAAAGGCGCCATGAAGCCCAGGCAGGCAGATAACAATCTCGCCGATCTACCGTTCAGCCTCTTCCGAAAGCGCTGGGGGACATGGAAGAATCTGGGTCTGCTCAAGCAACAGTCGAACCAGCCCACAAAGCCGGCCCTTGGAAATAAGAAAGGCTACAAAGACAACTATTATTCCACGGATGCGGCTGGCAGTTACTCGATCAGCGGATTTACGGTTGGCCCCTCGTCGGTCATGGTCCGCGATGAGTCGCAAAAGGATAAGGCTCGGATAAGGCTAGGCACGGGCCAAGTCGAGATTTTGGATCCCGAATACACCTTCCGTGCTGTTCCCGCCAGCCGGACGTTGCCGACCCGTATAGTCATCCTCAAGAAGAATTTTGAGACGATCCTCAGCAATGTCTATTATGTGGCCGATGGCAATACCGATGTGACGATCTTGAGCGAACCGATCACAGCCAAAAATAGTTATCCTATAGGAGTCACCGTTGGGGATGAAAATGGTAGCGACAGCGTGATCGCGAAAAATGTTCCAGGAAACACGCTTCCCGAAAACTATCCGGGCGGTGCCGTGATTTTTGATCAGAAAACCCAGCGGGACATTGCCATGATCAGCACCACGGGTGCGATCCGCCTAATGCGGTCAGGGTATAACTTGCGCGTGAAGAACCCGGGCAAACTCGATGAGAAGGTTATCTTCCAGATTGTGGATCGAGCCAATCATCCCATTTACGACGTGTTCATCGCGGCAGACTTCAATCATCTTGAGATCCGCCAAGACGAGATGTGGAGCGATCTGGCGCCGACCATTGGTTTCCTGAAAAAGGCCACGGAACCCTGGTTCGCCTGGCTCATGCCAAACGTGTACGCGCAAGATGCGAGCTCGACGGCATCCTCGGCCAAGCCGGCCATTCCGAATGCAAAATCGCCCTTCACGGATGTGAAGCCCGACAATCCATATTACAAAGCAATCCTGGACCTTTACAATCGCCGTGTGGTAGCGGGTTATAAGGATGCCACCTACAAGCCAGATGCCCAGCTCACCCGCGCCGAATTCATCAAGATCGCCTTGGGCGCCACGAACTGCGTGGATTGCTCAACGCCCAACGAGGTCCAGCGGCAAAAGTATTCCTCAAGTCAGCCGTTCCCTGATGTCGGCTTGATCGCTTGGTATTACTTCTGCGTGTCCATCGCCAAGGAGCTTGGCATGGTCACTGGATATGGCGATGGCTACTTCCGCCCCGAACGAAACATCAGCCGCGCCGAGGCCGTGGCTGTGCTCCTCGTAGGAGCGCTTTGCGTACNNATTACGCTTGGTACAAGGATTATGTGTACACCGGCGTCCAGATTGGGCTTATTCCGAGCAATTCCGGTTTCGTGATTCCCGACCAGCCGATTACTCGAGGTGAAATGGCATTCATGGCTGAGGGGGTGCTCAATATCCAAGATTGCCGTGAGGTGGACAGCGATAAGGATGGAATGCCCGATTGGTGGGNNACGACGGCTTCACCAATCTGCAGGAGTACAAGAACGGCACGGACCCCAACGTGCCAGACGCGATGGAAAAGGGATGCGCCGATATCAACAGCCCAAACCAAAACGACACGGACAAAGATGGCATCATCGATGTTTGCGACAAGGATATCGATAACGATGGCATCCCGAATCCGATTGGCATATTCGATGAGAATGGCGATGTGGATCCGGAAAAGGCGAAAGCGGCAGGGGTCGAGATCCCGAAGGAAGAGCCCACGANNTCCCCACGACTCCGACCACGCCCACCACTCCAGTCGATAATTGCATATTCGTCTATAATCCAGACCAGAAGGATTCGAATGGGGACGGGGTGGGTGATGCTTGTACCCCCATCGACTCCTGTGCTGGAATCCCGGAGGATTTGGACGGAGTCCACGACCTGGATGGTTGCCCCGATGTTTACGACGATACGGCGAAAAACAAACCCGGAGTCTATGTGAACAAAGGGCCTCTCTGTTACTTCCTGGATTACGAGGCCAATCTGGTGAAGGGCGATGTCATCATGACCTCAATCATGGATGTGAGAGACCATACGACCGTTTACAAGAATAGCAATGAAGTAACCTATTGATCCGAATGGTTGGCCGTGTTGTGGACCGAATAGTGGTCGCAACAATGCAACGATTCGGCCCACCATTCGGCCCACCATCCGAAATTGTATGAAAAAAGTATTAATCCCCATCATCGCAATCGCCCTGATCCTAGCCGGTTTGGTTTTTGCTCGGTCCTCCACCTATTCGGCCTCGGGGCTTCCGTATCCCGACCCGACCAAGGATGGGCCGCCACCCCCCAAAATGTCGGTCTGCGGAAAAACCGCGGCCAATATAGGCTATCTCATGCGGAAAGCTTGGGAAAAGAATTTGAACAGCATAATCGTCCAGGAAAAACCCACCAGCGAAAAGGTGGATGACGGATACGAAAGCCTACGAACCTACCATTGCTGGCTGGATTACCTATGCGAGGCGGTTCAATACAGCGGAAGTGCCTCAGAAAGCGCAACGCTGAAGGATACCAAGAACCCCGGCAGCGGACAGCGGCCCCTTACCACAGGCGAAATTAACCAGGTGCCCGGTTGCACATCGCCCGATGGAATAGAAATTCCCGATATGAAGCTCGAATACATTCCTGCTTGCAAGGCACTGGATGTGAACACGGTCGCGGAAACGCAAACCAACTATCTTGATTGCCGCATGCTGGTGGAGCGTGAATTCGCGGGCGACCCAAATGGGAAATCGGATTTCGACCCAAGCGCCTCCCTGGCATTTATCACTTTGAACAACTCCCTGAGGTCCGACAGCGCTGACGGAGAGCTCAAACCCTTGAGGGAAAAATTTTCATCAATTTTGCTAAAAATGCTGGCCATGGAAGACCATATGACCACTCTCAAAGAGCAAGTGCTTACACTTGATAAAAAATTGCCCTGCTATGTCGGCAAATGCGATTAATTTTGTACTTAAGCACTTATCCCTTAAGCACTTAGGCATTCAAAAAATGGTTCTCAAAAAAATCCTCTCCATCGTCGTCCTAACCCTCATCCTGTGCACACAGACGGGCTCTGTCTTGGCCGAGGCAACAGTGAGCCAAGATACTACCGAAACCCCAAAGGTCATTCAGGATTGCAAAACATTGGAGCCGAAATATCCAGATGATCCGAAGAAGATAGATGAGACGAAGATCGACTTTTCGAAGCCCTACAAAGACAAATTCGAGCTGAATTTCCGCGTTACCTTCGAAAAGGCCAGCAACCAATATCATCTGTACATGGAATGCGTATTCGAGGGGATGGTGACGGCGATGCTGAGTTCGGCCGGCGGGGACACCTCCGGGATTTTCGCGGCCAACGCGCCGGACCTGCCAGAATTCATGAAGCCCGAATCCGCCTGCCTCAAGGAAGATAAATTGACTGCGGTGCTCAAAAGCGGTAGCCCCGAAACCTTGTTGTCACCTTTGTTGGCCACCTATAACACCTATGTGGATTATTTGAAAATGATGCTCCAAGTGGGCCGAAGCAATGTCACGGTTGAGGAAAATGGAGTGCCACTCTCCATTGCGGAAATCAATGCGAGGAGGGAATTCCTCAGCACCACGTTGGTGGATGATGAAATCCAAGATTCGCTGGCGGCTTTGGATGGGGCTTTCAATAGCCTGAAAGAGATGCGCAAGGCATTCGCGATGCACATCCATTTCCAATGCATGCTGAGGAATTTGGAATTGTATCGCCATGCCATGGAGAACTTGCGCAAAGTCGTTTCGGGACTCCCATCGGTGATCGAGAACGCGAGTATGCATTAAAAATAATATCTGAAATAATTTGAAAAAATGAAAAGTCTAAAATTTCACCCTGTTGCACTGTAGGTCTGTAGCACTGTTGCACTTATTAAAATCATTTTGCTCAAAAAATATTCATTAATCATCGGCATTCTGATCTCATTGGGCCTTCTGGTCCCCATGCCCGCCCATGGCACGTTGATCGCGATCGACGGTGCCCATGCCCAAGAGGAGGAATCGAAAAATTGCGATGAAACTCTTTTCACCGATGAATTCGGATGCGACAGCGCTTCTGCCCGAAGTTTCTGCTCCACCAAGACGCTGCCGACCGAATCGGCCGACAAATTGGTCAATTTGTCAGCGAAATTCAAGTTTTACCAGAATTCCTACTGCGATCTGAAGCGCCAGGGCGATGACGACATTTATCAGGCTGTGGCGGATCAGATGAGCATTTGGGGGACCAAGAGGGATATTCAATGGGTTAAGGATCTACTGGCCAAAAAATTTGATGATATGACCTCGGAAGAGGCGTTTTATTCCCCCCTGGTTCATAAGGCGTACGAGAATGAGAAAGTGCTCGTGAAATCCAAAAAAGCCCTCAAGCGTCAATTTCAGGCCAAAGAGATGTGGGCCAACGGCACCCTTTTGGATTCGCCATTCGACTTGGTGGTGGACCTGAATCTGGTGGAGATCGTCCTTTTCGGCAGCCAGGCTAAATGGATGAATGAAGTCTACAAATTTCCAAAAAAACAACCCGAATCGACGGACAACACCTCATCCTCAACCACTCCCCCCGCTACGAATAACAATCCTCCTGCGGGCATCGATCCCGGCGAGGCCTGCGACGATGGCAACACAAAGTCGGGCGACGGTTGCTCCTCTGCTTGTCTCAAAGAGCCTGGAAACACCTTAGCTTGCATGGATATTCAGGCCGTCACCTTTAAACCTTTTGTGCCCAAACCATCCGTGGCCAATTCGGCCAACGCTCAGGCCCAAGGCCAACAGGCGCAAGCTCCGGCCTCCGCAGGCACGATCGTCCTTGCCCCTCCCTCCTCGGATTCCGAACCTGTTTGCCCAGAGGGGACCGAGATCCCTCCTCCAGCGCCCCCTGTCCAATCTTTGAATTATATAGGGCCCACGGTGGGCGGGGTGCTCAAGGAATTCCCGGCCAGCAACAAGCCGGATTGCCCCAATGGCGAAACTTCGGCTGAAATCACCATCGCTGGGGACAAGCACTCCACTTGCGTTCCTACATCCGCCTGTGGAGATTATGAGGCCATTCGGGAACTGCTTTTTGGAAAGAATTACAAGGCGGATAACGCACCAGATCCGAACGATCCCCCGGAAGCGGTGATAAGAAAGGCGGCAATTTTGGCAAGCGCCGAAGCTATCGAGGCATTTGTCTGTATCAAGGTCGAAAAGATCAATCGCCCCGAATCGCCGTATCCCGTGAACGAAGGCTGTGTGGACTGCCACATCATGGCCATGAACGACACCTTCTCCAAAATGCTTGAGCAGAATGTCGCTCCGCTAGAAAACAACTCATCTGCTTGGGGTCTAAGCACCCGCTGGGGCCCAGGCTTTACCATCAATCTCGATGTGGTCAGCAAGATGAGCGTGAATGCCCTTCAGCGCAAGTTGTCGGGCAATACACCCACCCTGTCCAAGGCCGAGGAGGCGTTTCTGCTGGGGAGCCAGGCATGCCAAGATGCGGCTCACAAGCTTGATCCCAACGAGAAAGACACAGTGAATCCTGATTCCGCAAGCCAGCAGGGCGCAGACATCCTCACCCAGCAGGCCGATAAGCAAAAGAAGGCGCTGGAGGATTGCATCCAAAAACTCAAGGATTACAACGCGGTGTCCACGGGCATGAATATGGATCAGAAAACCTATGGCCCGATTTCAACCATGCTCAACCAGATGCTAAATAGCTTCACACGGCTTGAGGATCTGAATCTCCAAATAGCCACTGGTGTCAAATTCCTTGAAAAGAAACAATGTTCAAAATGAAACCTCGACTCATCGGCATGATGGTGGGTTTGGGTCTGCTTTTCTCGCAGATTCCAGGTGCTTTTGCCATTTATTCCCCAGTCTTGAGCAAGGACGTGAGCAGGATCAAGCAGGATGTGTTTGCCGCTCGCCAGATGAACGGGGTTGGAACTTGGGTTAATGCGATGGAGAAGATCCAAAAAAACAACAAGGAGCTTCAAAAACAGGGTCAGGCCAGCGGAATCTCGGGCACCTTCCCGCTGTTTTCTGAATTGGCCAAGAAGATCGTGATCCAAGCCGCCACGGAATCATTCCTAGACGGCTTCAAATTGCTGATTCCCGCGGCTACCGGCATTTCCACATGCCTCAGGGATGACATATGGGAACTCCAAGCCTTACAGGAAGAGGTTTTGAACGAGATGTTCAAGTCATCCCTGCTAAGTGACCTAGCCAACAGCCAGACCCTTTTCGAGGATTACAAGAATCTTCAAAGTTGGATTGAGGGGGGGGATGAGACTCAGATAGATGCGAAAACAGGGGCTAGGACCGTCAAGACGGTTTTAGGCATCCGAAAAAATGGGAGTAAAAAAGACAATAAGGATTTTTGGTTTCCAGATACCCCCCAAGATTATTATGTGGATTGCCCATTCGGAAGCATCACCATGGCCATCGAGGACGCAAAAGTTAGCTTGAACCGCATGATCGATACGTTTAGCGGCAATTTTGGGTCTATGGGGTCCATCGATGACATGTGGAATATTGCCAAAAAACGAGCGGTCCAAGATGCGGCCGCCTATATCGCAAAAAATCAAATCAAAATCAGTTTGGGGGGCGATGTGGGCGCCAACCCGGAAGGCTTGATCAACGGAAACGGCCTCGCGGGCCTAAGCAACACCTTGAACCAAGCCAAAATACTAGCCAAGGATGCGTATTTGGAGCTGTTGACCTCCGTAGGCAAATTTCTGGTATGGGGGGCCACGGGTTCTTACACTTATGGCGCTGGTGGCGAAGACATTCCTACCATGTGTAAGAAGTTGGGCTTGCCCTCCACTTGTGCAGGGGATCTCGCCATGCCGCCCAACACAAGCGGTACCTCTTACGAGTGGTCCACGGTATTCCAGGATACCCTGAACAAGCGGCAATGGGCCTTGGATCAAATTTACGCCCCGATTACTTTAGGCGCACAACTTAATTTTGTTTCCGAGGAAAGCCTCAAGGATATCGAGAGCACAATGGTCAAAATCAATCTCAAGATCCAAGAGGGGTCCAATCAAAAATCCATCCCGGATATGTGCAGCAAGCTGAATGCGATCCTAAACAGGCAGTGCAACAACAAGGCCGTCAACGAACCCGTCAATTGCATGGACTAGAGACGAAATTTTCAATTTTGAAATTTGGCAATTTGCAATTAATTCTGAACGGCCAATGCCTAGATTTTCAATGGGCTTTTCGAAATTTTGAAATTTATTTTGATTGAATTTGCAAATTCGCAAATTATAAATTGTAAATTTAAAAAACCCCTCCGGTGCCGTAGCCCCGAAAGGGTTTTTTTGTTTTTTTGTTTTGCAACCGTGGGTGACGCTAGGTCGATTCCTGCTCTAGGAACCGTTGGAGGGCGCCCTCCCTGATCCGGTAGACTCGTCCGAGTTTCACTCCTTTCAATTTGCCGCTTTTGATGTATTTCAGCACTGTCAGAGGATGGATCTGCAGTATTTTTGCCACCTGATCTGTGGTGTAAATTTTTTCGTCCACGTTTTTTTATTTGTTTGTTTTTTTCTGCCTCAGGATTAACTTTGTTATATTTTGTTTAATTTATTTAAATTTGTTTATGTTTATCTAAATCAAAATAAACTAAAACAAATCTATATCAATCCATATCAATTGGTCAATGTTTATTATATTTAATTAAATGTAATTAAATGCACATTTATGTTTTAATCATTCCTTTTCAGGGCGGGGTTAATTGATAGGCATGGGTCTTTGTGCCACAATTGCCCTGCCCAATCAGTTCTCCCATTAGTTCACCCATTAGACCTCCAATTAGGAATCTATGAATCTCAATCTCGAATCCCCTGTCGCCATCCTCGGCTTCGGCACCGAGGGCCAAGACGCCCTCCGTTTTTTGCAGGGCCAAGGGATCAAAGACATTACCGTCTGCGACCAGAAAACCGATCTCAAAGTCCCCGATGGCGTGAAAACCCGCCTCGGGAAAGGCTCATTCGAGGACTTGTCCGATTTCCGAACCATTATCCGAAGCCCTGGGGTCCGCCTGTCTGATCCCCAGGTCCAAGAAGCGATCGATTCCGGCAGTTTCGTCACCTCCATGACCAAGCTGACTCTGGATGTGGCGGGCGATCGGGTCACCGCGATTACGGGCACCAATGGCAAAACGACCACGGTGGCGCTCGCGGGCCAGATTCTGGCAGCCCATTACGGTGGAAAGTTCATCATGGGCGGGAATGGAAAAAAACCCGTGCTCCAAGAGGCGTTGGATCACCCTACGTGGCCAATTCTCATCGAGGCGAGCAGCTTCCAGTTCCACGATGCCAAGAAGTCGCCCTACATCGCCGCGGTCACCAACATCACGCCCGACCATCAGAACTGGCATGTCAGCATGGAAGAGTATATCGAAGCCAAAAAAAACATCTTGCGCCATCAGGCCAAGTCCGATTGGGCCATCCTAAATGCCAACAACGAAAATTCGGCCAAGCTGTCCTCGGCCACTCCGGCCCAGCTGTTCTGGGTTGGCCAACGCCGTGGGCCGAACTGGGTTGTTTGGGAGGAGGGTCACCTGCTCCTCACCTTTGATGGCAAGACCGAGATGGTGATCCACAAAGATCAGCTCAATTACAAAACCCATCCCGAAAACACCCTGTTCGCCGTGGTTATCGCACAGCTCCATTTTGTGCCGGTTTCCACCATGATCGAGCAGATGAAATTATTTCGCGGGGTCGAGCAACGATTGCAGTTCGTCCGCACATTTCGCGACGTCCATTTCTACAACGATTCCTCCGCCACCACGCCCGAGGCGGCAGAGATGGCGATCGGCCAGTTTGATCCCAAAAAACTGATTCTCCTTATGGGTGGCAGTTCCAAGAACGCGGATTTCAGCTTCCTAGCCCAGCAGATCGTTGAAAAAGGCGTTCGGGTCTATTTGTATGGCCAAGAAGGCAAACGCATCCAAGAGGCGATCCTAGGGGCCGGTGGACAGCGCCAGATTCTGGCTTACGATCAAAGCAACGATTTCAAAAAGATCATCGAGTCCGCCTTCAAATTGGCGAAGCCGGAAGACTCCATTTCCCTGTCCCCTGCCTGCGCGAGTTTCGACATGTTCAAGAATTCGAAGGAGCGGGGATATCAGTTTGGTCAGATCGTCAATCAATTGTAACTGTTACGCCTCCTCACCCCCTCTGGGGCTCACCCAAAGGGGTTCTCGCCCAAGAGCCCCCTCTCCTCCGAGGAGAGGGCCGACTTCGAGCAAGCCGCTTTTTAGCGGAGCAGCTCGGAGACGGGGTGAGGAGGCGTAACTATTTTCCTTCAGCCAACTGGATAATCCGCTCGGCAACCCCTTCCAAATTGTTGTTGATCTCGCTGTTCCACACCCGAAGGATCTTGTAGCCTTTGGACTTCAGTATTTCATCCCTTACTCGATCTCTTTCAGCATGTTCCCTTTCGCCATGTTGTCTGCCATCAAGTTCCACAATGATCCTTTTTTCAAAACAGCAAAAGTCCACGATGAAACGGCAGATTTGGAATTGCCGTCTAAACTTGAGACCGCCAAGCCTGCGAGAGCGAAGAAGGGCCCACAAAATAGTCTCGTGAACCGTTTGTCTCACGCGAAGTTCTCTTGAGCGTTTGAGCAGGAGGGGCGAGGTGCTCCCATTACTCCCCCTTGGATAATCATTCATCGGAATACAAAAAATCGTTTAAATACAAAAAAAGATTTTTAGCTTACCACATTTTTAAGCGATTTCAAGTTTGTACTTGACACATATAAAGAATTGATCTAAATTAACTAACCATATATTAATAATTTATTCAATATGCCTAAGAAAGAATCACATGATGCTCAGGCCATCACCCAGCTAAATTGCCCTGGATATAATTTAGGCGGAGAAGATTTAGATCCTAAAGACGAAAGGGACATCGCAAAGGTCACCGCCTTGGTTGTTTTGAATAGAGATGGAACATTGAGAATTCTTTGCCCTGTGGAAAAAGAAGGGAAATGCCATCGCTCAGCATTGCTTAGGCAACGTCATCAGAATATTGATTGCCCTTACAAATCAAAATTTGAAAATACGGATAAAAAATAGGCTCAAATCGCATAACTTTAGAATAAAAGCCCCCGTGGTCGAAAGCCCGAGGGCTTTTAGTTTGAAATCAATCCATCAAATCCCCCTGAGTCTTCATCTCGCTTTCTTGCGGTGCCTCTTTTACAGGTTTTTTTAGCCAACCCAAAATCATGTAGGTCTCTTTCAACTTCAGGAGATGTGCGGCTCCGAAATAGACAAGGATTCCAAGTCCGACATAAACTCCCAGAAGCCCCACCCGAACCAAAGGCGTTCCGTCGACTGGATGGAGGGTTTTGGCTCCGATCACAACGGCTGCCATGAGCAAGCTCGCCAAGGCCATCTTGAAGGTGCTGAGCCAGTCCAAAACATTGTGCCCGATTTTTCGCGAAAGCATGATGTACAGCAGGAAGAAATTGATGATGTCCCCCAAACTGAACCCTAGGGCGATGCCCAAGATTCCCATTTTCATATTCACCGCGAAAAAGAAGCCTCCGCCAATGGCGATGATGGCGCTGGCGATGCCTCGGTAAAGCGGGGTTTTGGTATCATGGTAGGCGAAAAAGCCTCGTGCCAAAATGGCCATCAGGGATTGGGCGAATAGCGAAACCACGAGGATACCCAAAACCTTGGAGGCGAGGTCCGCATCCTCGGCCGTGAATTTTCCATAAACAAGCAGGGCGTGGATGATGTCGCCTTTTAAAATCAAGATTCCGGCGATCGACGGAATGATCAGAAAAAGCACACGTCCAACGACCCGTTTGATCTCATTCGCGAAAGCATCAGTCGTCGGTTCGCTGGCTAGCTCAGAAAGCGTGGCGAACGAGGTGATGGCGAACGAAACGCTGATGATTCCGAGGGGCATGGCCTGCAAATTGTTGGCCAGGTAGAAAACCGTGATCGAGCCAGTCCCCAAAAAGCTGGCGATCAGCGTGGCCGCAATCAGAACAATCTGGTCCACCGAGGAGCCGATCACGCGAGGGACAATCAAAAGCAGGGCCTTCCGCACATCAGGCCTTCGGAATCCAAGCGACCACACGTGGCGATATCCAATCTGCCAAAGGGAAGGGAGTTGGATTAAAAGCTGCAACATAGCTCCAAGTACCACTCCCCACGTGACGCCAACCACGCCAAAACGCTCGCCGAAAAGCAGGATTCCGACAATGATTCCGCCATTGTAGAAGAGCGGACCAAGCGAACGGAAAAGAAAGGTCTTGAAACTGTCTTGCACAGCGATTAGCACAGAGGCGAAAGCGAAAAAGATGGGCGAAAGCAGCATGATCCGCATCAGGTGGGCGGTGAGGGCGATCTGATCGTCTGTGAAACCTCCGGCGATCACATGCGCGAGGGCGGGGGCGAAAGCATAAATGAGCCCCGAAACCACCCCGATGGAGATCAAAATCATGTGGAGGACACTGCTTGCGAATTCCCAGGCGTTTTTGAAGTCATTTTGTTTTTTATACTGGGTGAAAATCGGAATGAAGGCCGCAGAGACGGCACCCACCACGAGCAAGTTATAGATCAAATCGGGAACGCGGAAAGCGGCATAGTACACATCCAAATTGAAGATTCCGCTTCCGCTAGTCGCGCCAAACGTCTTCGCCAGCAAATGGTCGCGGTACACGCCCAAAAAACGGCTAAGCAGGGCCGAGAGGGCCAAGAGCAGGGCGGGTGGCAAAAAGTGGGAAATTTTTCTTTGCATTTGGGAAGCTAGAAGGCTCAACCATTGTAATTGAACTAGGCCCCAAGGGGGTTTATTTTTGTTGACAAATTAAAATTTTAATTTAAAATAATTATTCAGCACTAAGCAGGATCGAAATTTTATGGCAAACGGTATTTTCGAAGTCTATCGGGAGCATTATTCAAAAATGGAATCCAAGTCCCTGCAGGACGGGGAGGTGGTTATGAGGGCATCTGATTGGCACCAGTTCATCGATCCCGCTTCTAAAATCGCATTATTGCCCACGGATCTGGATAATTTGGGCATTGATCCGAGTTTCACCCGTCAAAAGATTGTCCTTGTTCTGAAAAGCAGGCTTGAGGACAAGCGCATTCCAGTGATGATCCAGTGGACCCACAATTATATTTTGGCCAACGAGACGGATGACGAGGTGGTCAGTCTGGATCAGGTCAAGCGACAGGCCTTCGAATCGGCCCGCAGCGCGATCCAGCAGGTGATCGACTTCTGCGGAGGCGAGGGGATTTTGGCCATGGAGGAAAAGAAGCCAGATGAAAGACCCCTCACCTTGCTAGAGCGGATCTGGCATCGGATCACCGGAAAGTCGAAGGATTGTAAATAGGTGTCAGGGGCAAGTTTTTTATTTTGTTGTCTGATTTCGATATTTCGCAATCATGTTTATCAGCGTAATCACTTTAATCAAAGTTCAGACAGTTGTCGGGCTTGAGTTTTGTGTCTTGTCCTATTTGTGGTAAAATGTCAGTAAATAAAAACTAAACTACGAAAATGTTCGAGCTCTACAAAACCCCATTGGATTACCTGTATCTCGTATCGTCCCTCAGCATTGGGCTGGTGGCGCTGTTTCTGGTGATCGCTTTGTTCAATCTGATTTGCATCCTGCGCAACGCGCGCAAGGTCAGCGAAAAGGCCAAGGACACGATCGACCTCTTGAACCACTATCTCTGGCAACCCATCAAGATCATGTTGATGCTCGTTGAAAAGCTGAAGGATGTGCAGTTCGCGGCAAAGGCGCGGAGGCATCCGAAGCAATAGTTCAAATAGGTGGCCTAGTCGGCTGACTTATTGTTTTTTTGTTGTTCGTCCAATCAGTTCCCCCATTAGTTCACCGATTAGTCCCCCAATAAGTTTTCGTAAAGTTCCGCTGTTTCCCTCGCCATCCTCTCCGCCGTGAAAAGGGATTTGACCCGCTCAAGTCCATTTTTGGCCATATCGTTCCGCTGGCCTGGATTGTCGATGAGCGTCTTGAGCGCGTTCCTCAGGCTTTCGCTATCCCCTGGGGGCGCCAGAAGTCCGCTTTTACCGTTCTCGATAATGTCCCTTGCGCCACCCGTATCCGTGGCGATCACGGGCACGCCACTGGCCATGGCTTCGACGATCGATANNTCCTTCCTCCACCCGAGGAAATGGAGGTTGGGGTTCGCTCTATACCTCGCTTTGAGATCCTGTTCAATGGGTCCGGTACCCACCAAAACCAGATGTAACATTGGATATTCTTTTTGAAGCCTTTGAAATGCTTCAATCAGAAACTTGTGACCCTTCCGGGGATGCATTTCGGCCACGCAGGTGATCACAATGGCTCCGGTTTCAATTTGGAGAGACGCCTTGTCATGGTTGTCCAAATAAGGTCCAAGTTCAATGCCGTTGTGTATCTGGAAAACACGGTCTTTCGGATTCTCGACAAGTTCGCTAAGTTGTCCAAAATTATCACTGCTGATGGCGATGATCCGATCTGTTTTTCGTAGGCAGTGTCGTTGTATCAGTTTCTTGAGGCCGGAGAGCTCAAAAGGGTCGTGTTCGGTTGTAACAATTGGTGTTTTTGCATGGTGTCCTGCCCAGAAGGCGTACCGACAGGCCCCCGGGTTCCACAAGTGGAGATGTAACAAATCGAATTTTTCCTCTCTCAAGAGATCCCTAAGATAATGATAATGCCGCGGATCGTGCTTGTGGAGGACTGGAAGCAGATAGGTCTTGGCATAAGCCGCTCTCATTTCGTCTTTTTTCTCATCCAGTTTGGAATACATGCCATAAGCCAAAGAGACCTCGAACCCCAAAGGCTTCAGGTGCTTGGCCAATAGTTCCATTTGCCGTTCCGCTCCGCCATAGTTTGGCGTGTCGGTGTAGAAGAGGATACGTTTCATGGCTTCATTGTAGCCATTCTGGGCGATTTCGGGAACAAAAGGAAGATGCTGTTCGAACTAGGGGCTCAATCGATCTCATGGATTATTCCCCTTGGCCGAATCCTCTTTTGTAGGTTGTCTGCCCTACTTTGTGGGTGCCTTGGTGCCAATTTTGAGTCTAAGTTCATCTAAGGTCGGGGCCAGTTGGCCTTTCATGCCAAAGACGATGGAAGCGCGCTGAAGATAAGTGTTTCCATTTACACCTTCTCCGTTTGAGCATGGGATTTTTTTCATACTCAAAAATTTATGGGCTGTGAGATCTTCGACCGAGCAACCTATTTTGGTTGCATAGGATCCAAGGTCCTTTTTGATGTTTTCGGAATTCGCGAAATAGTCCTTATCCATGGCGGGATAGGTCTTTTGTTCGAGAGGCCGTTCTGGCACATTGAGGCCGATTTTTCGTTTAAGTTGATCCAATATCCTGCCGATCATGCTTCCAGCAGATACTTGGAGTTCTACCATATCCATTCCCACGGCGGCACGACGAAAATAT
>PMDG01000005.1 GCA_003154375.1 Candidatus Peregrinibacteria bacterium
CAGTGAGCGAGAATTGCTTGGTGACATTGTCCAGTTCAGCCTTTATCCCATATCCATCCAAGGGGATGATGTTTCCTTTGAAGCCCCCCCTATCGACGTAGATCGGGTAGCTGGTGGTCGCGTAGGTTCGGACGGTTTTGACCAGCTGCAATATTTTGACCAGCGAGTTATTGAATTCAAAGCGATCCCTTTCGTCCAGAAAAGTCCGAGTGCCGATGACACCCAAAAATGCCATTATAGCGATGACGATGGTCATTTCGGCTATGGTGAAACCATTTGGATGATTACGAGTATTGCAATGATTGGTATTATTTTGGTTGAACATTGAGATTATTACGGCTAATTTTTTCCAGACAAAATTTTCTTTGTAATTATTTTGCTTTGTTCGACCCCTGGCTGGTCGAAGGCGTCCACTTTATACATGAGGCCAAGCAGGGCCACTTGGAACTCAAACATCATGAAGAGTCCGCCAACCGCTTCCTCGTCGACACGATCCAGCTTGAGATTGATGTTGGGACGGCCGTTTTTAGTCAACGATCCCACGGTGCCCTGAAGCGAAGCCTTGAGGACCTGATCCAAGCTTTTACCATTCAGGAAACCGATTTCCTTGGGCAAAACATTACCCAGTTTTTGGTCGACTCCAGGCTTGATGGCCTCCATGAAAATAAACCACTTGTCGTCTGGCCCCGCGTTGTACAGCTGGAGTTGAGAGTGTTGATCTGTGGTGCCAAGGGCATTGATAGGGGTCGGACCGGTCTTTGGGTTCTTTCCAATGCTTTCAGCCAAAAGCTGACGGTACCAATCCGCGATTCGGAATAGCTGATTCTTGTAGGGCATCATCACGACCATGGGCTTGCCTTTTTTGGTGTCCATCAGTTGCTGCAGACAAGCCAAAAGGAGCGCAGGATTTTTAACGTCCTCAGTTTTTTGTATGGTTTCGAGCATTTTTTTGGCACCCACCATCAATTTTTGGATATTGATCCCGGCCAATGCGGCGGGAAGCAATGCAGCGGCGGTCAATACAGAGAAACGCCCGCCCACCTTTGAGGGGATCCCAAGCACCCGGATATTTTCCTTTTCTGCAATCTTTAGTAAAAGTCCCGAATGCAAATCCGTCACAAAGATAAGGTGATCCGCGTAGTATTTCGGCTCAACCCTGATTAACATTTCCTTTGCGATCGAAAAGAGCGCCATCGGTTCCGTGGTACCACCGGATTTTGAGACTACGATGAATAATGTTTTTCTGAAATCGATCAGCGAAAAAATGGAATTCACGTAATCGGGATCGACATTATCCACGAAAAAGAGGCGTGGCGAATGATTCAGGTTTGAATAGGTGCCGAGCAAAGCCTCTTGGAGCGCAATTCCTCCGAGCGCGGATCCGCCAATCCCCAATACCACGATGTTTTGCCATTTTCTTTTTTGCTCTTGTTCTACCACATATTCGATTTCCTGAACGGTTTTCAGGTCTTTTGGCAAATCCAAAAAGGCATATCCCGGTTTTTGCGCGGAATCCAGCACCTTTTTCACCAACGGTTGTCGTTTTTTGAGATATGACTCAAAAAAGCGCTTATCCAAGCCATTCCTTTGGCCAATGGATTCCCTCAAGACGTTTTGAAAATCGATTTGGATCATTTTTTATTTTTCTGTTCGACCCATTATAGCCGATTTGCCTCAGAAAAATAAAGAGATTTAACCTTTTTTCAGGAAATATTTCACGATTTCCTCGGTTTTTTGGATTTGGGCTGGCATTTCAGAGAGTGTTTTGACCACCTGATACTTTTCGTAACCGAGGCTCACCAGGGCCTGGACCGCCTCGTCGTTATACACGGCCGAACCCTTGGAGTCCTTTTTGAGACTTATGGGCACCACTTTATTTTTGAGCTCGAGAACCAAACGGTCGGCGGTTTTTTCCCCCAATCCTTTGATCTTAGTCAGCATCGCCGTGTCGCCATCCACAATGGCCTGCTGGGTCATGTGGATCGGAGCCGAGAGGATATCCATTGCAGTCTTTGGACCGATTCCACTCACGCTCAACAATTGCTCGTAAAAATTTTGTTCCTCCTTTTTCGAAAAGCCATAAAGGGAAATGTCACCTTCGCGAACCGCGGTGTACAGGAAAAGCTGAATTTTTTGGTCAATTTGAGCCTTGGCCAAAAGGTCGGTCGGAACCGTGATTTTGTATCCGATGCTTTGGGCCAGGACCACTAGGGATTTCTCATTTTTATCGATGACCAAACCATTGATATAGGCGTACATAGGGAATTGTTAGATGTTTTCATTCTAACGAATAGAGGTTCGGATGGGCAACTGGATATTCGCAAAAGCCAAGTGCAACAGTGCTACAGACCTACNNTTGTTTTTAGAGTGAAAATTTGGTATAATATTAGGATTAACTTATGGTCAAAAACAGCGCAAAACAATTCGGATTCGTGATTTTGTTGCTTTCGGCAACGGTTTTGCTGTTTTCGGGCACCGCGATGGGGGAGAAGGTAGCCGCCACCCTTTCCAGCGCCGATTCCGACATTTTTCCATTCTCGACCGGGGAGACAACGGATCCCGTTGCCACCAAGCCCTCGATTCCATCTGTTCCGACCGACGGCTTCACCGATAAGTTGTATGAGGTGACCGACCAAGGCATCAAAGATCCTAACGGCAACCTGTTGCCTGCAGTCCCCGGAGGGGTGTTGGATACCACCCCCTCTTCTGGTTCTGTAACGCCCGCGCTTCCCGGAAGCACCGATATCCAGAATTCTTTCGAGGAATACCAGGCCAGTATCATCTCCAACTGGGGCGGCAAACGCGCCTATACCCAAAAGCGACTGGAGGATATAAAGCAAAATCTTCAGGATGAGCAGGCCAATTTCGACAAACTCAACAAGAAGATCAAACATTTTCAGAAAGCCCTGGTCCCCATCCAGGAACAAAAAGACACGCTCGACGGGGAGATCGAATTGCTGAATTCCCAGATTAATGAATCCAAAGACAAGATCCGCAATGCCGAATTTCAGATCGCCGATGCGCAGATTACCCTTAAGGGTCTCATAACCAGTCTCAATCAGAGCCAGGCGGAGTTGAATATCCAACAAAAAACCGTGCTCGATTACATTTTGATGGTCTATCGCGAGGATGAGCGTTTTAGGGACACATTCAATAACGGCTCCACGACTTTCAAATTACTTCTCGCCGATAGCAGCGTGAGCGAGAACCTTTTGGGCGAGGAGTATGCCAGCATTCTGGAGAAGACAGGGCGTGAGGTGTTTTACAGTTTGCATGATAAAAAGCTCGCCCTTGAGGAAAAACGTCAAGAAATCCAGGCCAAACAGGCCGAGATGGAGAGCCTGAACCAGTCGCTCAACGACGAGCGCCGGATCATGGAGGACAACCGTTTGACGAAACAAGACCTTCTTGAGAAGACCCAAGGGGAGGAAGAGCAGTTCCAGCAGATCCTTGAGGAGTCCCTCAAGCAACAGCTTGAATCCGCGATCCAGATCCAGAATATGAAGGACAATGCGGATTTTATCGAGGAAAAATTAAAAGTCCTCGATGATTCCCTCGCCCAAGCCAAGCAGATGACGCCAGACCAAGTTCAACTGGACAAGCTCAAAGTAACCGATCCAGTCGCGCCGGGGGTCGATCCTGTCGTGAACGAGGGGGATACTCCAAGCCCCGATTCAGTGGAGGTCCCGACCTCGAAATCCTTTTTCAAATGGCCCGTGCCTCCCGATAAGGGAATTTCCGCCTATTTCCACGATCCGACTTATCCGAAAAAGTGGGGTGTCCACGAGGCCATCGACATCCGGGCCAAACAGTTCACCGAGATCCACGCCCCTGCAAATGCTTATGTATTCCAGACCAAGGACAATGGAATGGGCTACAGTTACATCATCCTCGCCCACAAGAACAAATTCGTTACGGTCTATGGCCATGTGACCCAGATTCTGGTCAAGGCGGGTGATACGGTCAAGGAAGGCGATGTGATCGGCCTTAGCGGAGCAACTCCTGGCACCCCAGGTGCTGGCTGGCAAACCACGGGTCCGCACCTCCATTTCGAAGTCTGGCATAACGGAGTGCAAGTGGATCCCTTGGAGTTTTTGCCTGTTGAAATGCTTCCCTTGGAATACATTCCGGACAAGTATCTGAATCAGTTGGTGCCTACGTTACCGACAAAACAATAATTAGCTCGGCTTAACCATCACCACATATTCCCCCTTTGGATTTCCCGCGGGGAGTTTTTGAGTGATGTCGGCCAAGGTCCCACGGAAAAAGGTTTCGAACATCTTAGTAAGTTCCTTGGCAACCACGATTTTGGTGTCAGGTTTCAAATGCTGGCCAAGCTCGGATAGTGTTCTTACAAGGCGGTGCGGGGATTCATAGAAAATTACGGTGTAGGGCGATAGCGCGATTTCTTTGAATAGCGTTTGTCGGCCTTTTTTGATTGGCAAAAAACCGAGATACACAAATTTGTCCGTGGGCAGGCCCGAGGCGCAGAGGGCGGTGATCACGGCCGAGGCACCGGGGATCGGGACAATCGAGATCCTCTTTTCCAAAGCGGCTTGGATTAGGACGTAGGCCGGGTCGGAAATGCCTGGGGTACCGGCATCGGAAATCAGGGCAATGTTTTGACCTTGGAGCAGGGAATCGACGATCTTTTCCACTTTGGTGACTCCGCTGAAACTGTGGAACGAGATCAGCGGTTTTTTTATACCATAATGGTTCAACAAAATGACGGAATGGCGCGTGTCCTCGCAGGCGATGCCGTCGACCGTCTCCAAAATTCGCTTGGCCCGAAGGGTCAAATCCTCGAGGTTGCCGATCGGCGTTGCGACGATGTAAAGAGTACCTGACATAAATTATGAATTACGAATTATGAATTAAGAATAATCCGTCCAATTCTTAATTTTTAATTCATAATTGATTATTGGTGGGACATCAAATGCAGGTGGATGTGCATCACCTCTTGGCCGGCGGAGCGGCCGACGTTGAAGAGCAGTTGGTAGCCATCGAGCTTTAAACCTTTGGCGATATCCTGTGCAACCAGAACCATCTTTCCGACCAGCACCTCGTCCGCCTCGTCCTCCTTGAGGTCCTTGATGGTCTCGATATGTTTTTTGGGCACGATCAGAATGTGGGTTTTGGCTTTTGGATGGATGTCTTTGAAAGCGACAACATCGCCGTTCTCAAAGAGGAAATCAGAAGGAATCTCCTTGTTAATAATTTTACAAAATATGCACATATCGATAAGTGGCTAGTGTCTAGGGGCTAGGGACTGGTGAGCGTATTAGTTGTTAGGCGACTGAGGAGTTTCGGGTGTTATTTGAAAGGCGCCTTTGAGCTCTTGCTGGAGGTCGGTGGAGGATTCTCCGAATTGGATATCGACTTTTTGATCCTCTTTTTCAGCCAGAGCCTTGCGAATGATCCTTTGGATGTTTTCAAAGGGCTGGGCACCGACCAATTTGGTGTCGTTTACCAAGATCGAGGGTTTTACGGTGATCCCTTTTTCAGAGGCGTATTGGATGTCGGATTCGATTTCTGTCTGGAACTGCTTGCTGTCCATACAATCCTTGAACTTTTTAGTGTCCAAATTAAAATCCTTGGCCCATTTTTCGAAATATTTTGGATCTAGGGGGGCCGTTTCATGGATTTTTCCGTGCATTTCCCAGTATTTCCCTTGGTCGCCGGAGCATTTGAGGGCCATCGCGGCTTGGCTCATGGTGTCATCGTTGATGTCGGGGATGAAATATAACTTAAGGCTGATTTCACCCGATTCCTTTTCCAGATCACGGATTTTTGAAAGGGTATCTCCGAAAAACGTCTTGCATCGGTCGCAACTTAGGCCATCGAAAATATCGACTTGGACCTTGTCGGTCGCAATGGGTTCCTTGGGCTCGAAAATGGTGACAAATTCAGGCGGTTTCTCGGTTCGAACAATTTCCACAGGCTGGTTGTTGTACCCCATGACCATGAGGAAACCGAGGACCATGCTGGCGAAGGCGGAAGAATACAAGGTTTTCATAGGCTCAATCTATCAGTTTGAATTGCCCATCACAAGCCTTTCCGATCCAGATAAAATCAAGTTTTGAGCGGATTTTTTTTGGAATTTTGGTCATCCCTATCTTTTTTTTTGAAAATCCAATCACTGCGGGGCCTAATCGACTCATATTTACCCCTTTCCAGCCTGTCTTGGTCAATGATTTTCGAATCATTCGCAAATCAGGGAAATGGTTTTCAGCAATGATTTCAGGCGAGGTTCCAGGTTTTGAGGTTAATTTTTGGATCCAATTCCGATCGATCTCGATCAATTTCGGAGTGACCACGATGGCCCATTTTTTCGGGTCCGATTTCTTAGATTTTGGGTTCTTGAGATGGATTTTGAGAATTTTTGCGATGGAAGGATCCATTTTATTGGCGATTTCAGACAATTTCCTTTCTGAAAGTCTGAGACTCCAGAGTTTGTTTAGTGCGAGCAAAGTTCCAGCTGAGGCCGATGACCAGGAGCCGAGGCCCTTATGGG
>PMDG01000029.1 GCA_003154375.1 Candidatus Peregrinibacteria bacterium
AGGATGCCGACGTTGATTTTTTTGGAGGACATGGGTTGTTTAGGTGAGAGGGTTTAAACTTTTTTCATCCAGAGTGAGCGGAGCGAAACGTGGGATCTTCCGACGGCTATCGTGATGGTCAACGGGAGATTCTTCACTTCACTCCGTCACGTCGTTCGCGAACGACGTGACGCCGTTTCGTTCTGAATGAAAAGGTTAAGATTATTTCACATAGATCATGTTCATCAGCGTAATCACTTTAATCACAGTTCAGACGGCTTACCTCTGTCTCCTCTCAATGGCCGCCAGCAACAGTCCCGCCGCGATCCCAAGGCGCGGATCAAGCAGGTTGCCTGTGGTCGCCGAGAAATCGACTGCGATCCTTTCGGCCATGGGGTTGAAGTTTTGCGTAAACGTGGCGACTTTGGTTCCCTTCAGGAAAAAGTCGTAGCGCTGGGGGATCAGGTTTGTGACGAATCGGCGTAGCAGGGCCAAGATCATGTTGTCCTCGGTGACTTGTCCGATTTCCACGTCATTCAGATCCAAAATTCCCCATTCGTCCCTGAGGATCGATTGTGCCCCTTTTCGTTTGAGGGCGCCCACTTTTTCGCCCGTCTTCGTTTCAATCACGTCAAAGGTGCCCGAGAAATTGATGATGTTCCGGGCTTGGATCGTGAGGAGTTCTTCTTTCATGTCCTCGTCCGTGTAAAGATGGATGTCCTGCTTGAGTTCATTGGGTTTCATCTCGCAGTAGAAAACCAACTTTCCGTTCGGATCATAAAGGTGGAATTTGGTCGCCATCAGCGAGAAGATTTTCCGACGGATGGTGAAGGACTGGAGATTGAAACGTGGATCAGCCATGGGGGTTTGGGTTACGGTGTGTTATTGGAGGCTATTTCTTGTTGTAGAAAGGGTGTTTGTAGCAAATGATTTCGGCCCAAAGCACCAGTCCGTCGATCACAAGGGGGACAATGGAAGCCCGAACGCTGCTGAGCGCGGAGAGGACTCCAAGAGCCGTGAAGACGATGGAGACGATCACGACCCAGCGGGTTCCCTTGAAAAAGCCCAAGGTGATGAAAATGCCAAGTGCGAGGAAAGCGAGTAGAGGGATGAGCAGGATCAGCCCCAATGCGCCTGTGACGAAAGAGGGGATTTGTACCCCCGATTCGGACATTTGGGAAAGGATCGCGCCTCCCATGAATGACATCAAAAGGACGCCCAGGGCAAGGAGCGCGAGGAATCCGACGCCAATGGCATTGAGGACACCGAGAAGAGTGCCTTGCCAAGGGCGGATCGAGGCGCTGGGCGTTGGGGAAGTTTTAGCCATAGTTTTTTTGGTTAGATTGTGCTCATTTTCGCACGAAAAGACCCTTTAGCTCAAGAAAGTTTGTCTCCAATCATTCTCCCCCTAGGCCTGCCCTGAGCGAAGCCGAATGGGTTAGGAGGAGTTTCCTCCTCCAATCATTCTCCCCCTAGGTTAGGGGGAGCACCCGCAGGGGAAGGGGTACGTTGAGTGGGACAGCCATGTCACTGCCTATCCAACGTACCGCCTCCGACTCGCTTAGGCTCGCTGGGCTAACGCCTGCGCCCCGCCCTTCGTAGCTTTAGCGAAGGAGGGCGGGGAAGGGTTGCGTTATGGCAATGTTTAGGCGTTAAGCCGCTTGTTGAAATGGTGCTTGCTCCCCGTTTTGATCTTCGAGAAGATCGATTTGCGGATGGCCATATCGTTGCGGACTTGCCTCATGATGGATTGGTATTCGGCGTATTTCGTTTTCTCGGATTCCTTGAGCGCTATGATGAAGGCGTGGTATTCATCCAGCTTTCCGTCTGCCTCGGCGTGCTGGTATTCCTTCAAAACGGCGAACTCGTGCTTGAAATCGAACCGGGTCTCTTTCACGAATTCTGAAAGTAACCGATCGGCGACGGTCTCGGAGATTCTGGGGTATTGGGCGCGAAGCGCTTTCAGGGCCTCTTTACGTGCGAGTGCATTTAGGTTGAACCCTTTTCGGTTGGCCATGCGGATTTCGCAAAGCACATGGGTTTCCAGATAGGGCAGGAACTGATTGGGGAATCCTTCGTTGTTCACCAAAATGCGTACGGATCCGTTTGGATCCACTATTTTTTCGGCGCGGACACGTTCGATGGTAGCGAGGCTTAGGTCAGGTCTCAGTTCCATGAGGACTCTCGCGAATTCTTCCTCGCTTACGTTTTCGACTGACGCTTCGGAAGGGGGTTTTTCCATTAATTTATTTAGGATTGGATATTTTTTTACTCTGAATTGATTCTGAGGTCAATAATTTTCTTGGTTTTTTCTTGGATGGAAAATTGAAAAGCACCATCGTCTCCTTTTTCCCCAACCTAATTTTCTGCTCCCATGATTTTTGTCCCGATTGTCGCTCGCCACCATTTTCATTCCCGCTCCCTAAGTGTCATTCCCGCGAAGGCGGGAATCCCCCTATTTTCTTTTTTGCCCTCGCCGGGCGGGCGGGCACCTTTTGTCCCGGCAAAAGATGCCCGGGAAAACCGGTAATGGGGCGAGCCTCAAAACACCCTTGGCCGTTGGCCGAATCGTGTTTTGCCCTCACTGCGCCACGGGCTCCGGTTCGTCGCCCTCGCTCCGTTCGGTCGGCCCGCTCACCACTTGGCCAGGGGGCTCGAAACCAAACCCCGCGGGGTGCCGAGCCCCATCGACGAACTGGTCTCGCCCCCCAGGCCCCCTTTTAGCCCTTCCTCGGCGTTGTACATCCAAGAACCTTCTGCCTGTTCGTCACGAGTCCGGCTCTCTCAAGATGCTTTTGGTCGAATTTCAACTAACAACCGTCGGATCTCGGCTTTGGGGGGACCCGGGGGTTTATGCTGAACTGCGTTGTTGGGACGGGGCGACACGATGGGAAGTGAATCATAAACCCCCGATGAGTTGCGGGCGGGCCGTTCCGAGCGGGGCGCAGACCGGAAGGCCAAGCGGAGCGAGGATGCCGTCGGCACAATTCACTGGGTGAATTTGGCGAGGGCAAGGCCTGCCCAATTGGGCGGATTTTTCGATCCGCTTTTTGGCCGGTCAAAAAGCGGATGACGCGCGGCGAGCAGCGTCGGGGAAGAAAGATGATTTTTTGCGATGCGTTAGGAGTGAGGAGAAACGCCGAAGCTTGGATTCCCGAATGCCTAGGCCTGCTTTTCCAGCGCCTCATACAACGCCTCCTCCATCACTTCCAACGGGCATTCCTGTCCGAAAAATAATTCGAATTGCCGAAGGGTCGAAAAAAGGAAGGTCCGCTCTCCGCTGATGACCTGCGCGCCGACCTCCTCGGCCTCGTCGATCAGTTTGGTGCGGATCGGGTTCAGCACCAGATCCATGACCACCGAATGCGAGGGGATTAGGTCTTGCGAAAGGGGCGATTCGCTTTTTTTCGGGAATGATCCGCAAGGCGTGGCATTGATGATGATGTCGAACTGCTCCTGCTCCACGTCTTTGTGCTCTATGGCGTTGATTTCATACTCTTTGGCCAATGCCTCGGCCTTTGCCGCATCCAGATCGAGGACAAACACTTCCGCCCCAAATTCCTTAAGGCTATAGGCGAGGCCTCGGCCCACTGCGCCCGCCCCTATCACCAACACCCGTTTGCCGGGAATATGGGTCTTTTCCTGCAAGGCTTGCAAGGCTCCGATGGATTCGGTGTTGTAACCGATGAGTTTGCTGTCCTCGTTGATCACCGTGTTGTACGTGCTGATGATTCGAGCCAGCGGGTCGTAATGGTCCATATACGCCCCGATATCTTCCCGGAAAGGCGAGGCCACGGCGAATCCTCCGATCTCGTTCAAGTCGGTCTCGTAGCAGAAATTCGCCAACGATTCCGAATCTTGTAGGTCCAATTCGTATTTCTTGAAATCCACATCGATCTTCATGTGCCTAAGAGCCGCATTCATGAGAATCGGCGACAGATTGTTTTTCAATGGATTTCCGACAACTCCGTAATTTTTTGACATGATCGAAAAATAAAATGCCCGATCATTATAACAAAGCATCAATCAAAGCCCGAGTCTTTTTCACGGAACGAGTCCGGGGGATGCGAGCAGGTGTATCGAGACGTCGAAAAAGTTTCGCGGTCTTTAGCTAGTAGCAAACCGAGCCTGAGCCCTTGAGCGTGCGTAGCGAAGCCCGAGTGGGTCTCGTGGGCCCCACGACGGGAAGTCGCGAAGCCTAGCGAAAGGGTGAAGGCGAGACCTTGAACGGGAAAGGTCGGGGAAACCGAAGCGGTTTCCACGCTTTTATTCTTCCCACAATTTTCGTTTATCAAATTTTTTCACCCCGATCTTTTCCGCCACCACATCCACAATACCTTCGTACGGCAGAATCTCCTGGCTGCCCTTGGTCATGTTGCGCAAAATGATGGTGTCCTCCTGAACTTCGATCTGCCCCATGATCAGGGCATACTGGGCCTTGTGGCGGTCGGCCACATGCATCTGGGATTTGATCGAATCTTTCCCCATGGAGCCCACGGCATTGATGCCACGTTCGCGAAGGGCGTTCAAGAGGGTGAGGGAACGTTTTTTGGCAATGTGCCCCAGCTGGGCCAAGAAGACGTGCACCGTGTCCTTGTTGGGTGGGCGAATGCCAGCCTCCTTCATGTAATCGATGGTCCGTTCGATGCCCGCGGCATATCCGATAGCCGGAGTCGATTGACCCCCCATAAGTTCAACAAGTCCGTCATAGCGTCCGCCACCACCCGTGGCGTTTTGGGCGCCTTCGCTCTTACTCCAGAATTCGAACACCGTGCGGGTGTAATAGTCGAGTCCGCGCACGAGGTGCGAGTTTTCCACAAAGGGGATTTTGAGCTCGGTCAGGTATTCCTTGAGCAAGGCGTAATGCTCCTTGCATTCCTCATCGATGGCATTCTCGAATTTGGGCGCCATCGAGGCCAAAATCTGGCAATCCTCCTCTTTGCAGTCGAGCAGGCGCAAGGGGTTGCGGAGCAATCGGCCTTGGCAGTTTTCGCACAGGCTTCGTTCCTTGCCGGTGTAATAGTTGATCAGATCCTCGCGGTATTTCTTGCGGCAATTCGGGCAACCGATGGTGTTGATCTGCAAGGTGAGTCGATCGGCGATGCCGAGATCTAGGTTGATCTTGTGCGCCAAGGCAATCACCTGCGCGTCCAGGGCGGGATCCGATTCGCCGAGCACCTCGAAACCGAATTGGTGGAATTGGCGGAAACGGCCCTTTTGCGGGCGGTCGTAGCGGAAATGGGGCTCGATGTAATAAAGCTCCACAGGCTGGGGCCACATGTGCATGCCGTGTTCTATGTACGCGCGCACCACGCCTGCGGTTCCCTCGGGCTTCAGTGCCACTTTGTCACCGCCTTTTGTCTCGAACGCGAACATCTCCTTTTCAACGATGTCCGTGGAATCTCCGATCCCTCGGGCAAAAACCTCCACATTCTCGAAAATAGGGGTGCTGATGCGCCTAAAACCAGCCTCTCGGCAACGATGGCGGACGACTTTTTTGATAAACGTGAAATAAAGGTGCTCGTCCGGGAGGATGTCATGAACACCTTTGGGAGCCTGGAAGCGGGGTGAGGACATAAGAAAGGGTGAGGGAAAGGATACAATACTCGAGACCATATCATAAATTTTAAAATTGCACAACAAAAATGACCAATGACGCAATGACTCGCGACTTCGTCGAGCCCCTTCGGCCGCTGGTCATTGATTCAGATCAAATCCTATCTTCGGCTGATTTTTGGTGCCGATATCCAAGGGTTCCGTCAGCTTGGTGATGGCATCCCACACCCGTTTGAACTCGCGGTCGTTGGTGTTGGAGTGTTTAAGCAAAAAGGATTTGAGGTCGGAGAGTTCCTTGCTTATTTCTTTTTGCGAACTCAAAAATTCGCGCAGGCGGATGAAGGCGCGCACAATTTCGACACTGATCGCGATCGCACGGTCGCTTTTGAGCAAATTGGCCGCCATCACCACGCCATGTTCTGTGAAGACAAAGGGCGGATAACGTCTGCCACCCCTTCCGGTCTTTGAGGTTCCAATTTGGAACCTCAAAGAATTCCACTCTTCTTTGGAGAGCTGAAAGGCAAAATCTTCAGGGAAGCGTTGCCTGTTCCGGCTGATCGCTTTGTTGAAATTTTTTGTCGCCACTCCATAAAGAGCCGCTAAGTCCTGATCCAGGATAACTTTGCGACCGCGGATGATATAAATGGCACGTTCGATTCGCTCAACGGGGATCAAAAACCCATCATTTTTCATAAAATTCAATTTGAGATACAAAAGACGGGGCGATGCTAATGCGAAATAAACTTTTACGCAAGTTTTTGATATTCCAAGTTGGA
The DNA here is from genome assembly GCA_003154375.1 of Candidatus Peregrinibacteria bacterium. GTDB lineage: Bacteria > Patescibacteriota > Gracilibacteria > UM-FILTER-43-11 > UM-FILTER-43-11 > FEN-1329. Next base: position 6,312 of record PMDG01000029.1, read on the forward strand.
ACTTCAGGTTTATTTAGCAGCCTTTTTCTCTTGAATCTCAGAGAGAGAGATGATATAATTATAAGATTTAAAATCAAAAATGAAAAATCATTATTTCCACCCGTTTTCTATGGCTTCGTTGTACCGGGAGAGCCGCTTGGTTTTCCAGCACGAAAATGCGCCCGTGCCAGACAATACCCCTGTGCCGAACACTGAAAAGATCGGCAAATTAACTGTCGAAAAAATATCGAGTGGGGAGGATGTGTCAAGGGCCGAAGCGGCAGCCAGGTCATTGGGGCAAAAAGAAATAAATGCAAATATTGATTGGGTTGATCGCATGACGTTAACCCCATTCCAACTTAGGCAAAAACAAGACGAATTAGTAGATGCTCAACTATTGGTGGCAAGCAACGCAAGCACCCCGCCTGATGTCTTTTTAAGACTTGCGGGGGGCGAGGATCCTCGCGTTCGGGAAATGATAGCACTTAACCCCAAGGCTCCGCCTGACACTCTCGTCCGCCTCTCAGAAGACAAAACCTATCAGAATATAAATGTTAGGGTAATTGTCGCAGGCCACATTAATGCTAAGCCTGAGCTTCTTGAACTTCTTTCAATTGATGAGTCGGAGGGGGTACGAAATTCTGTGGCAAATAACGAAAATACACCACCCGACGCTCTTGCGCGCCTTGCGGATAAGGACCAGCCACTGACAATAAGGTTATCAGTGTCTCGCAACCCAAACACACCACCCGACATCGTGGCGCGCCTTCGGAAGGAGCTTCAAGAAAAAAATTAGCTTAATTTTAGGGTTTGGCTCAAGAGTGTCGAATAGGGTCATCTCACCTCTTTCGCAAGGACAAGCCCATCCAGCCTCGGCTCCCAAATCACACCTCGTTTCACGGCGTACAGGCGGGCGGATTCGAATAGTGGGATTCCGATCAGGTCGTCGTTCACGAGCTCCATGATTTTTTGTAGGAGCTCAAGGCGAAGCTGGGGGTTCAGTTCCATGCGGGCCTTTGCGATCAGGCGATCCACGGCGGCATTGGTGTAGCGGCCGTTGTTGAATTCCCCTTTGCTCGAGATGAAGGAGTCCAGAAAATCTCCGGCATCCCCGTTTTCGGATTGCCAACCAAGAAGATACAGTTGGGATTCGTTCTTTTTGATCCGTTCCAAGAGCGCATCGGCTTCGATGGGGTTTCCGACAAACTGGAAGCCGGCCGCCTCGAACTGTTTTTCCAGGTATTCAACCAGCGTCTTGTAGGTGGGCAGATAGTCCATCGTGATCTTTATTTTTTGCTCCCCGAACAGGTTTTTCGGGGCTTTGGCCTCGTCGTACTGGAATTGGGGAATATCGGGGTTGAAGCCGAAGACGCCCGGGGCCACGAATTGCGAGACGCGCCGGACGAAATTGTTGCCGATTTCCTCGATCTTGGCAGGATCGATCATGGCCTGAATCGCCTCGCGCATCGCGCGGTCCTTGAGCAGGGGATCGTCCAGCTTGAACATCATGAAGTTGACCTCCAGGCTGTAGCTGGATTTGACCTGGTCCTTGGGTAAATTGATGGCTTGCTCTTTCGGGACCGCCACCAGTATGTCGGTGAGACCCTGCTCGAAATCGGATTGGCGTTGGACCTTGTTCTGGGTCACGGCGTAGTCCACGTTTTGATAAGCCGGGAGTTGACCCCAATAATTGGGGTACGCGGTGAGTGAAAGACGTACGCCTTTTTCGAAGAACTTCATTTGGTAGGGGCCGGTGCCAATGTTGCCCTCGCGGTGGATGAAGAATTTGGTGAGCTTAGTGAGGATCAGCGGGTCTGGAGCGACGGTGACCACTTGGATCTCGAAAGGATTGATGATTTTGATTTCCTGAATGGTCTGAAGAAGGGCGGCCAGCTGGCTTCCGCTATCTTTTTTCCCCTCTTCGAAGCTATCAACCACGCTTTGGGCATTGAAGGGGGTGCCGTCATGGAAGGTCACTTCCTCGCGTAGTTTGAAATCCCACGTCAGGGAATCCACATTTCCCCAAGTGACGGCCAAGGCGGGAACGATCTTCAGGGTCCGATCGAACGCCACCAGACCTTCGTAAAGGTTCCCAGTGCGGATGAGGTCGTCCAAGTTCAGGCTATGAGGGGAAAGGTCGTGCAAGGGGCTCTGGAGGACGATCCGGAGCGTCTCCTTTTTAAAACCGCCTCCCAAGATCTTGTTGGGGAGGGTGTTGAAGAAGAAATCCTGCTGGGCGAAGACAATGAGGGCCAAAACGATGAAAATTCCGAGGAAAAAATCTTTTTTGGACATATTTTACTAAAATTTTAAGCACGAATCTTCGAAATACGAAAAATTTTCAATGTTTCAAATCCGAAATTCTAATATTTTGATTTCAATCGTGTCTTGAGCTATTTCGAGTTTCGAGTGTTTTCGGATTTCGAGGATTCGTATTTCGGATTTAAAAACCCCCAAGGTTTTCTCAGGGGCTATTATATCAGAGGTGGGTGCGAGTGGCTATTCCTTGGCGGCCACAACGGTGCCCAAGGCCAGCTTGGCCTCGTCGACGGTGTCGTGGATCGGGATGATCTGGGTGATTCCAACCACTTTAAGGATGTCCAAAATATTGGGTCGAGGGCGGGCAATGACGATTCGGCCGTTTTTGGCCGCGGTGCGGGAATACCAATCGGTCACATAGCCGATGGATTTGGAATTCATGTAGGTCAGGCCTTCGAGATCCAAAATCAAGTTGGGCTCAACCATCCCGTCGATCACTTCATAGATCTTTTTGGCTTCCATATCGACATTGGTCTCGTCCAGCTGGCCGGCAAAACGGATGACCTTGGCCGGCTTCCCGTTTGCGTCGATATCTTGGATTGAGGTTTGAACTTCTGCCATTTTCGTTTTGGTTAGTTACTCTTATTGTAGATTGAAAATTGTAAATTGAAAATTGTAAATTTATAACTGCTCTCCAGACTCGATGGCCTTCATCACATGCACGATCATGCCTCCCTCGGTATTGTTTTTGAACTCCAGCACATCGGTCCAGTTGGCCACGATTTGGGCGAGGCCACGTCCGCGGATAGAGGTCAACTGCAATGGATTCACGTGTCGGCGATCTTCCACAAGTCTGGCCAGCTCATCGGCTGTTTTTTTGGCGGGACCGGTGCCGGTGTCCTCCACGAAGATCTCAATGCTCTTTCCCTTGAGGCTCAAGAACGTGATTTTCACATCTTGGCCAGGGGCAGAGCCGAATTCGATGGCATTGTTGACCAGCTCGTCGATGACGGATTGAAAACGGTAAGCCCATTGTTCCGAAAACCCAGTCATGTTCCTCACGATGTTCATCGTGAAATCACGAAGACCCGACATGAAATAGGCGTTGGTCGGGATGGTGATGGTGATTTTGATAGGGGCTTCGGCCATGGTTAGGCTTTTAGAGACAACGCTATCGGCAGTGATCGGATCGCCGATGAAGGTGGGGGTGGCTTGTCCTTCCATTTCAAAAAGTTAATTAATCAGTATATTGTATCATTTTCTACGAATAATTTCAAGAGTTAATCTCCTGAGTTCTGATGTGTGTTCAGATGACCCCTCATGACCAAAACGAGCTCGAGGGACATGAGCTAAGCGTAGCGAGGAGTCGAAATGGGTCCGCAGGAACTTGTGCCAATGGCGAACCGAGCCTGAGCCTTTGAGCGTGCGTAGTAAATTCATGGACGGACTAATAGCCAAATAGCGCACGAGTCTGAGGTTGCGAACGAGCGTAGCGAAGCCTGAGCGGGTCTTGCGGGTCCCGCGATTGAGATGCGAGTGGCGCGATCCGGAGTGCAAGGAGGCCGGGTTTTCAAGGCCGACTGGAACGAAGGCTCCTATTGAAAAATCCCTTTTGGATTTTGAAATAGGAGAGCGACACCCTACTGAAAGGAAGTCGCGAAGCTGAGTGAGCGATCGAAGACGAGACCTTAAGCAGGAAAGACCGTGAAAACCAAAGGGGTTTTCACGCTATTGTAATACTCCTCCGGAAATAAACCCCAGATACTTCGGGGGCCAGAGCACAACCATGACCTTTCCGCTAATGTCGTTGAGGCTGACGAAGGGGGTCGCCTGTTCGTCGATCGGGGAGAACCAATGGCGGGAGTCGTTGCTGTGGGTTCGGTTGTCTCCTAACACAAAGAAATGGCCCTCAGGAACTACAAATTCGTCCGATGCCCCGTCCCTGGGTTTGAAATAAGTGTTGAAGAGGTTCTCGGAATTGAGGTAGGTTTCATTGAGCTCGGTAAAGGTCTCGGCGCCAGATTTTTTCAGGTAGACGCGGCCATTCTCGATGCGGATGGTGTCGCCAGGAAGGCCGATGATCCGTTTCACAAAATATTCGGGGCCAGTCGATTGGTAAATCCGGACCAGATACGATTGGTTCGGATTTCCCTGGAAGCCCAATGTGCCAGCCTTTAGATCGACTGGGGTCACGGTTTCCTTTTGGGAAACGCTCCAGTCGGCATCCCCTTGGGCATCGGTCATGGCAAGGAAATAGGCTGAGTCTTCCGCTTGGACTTTTACTTGGCAAAGCCACAAAAGCTGGACCAATTTGTTGTGACAGTAGAAGGCGTCTTTGGGGGCGGTCAGGTCGCGGATTCCCAAGGTGCCTTTGCCTGTGGCGTCAGTGGTGACGGCCTCCTCGAATTTAGGCGGGTATTTGTTGGTGATGGGGGGCAAAAAGACGATCGGATCGCCGCGTTTGGGCTCGCCAAGGCGATAGCTCAGTTTGTCGATCAGGATGAATTCGTTGTTCTCGAGGGTGTCGGCCATAGAGGAGCCGATAACGCGGAACGGGGAAATCAGAAAGGTTCGGATCAAGACCACAAGAACGATGATGATCACCGCGTTGTAGAGGATGTCCAACAGGAAAAGCCCAAACTCCTTAAGGGGTCGTTTGGCTTTGAGGATCTTTGGTGGGTGGGATTTGGGCTTGATCATGGGGAAGAAAAACGCTTTTCAAGCTTAAAGGCTCTCGGAATTATTTACAAGTGGTTTTGTTTTTGAGATAATGGGGACGAACACAAAAATAAAAACCTGTGCTGAGCGCAGTCGAAGTATGATCATCGACCGGATCCTGTTCGGAAAGCACCTCGAGGAAAATGAAGAGATTCTTTACGCGGTGCACAAACACTGGGTGGAGTTGGCGAAACCAGCATTGGAAGTCGGTTTCTTCGGGTTTGTGATCCCATGGGGACTTTTTGCGCTTGGATTCAACACCTCTCTGTTTTTTTGGCTGGCGGTGACTTGGTCTGTGTTGGCTTATCTCCGGTTTCTGGGGCTTTCTTTGGATTGGTATTGCGACACGTGGCTGATCACCAACATGAGCGTGATCACGATCCAGTGGAATGGCGTTTTCAGCAATCTTTCCTCGCGGGTGGGGTTCGAAGATATCGAAGGCGCGACCTATGAAATCGTCGGGTTTTGGGCCACGGTGTTCCGCTACGGCAAGATGACGCTTCGGGTGATGTCGGGTTCCCATTTCGAGCTTCGGCCCGTGGACAATCCGAAAAAGGCAGAGATGTCCATCGCCCATTTCCGTGAGCAGTATGTCACGGAACGGAATATGAAGGACACGAATAGCCTAAAAGTGCTTCTGGCGGGAATGGTGCGTCGCCAGGCGCATGGCGAAAAATAGCCGTCACCACAAAAACAAAAATAAAAATTGTCGTGCGATTTGCGGGCCAAGAAAAAAAATGGCCCAGAGTCGCGATGACACGACCAAAACAAAAAAATGAAAATTTTTCTGACCATCGCGGCCCTGTTTATTTTGGTGGATGTCCTCTTTGTTGGGTATGTCATCTATCGACGCTTCAGGAAAAAGGTTTCAGAGGCCAAGATTCTGGAGATCCAAAGCTCCTGGAAGGAGATCATCCGTGAAAAAGACATGAGTCACGCCATTTTGGAGGCGGATAAGCTCCTGGACCATGCGCTCCAGTTGATGGGGTATCGTGGGAATCTGGGAAGCAAGCTCAAGAGGGCCCATCGCCTGTTCGGCAAGAACATCAACCGGGTCTGGGCGGCGCACAAGGTCAGGAACAACATCGCGCACCAGATGAATTACAAGGTGGATGAGCACACGTACCGCTCGAGCATGCTCGCCTTCAAGGAGGCGTTTAGGGATTTGAAGATTTTCAATTGAAAAAGCAGTAAGGGCTAAGTGCTTAAGTGCTTAAGTTGGGCTGGATTGAAAAAGGTTGGGCAGCGCTATAGCACTTACCCCTTAAGCACTTACCCCTTAAGCACTCGTTTAAATTAATCCTCCCATTTATGGTTCTCGGTATCACTGGTATCAGCGGTTCAGGCAAACACACAGCGGCCGGCTACCTCCAAAGAAAGGGGTGGATCGTGCTGGATGCCGATACCATCGCCCATTACCTCTATCGTCCTTACACGAATGTGTGGAAGTCGATTGTGGACATGTTTGGCGAAAAGATCCTCAATCAGGATGATAGCATTAGCCGTGTCCAGCTCGGAAAAATCGTGTTCGACACCGCTCATCCTGAATCGGCCGAGAAGGCCCTCCTGAAACTAAATGAAATCGTGCATCCCTACGTTCGGCGCCGTCTTGACGAGGAGATCCATTTCAACATGAGGAAAAACTTGAGCATCGCGGTCGTGGGCGCCCTGTGGAAAGAGCTGGAATTGGCGAAGCTCTGCGAAAAAATGCTTTGGATCAAGGCGGATCCAGCCTTGGCCAAGGAGCGGATCATGAAGCGCGATGGGGTTTCGGCCGAGGCCTACGCCATGCGCATCAAGGCTCAGGAACCCCCTAAAAGTCCGGATTGGTCTATGGACAACAATGGATCGCCTGAGGATCTTTATGCGAAATTATCCGCCGCTTTGGGTCTCTGAGAAGTTTTGTTTTCACATTTTTTTCGATTTTTGTTCGCCGTGGAGAGGCTGGCGGTCAGATTTTGGCATGGGGGGATAGACTTGACAAAAAATAATAAACAAATATAATATCATTCACACACTTTAAAGGTCCTTCCCCATGAGCGAAGAAAAGAGCGAGGGCGCCTCGTTGTTCGAGCGAGAGAGCGCCAACGAGAAGTACCCCATCGGCCCCGATTCCTCCGAAAACGCCAAACTCAATGAGCTGGTGTTGTCGCTGAATGCGCGAATCCAGGGCGGGTCAGCCAAAAAGGAGAAGGGCGCCGAAGACGGCCTTATGGAGCTTTTGATCTCCTCGGAGTTGCCTGCCGCTTTGAAGATGCGGATCCGTTTTCAGTATCTCGATATCTTGAGACGGCCTGGTTTTGCCTTGTCCGATTTGGTCATTGGCGAACAGTCCTTCGGGGAATTTTTGGCATTGGGCTCAAAGTTAGACCCAGGGGCTGAGACTGGAAAAGAATTGCGAAAGTTGGTCGATCGGAGCAGGGATTTCATCCAAGAGCGTTTGCAGGCCTCTATAGAAAATCCTGAGGCGCGATTGAGGGCCGATGTGGAAGCGCTAGTGGCTTCTGGCCCCCTCCGGCACTGGAGAGTCTTGGATTTTTTTAAAAAAAGCTGGGCATCGAATCCTCCTCAACTACTGGACCCCGCTCAGGTCAGGGAAGAATTCAACGCCTACTGGCTGAAATGCGAGGAGGAAAAGACGCAAAGCCGATCGGTTGCCGAGGCATATTGGAATGAAAAGAAAAGGAAGGCGGAAGAGGCAGAATTGGCTCGGGCGTTAGCCGAGAGGAAAATCGCCGAGGAGGCCGCCGCGAAGGCTTTGGCGGAGAGGAAAATCGCCGAGGAGGCCGCCACGAAGGCTTTGGCCGAGAAAGAGGCGGCCGAAAAAGCCGCTGCAGAAAAAGAGTTGGCCGCGAGGGCCGCTGCTGAGAAAGCGGCTGCGGAGAAAAAAGAGGCTGAAGAAAAGTCGCATGCCGAGAAGGAGGCTGCCGAAGAGTCCCTTGCAAAGATTGTGGCTGAGAAAAAGGCTGTAGAAGAGGGCATTGCGAAGGCGCATGCCGAGAGGGAGGCATCGGAAAAGGCGGTCACAAAGGCGCATGCCGAGAAACTGGCAGCCGAAGAGGCCGCCGTAAAGGCTTTGGCCCAGAAGGAGGTTATCGAGAAATCTGCTGAAGCCAAGGCTTTGGCTGACAAGGCTGCCGCCGCGAAGGCAATTGCCGACAAAGAGATTGTGAAAAGAGATTTGGCCGAAAAGGTTGTCGCCGAGAAGGCTGCCGCCGCAAAGGCGCGTGCCGAGAAAGAGGCTGCCGAAAAGTCGGCCACGAAGGCGCTTGAGGATAAGAAAGCCGCCGAAAAGTCGGCCACGAAGGCACGAGAGGAGAAAGAGGCCGCCGAAAAGGCCGCTTCCGAAAGCAAGTTGGCTGAGAAGAGGGCCGCCAAGAAAGCCGATGCGGAGAGAAAAGAGGTCGAAGAAAAAGCCCATGTTGAAAGGGTGGCTGCCGAAAAGGCCGCTGCGAAGGCCCATGTTGAAAGGGTGGCTGCCGAAAAGGCCGCTGTGAAGGCTTTGGCCCAGAAGGAGGCGTCGGAACAAGCCGCCGCGAAGGCGCGAGAGGATAAAAAAGCCGCCGAGGAGGCCGCAGCAAAGGCTTTGGCCGACAATAAAGCAAACGAGAAAGCAGCTGCCGCGAAGGCTATTGCCGACAAAGAGGCTGCGGAAAGGGTATTGGCTGAAAAGGTTGCCTCTGAAAAAGCGGCTGCCGAGAAGGCGCGTGGTGAGAAGGCAACCGAGGAAAGGGCCGCCGAGAAGGCGCGTGCAGTGAAAGCTGCCGCAGAAATTGAGGAGGAGACTCGAGTTCAAATGCCGACTTTGCCCAAGCCCGAATGGGATCGGGCCGAACAAGAAAGGCAGGAGGATTTGGAGATCGAGGACTACAAGAAGCCGCCGAAGGAAATCAGTCGCGAGGAGTCGGAAAAGGTGCTCAAAGCCACCGAAGTCCACACGGAGGCTGATCGCCAACGGTCGGCCGAGTATTACCAAAAAATGGGTTTGGGTCCCCGATTTAAAATCAATTGCGAAGGGGTGGACTTCTATTTTTCAATCATTTTTTGCCCGGGATCGAACCTAGAAGAGCATCATTTGGCAGTCATTGGTTATGTCCAGAGCGGGAAAAAGTTTGTTGTCCGCCCGTTCTATTTGAGCAATTCCCATTGCACCTGGCGTTGTCTGCCCAATACGATCATGCCCAAGGAGGACAAAATCCATTGGTTCGGCAAAGGCCATGGTCAGGACAGCCTCAGCCTTCCCTTTCGGGTTCAGGCAGCCCTTTCGGAGGTTTCCATGTATGGGGTGACGCCTCTGGACAAATTTGTCGAGGCCTTTGGAGGCAGCGCAAGACTGGTGGGTCGGTCCGAGGGGACTTATGCGATGGAAGTCAAAGACAGGAACTCGATAGATTTTGCGAAGGATTTTGCGGCAAATCGAAGGGTCGAGGGTGATCGAATCTTGGGTGAAATGCTCACGGAGCCCCAAAAGGTTGGATTCGTGAACAAGTCCGATGAACCGGATTTTTCGCGCCCGATCGCGGAATGGGAGGACGAATCTCCTCTTTATGGGAAAGTGCGGAAACATGTTTTCGGCTCCAAAAATGGGGGGCTGCGTTTCCTGTTTTGCCAAGATTCAAAGGGCCGGGCGTGGATCGGTTCGGTGCAGAATTGGAGTTCGGTCACGGTCGTGGGTGTCCGTCGGGACCCTGTGTATGATTTCAAGGATGGAACCCATCCGGCCTATCAGCATTTCAGCGAGGTCGGAAATTATGGAAATCGGGCTGATTCCGCGAATCATTATGTGGATTTTTTCAAAAATTATCTGAGTAAAATTCCTGTCATCCAGGCTTTTCTCATTGCACAGGCTTCGGATTTTGACGAGCTGTTGGATACAATTCAAAAAATCCAAGGAATCCAAGGGAGCAAAAAACATTACGATCCCAAAGAGCTAATCGCTTTGATCGACCGTGCCCGTGGCGACGCAAACGACGAGGATTTGGTGACCGAACGATGTGGCCTGAGGGAAAAGGTGCTTCGCCTTAAGAGGGCCTTTCAGGTGAGCTATGGGAAGCCCATCGACCTACTGGATCCGCTCCAGCTCCAGATTGGCGAGGTGATCTGGTGCAAGACGAAAAGCGGTAAAGAGTATGAATTCCAAGTGATGTCCAAAGAAAATGGCTCCATTCACCTTGAGGGGGTCAATAGCGGTTTCAGGGGGGATCGCCATTCCATTGGGAGAAAAATGCTGAGGCTGGGGAAAAAAATCGAATTTTTGGATGGCGCCGGAACCAGCCCAATCCAGGAATTGTTGGTCAGGAAAAGGGTGACCTTGGCGAAAGAAGAGGACGAACTTCTGGACTGGAAGGGTCCTTGGGTCGCGATCGGAGATTCCAACGGGAGTTTCGAGGCCTACATGAGCAATTTGATCCAAACGGAGGTGGTCGATGAGAAAGGCAATTGGATCGCGGGTCCCAAGAAGGTGGCCATTTTAGGCGACATTCTCGCGGATCGGCAAACGGAAGGGTTTGAGATTTTGGAACACATCGAACTTTTGAGGACTAAGGCCAAAAAGGCGGGTGGCGACGTGGTGGTCATCGCCGGCAATCACGAGGATTTCATGTTTTCCTATTTGTTGGGGAAGGGGTTGGCAGATCCGACGGACTGGAGGGCGGAGTGTGAGGACATGGACGAGGAGGGTGTCCGAGAGCTAAAGAGCATGCATGATCCTCTTACCCAATGTGCCATAAGCGCTCAAGGGGCGGGGCTTCTTGAGCTGACCCAATTTACGGGAAATAAGATAATGATAGAGGATTTTGTCGAAGTGACCGGAGCCAACAAAGAAAGGCTTAGCGAGGCTTTGCCGGCCATGAGAGAGCACCCGCTTGGATCGCGCCTGCTCAAAGAGATGTGCCAAATGAAACTGTGCGAGCAGATTGGGAGCACAATGTTCATCCACACCGATCCCACTGACGGGATTTTGCGCCTGCTCATTGAAATGGGCCCTGCAAAGATCAACATTAGGTTCCAGCAGACTCTCCGAAAGACGCTCTTGGAGGGGAATCCGTATGATCCGACCCACGACAAGTTGTTCAACACGTTTTTGTGCACCAGCAACAGGACGTTCGCCAATTACGTCGATGGGAAGATGGAACGGGAATTGGACCTGGATCCAGAATTGGTCCGAGAATTGAGGGAGAAGCGGGGCGTGGATAAGATCGTTTTCGGGCATTCAAACCTAGGAAAGGGGATGCGTGTTCATGAACTTGAGGGGGTTACCTTCTTCAATGTGGATCAGGGCGCAGGGAAGCGAAAGGGCAAGCCGATCGACAAAGTGTCTGGGGCGATCATGGAGGTTGGGGACGATGGCAAAGCTAGGGTCAAAGGGGGCACTCAGATCGTGGATATGCGGAATATACAAAAGCCGAACGGCAAAAAATAGGCTCGAATCCAAAGAGATTTGGCTCTGAAAAGATGTCCATGCAGAAAGATAATTTTTTGTGGTTTGCATGAATGCTTGCGACCTATTTTTGATTGGGAAATGGCTTGACATAATGACAAAAATTAAATATGATACCATTCCTATACTCTTATAGCCATCTTCTATGGGTGAAAAAATGGGCGAAAAAAAGGCACCGAAATCTTCGCTAGTTCCTTTGCCCGACCGTTCGAATATCACGGTCAGATCCAAGAACCCAGCAAGGGCGGAATCGCCTAAAATCTGGACCCGGTTTGTCGATCAAAAACCTCCTTTGGCTCACCCAAAGCCACAGGGTTCCGGTTTGAAGTTCGAGGAACTGTTTGGTGATATCGGGGATCTGGATGGGGTGAGCGAAGGGTCGTTGTCCCTCACGATTTCAGAGTCTGAGCCTGCGCAGAAAGAGTTGGTGGTTCAATCTGTAGTCGATAGCGTGGTTCCTCCGCCTCCGCCCAAGGACGCCTTGGACAGTATGGCGGATGACGAATTGGCCGGTTTGTGGGGGGATCTCAATGAAATGGTGCAGGACATTAATCAATCCTCAGCTGGAAAGAGTATCGAGGACGTGATCCAAGTGGGTGAGAAATTCGCCACGCCCGACGAGGTGCGTGCCGATGCGAAAAAGCGCGGGATCAAAGAAGAGGATTATTTTCAGGAAATGGGGATCTTGGAAAAGAAGGCCGCCTTGGTGCGAGTGGCCGATGTTCTGAAAAAAGAAGAGGAGAATCGGAAAAGCAAGACGGCCATCGAGGACAGCATCACGGAGGCTTTGATCGAAGGCGAGGGGGCCCGTATTGAAATGTTGAGCGTGTTCGAAGAGGTGGGGCCGGAAAACCAGTGGGGCCTCAGACGCGTCAAATTGGGCGGCAAATTCAATTTTATAGATCAAGAGAATCGTATTTTGTGTCCTCGGAAGAAAGATGAATGGTTTGACGAGGTCACGGAGTTCAGGTTGAAAGGGATTGGAAGCGGATTCGTGTCCATGGCCGCGGTCGCTCTTGCAAGAAGCGGCAAGCATAATTTTTTCTTGGGGGTGGATGGCGAATTGGTTCGAGCGACATTGGAAGAGCTTCAGTCCTTCCTTTTGGGCCAAGGCATTGAAAAGCCTGTGGTCCGTTGGGAACAGGGCGTGGTCACGTATTGGGATTCCTTTTGGCAGAAATTGGAGTCGGCACGCAAGCGTTACCCGGACGAACCCAAGGTCAAGGAGTCGTATGACCAACTCGCTTCGGCGTTGGCTGCGCTCAAGGGGATCTGTCTCCCAAAGGGCTGGGCACCGATGTTGATTTCAATCAAGGGGGCCATTGAGGCCTCGGGTCTTTCTGGAGGGCACAAGGCCCATTTATACTGGATGCTCCGCTCTTTGGCGCTGGATGCGAAGGCGGATCCGGCGCTCGTCGCGACCCAGTTCCCGATACCCAATCTGGAAAAGGGCGCCTCGGTGACCGCCTCGGTCCAGTGCGACAACAGTTTGATCCTCCGAATCGAGCAAGGGGGCAAGATCCGCTACAATTTGATTGATGCGGAAGGCAAGTGGCTCTATTCCCCGGAATCGGCATTCGAATCCATGAGTTCTTTCACGGACCAGGTTGCCTTGGTTCGTCGTGGTGGGAAAACCAATTTCCTGAATCGCGAAAATGGGGCATTGGTGTCCGACGTGTGGTTTGAGCAGGTCAATGATCCCCATTCCGGTTTGTATCGGGTCAATATAGGCAAAGGATTTAATTATATGACCTCCAAAGGCAAGTGGCTTTCTCCCATGCCTTTTGACGAGGCCGATGATTTTAATGATCGAGGGCGTGCCCGCGTCCGATCTGGCAAGGAGGTGTATTACATCAATGCCAAGGGAGAGAGGATCATGTCGTTCGATACGATGAAGGTTTTCCATGATCTTTACAGGACCTATACCGAGCGTCGGATGCCGAGGGATGAGATGAAAAAAAATATTTTGGAGGTCATTCCAGAGGCAAAGGAGTACAAGCATCAGCCCCATTTGGGGGAAGAGCTTCATGGCCTTTTTGAAACCCTCCTGGCCGAACATCCAGAGAAGACAGATGGGTTGATGGCGCTCTTTGGCCAATTCCGGAAAATACTCAACGCAATGATTGAAAAGGGGAAATCGCAGAAGCTGAACCTGGCCCTTTGCAGCCAAAAGGCTTACGGCGAAATCGAGGAGGCTTTGATTGGTTCAGACATCCCAGCCGGGGCCAAGGCCCGCTTGCGCCAGTTTTCCCTGAAGATGGCTTCCTTGCCATGGAGGAAGATCGAACCTTTGCCGATTCCGCTTTTGGCCAGCTTTAGCGCCTTGCTCCGTCAAAACCCCGAGGAGGAGGTGAAGCTGATCCCGTTGCTCCGTGAAATGGAAAACTTGACGAATCTGTATGCGCTTTGGTCCAAGGACAATCTGAGGAAGCTTTACCCGGATTTTGAGTTTCTTTTGGGGGGTTCAGGCCTTCAACCTTCCACCCAACGTCAAGTAAGACAAGTATTTCTTTCAAAGATGGGGAGCCAGGATTCGTATTGGCGCAGGGGCTCATCGGTGGAGGCTTGGAAACCCGTTTCCAAGGCTGCTATAAGGCTTCAGGAGTCTGTTCCTCCCCCTATCCGAAAACCGGTTTATACGGAAATCGGGAACGCGATCCCCAAACTCCACTTCGCCCGTTTGTGCGAGGAATTTTCCCAAGGGGATCTGGCATCGGTGGAAAAAAAGTTGGGATCGTTCGATAAGTTGTCTCAGGACAACCCTGGATATGCCTTTGATTATGGGAGAATGGGTTTGACATTATTTGCGGCCATCCAGCGACTTCAAAAAACCGAACCGGAAGCGCCATCCCGATTGGTTGAGCCTGCAATCCAGGCGTTGCAAAACGCGGTGGAGGGTGGCGACCAAAAGGCCCAAGTCCATTTCGTCCTAGGTCAGCTTCGGGAGTTTAAGGCAAGATCGAATGAGAGCTTTCTCTCTCGGTTCTCAATTGGAAAAAATCATGAGGAGCTGAATCAAGCGGTCGATTCTTACGAAAGGGCCATGGATTCATCCCCAAGTGAAAAGCTGAAGGAACAAATCGAGATGAGGCACGGGGAGGCAAAAGGCGTATTACGACGCAGAATCCGCATCCGCTGGGTCTTGGGTGCGATTTTGGGATTGGTTTCCGCCGGTGCTGTGGCCTTTGAGCTGAGCACGGACCCCCGAGTCTCGGGCTGGGTCGATGAGGCGGAAAAAGGGCTGGAGCAGGCTAAGAAGGAGCTGCTTGAAAAATTCGATAAACCAGCCGAAAAGCCCGAAAAGGTGGAAAAGAAGGCAGTTCCCCCTCCTTCCGTCAAAAAACCGATATCGGGAAAATCCGATACCAAGAGGAAGGAGCAGTTGGAGAAGGCGTTTTCGGATGTCTCAAGGAAAAAGGCGGAGGAGTCGAATCAGCCCAAGGACGACAAGGGGGATCCATCAGGAAAATAAAGAAAGGCCTTGTCCAATCCAAAGGTTAAAGTATATTAGGAAACCCTTTGTTTCGCGTCGTTCGTTCGCCAGGAAGGTCCTGAAATCCTTGGTTTATGGTTTCCTATAAGAAGTTTCCCATCGGTCCCGATTCCCCCGAGGGCGCCCAACTGGACGAGCTGGTGTCTATGTTAAACGTGTTGGTCAAAGACACGTCCGCCGGAACGATGGTGACCCCGAAAGACGGCCTTATGGACATTTTGGCGGTCTCCTCTTTGCCTTCCGACCTCAAGATGCGGATCCGACTCTATTACCTCAAGATTAGCCAGCGTCCCGACTTCCAAATCTCCGACTGGGTGATTGATGAGGATCTCAAAAAGGAGCTTGTTGCCATGGTCGCGAAGGAAGACCCCGCATTGGGTTATGAGCAGGGGGTTCAGCGTCTGGTCGATTACAGCCGAGGGTTTATCGAAGCCAGATTGCGTACGGATTATTCAATTCCATTGGTGAAAGTGACTTCATTGCATGAGATGGGGCATAAATACGATGCAGAGGCGTTGGTGGCATCAAGCCCGTTTAAGCATTGGAGAGCCCAGGAGTATTTTAAAAAATTATTGGAATCGAATCCGTCACAGGTGTTGGACCATTCCAAGGTCCGTGAAGAACTCAACGCCCACTGGTTGAGTTGCGAGGGTAAAATAGAGCCTCTCCGGAGAGAGGCGGAGTCATATTGGCTGGCCAAAAGGGCAGAGCAGGAAAAGGCCAAATTGACGGAGGCTATTGAGGAAAAGGAGGTTCTGGTTTCTGCTCAGGCGCCAGAACCGTCAGCTTTGATTTTCGAAAAAGCCCCTGTCCCCGTTGAGATCGAAAAGCAAGAAGGGGCAGGCCCGATTTCGGGCGCAGGTTTGGCAGGAGAATCAGAGTGGAACGCATTGGATCGGAGTCCGTCGATTCCCGAACCGCAACCAAAGCCAGTCATATTGCCCAAGGCGCCAGCCCCGCAGGAGGTCGAAAGTCCGGCTGAAAAGGCGTGGCGTATGCTCGGTTCGGACGATGAGCTGGTAATCCAGGATCCGAAAGTCCTGGCCGCGGCTATGGAGGAATTGAGAAGGAGAAAATTCGTCAAAGAGCAGGAAGCGGAGCCTCAAGCCAAGGTGGAACCCGAGGAAGGGCTTTTTGCCGCGGTCCGCGACAAGGGTCATCGGATTTGGAGGAGTCTTGGCCAAGCCTTCCGAAGACAGCCCGAATCCGAAATCGATGTGGAAGACGAATCGATGCCCGTGGAAAATCCACAGCCGAAACCGATGGGAAAAGGTCAAAGGCCGGCTCCATTGGTCGTGACACCCGTCGAAGAGGATGTGCGTATGGATTTTTTGGGAGAAGAATCATGGGGCGAAACGTCCCGGGGGAATGTGAATAAGGATGCGGACGCCTTGAAAGGCATAACCAAGGAGGAGCTGGATAGGGGGCTGGAGAGCTTTGGAAAGGCAACGGAAAAAGAGTTTCCAACCGTTGAGCCGTATGTCGAAAAAGAGCCTTTTGGGATTTTCACAATCGTCACGAAAAACGTGGTTGAAAAAAACCCCGAAGACGGAAAGGACATCACTTCGGAGATGTTCAATTTAAAGTGGCCTGACGGCTCGTTGTTCTCGGATAAATGGTTTCGTGAGATGGAGATAAATGGTTGGATGGTCTCACCGGAAAATAAGACAGCGGAAACGCTTCTGAGGGTCATGTTGGAAAACTACCGATCCAATTTTATTACTCCCGAGGGGAAATATTTGAGGAAAAAAGGCTTCAAACTCGCAGATAATGTTTATCAGGGGAGGGTCAAGGTGGTAAATGACGACAAGACGATTAGTTTTTTCAAAGTGAGTGGAGGCAGGGCGGAATGGCTTTGCGATCCGTTCACCACTGAACCTATCGATACAGAGCCCACCGTTAAATTCGAACGGGGGACCAATTTCAAGAATGGCACCGCAGAGATTGATAAGGATGGCAAGCAATTTTTGATGGGATTGGATGGTACGGTCGCGCCAAAAAGGAAAGACCCCTTTGCAAAACCCGCGAATGCCCCAAAGACCCCTGCGGATGTCCCCGCCCTTTCAACGCTGCTCGGCGGTGAGCCGAGCTGGAGTCCCGCCGATAGGCCTAAAAGCGCCCTATCTTCTCCTATGGTGGCTGGGAAGCCGGAGCCTCGATTGCCGACACCCCTTTCTAGGCCTCAGGTACCGCAGGCCACGGCAAAACCAGTCGCAGAACCTCATGTGGAACACGAATTCATGGTTTCTCCGGATGAGACTGCCGATTTCCATGCAAAGATGAAAGCCAAGGCCCTTCAGCCTCTCGTCCTACCGCCAATCGCCAACCCTGAGCTAAGGGAAAAGATGGAGAATATTTTACGAACCTTTATTTTCGAGCAGGCCGAGTTGGGAGGCCCAGAGGTATTTTCCCCTCAGTTCCTCAAGTCATGGCAGGATTATGTGGACCTCTCACAGCAGGATAGTCAGGTGGACCTGGGCCACCGTGTGATCGCCAAAGCCTTGAAACAGCTCCGCCCGCGGAAAAAGATCGAAGCTCGGATGATTCAATTCGCGCACGATCTGGATATGGCCAATAACCCCACAAACATCGAGGCTTTGACTTTTGGGGCTGTGAATTTGTTTGAGATGGGCAATTTCGTTGATGCGAAAAGGTGCCTGCAGGAGGCATTGGCTCTTAATCCTGCTCCGAAATTTGTTCAATGGATCAATGAGACCCTTAAGATCATTGATTCCACTCCGCCCCCGAAGGAATAGGGATTTTCGAACAGGCATTTTATAAAAGGTCTCGCCATTCGAGATGATTTTTTGATATATTGATTCGGGGTCTAGGGGCTCGGGTCTAGGACTTCGTTCCGCTCAGTTCCTGGAATCGATTTTTTGTTCTTTCTAGTCCCCAGTCCCTAATCCCTAGTCCCTCAGTTTATGGAATTCGAACCTGTCATCGGCCTGGAGATCCACGCCCGCATTTCCACCAAGACCAAGATGTTTTGCCGCTGCGACAACGATATTTTCGATGCCGAGCCCAATACCCATGTGTGCGAGACCTGCATGGGGTTCCCGGGCACGCTTCCTCTCACGAATGAGGACGCGGTCAAAAAGGGCATCAAGACCGCTTTGGCTCTCGGATGCGAGATCAAGGAGTTTTCCAAGTTCGACCGCAAAAGCTATTTCTACCCCGATTTGCCCAAGGGTTTCCAGATTTCCCAATACGATCGCCCGATTTCCGAACATGGGAAGATCACGATTACGCTGAAGGATGGCTCGACCAAGGTGATCCGCGTGATGCGTCTGCATTTGGAGGATGATGCGGGCAAGCTGACCCACGTGGGCGATGGCACGCTGGTCGATTTGAATCGTGCAGGAACCCCTTTGATGGAAATCGTGAGCGAGGCGGATATGAACAGCGTGGAGGAGGCGAGTCTGTATGCTCGCCAAATCCAGAAAATCGTGCGTTACGTGGGCGCTTCGGATGCCGATATGGAGAAGGGCATGATGCGCTTCGACATCAATGTGTCGCTTCGGCCAAAGGGCGAGAAAAAGTTTGGCACCCGGTCAGAATGCAAAAACCTCAATTCGTTCCGAAGCCTCGAGAAGGCCTTGGAGTACGAGATCAAGCGTCAGACAGAACTTCTGAATGCGGGCGGAAAGGTTGTCCAGGAAACATTGGGTTGGGATGATGAACGTGGCGTCACGGTTTCCCAGCGCAGCAAGGAAGAAGCGGCCGATTACCGCTATTTCCCGGAGCCCGATATTCCGCCGCTCGTCATCACACACGAAATGGTCGAGGGATTGCGCAAGGAAATCCCTGAGCTTCCAGAGGCCAAGTCGGCCCGTTACCAGTCCGAGTTGGGTTTATCTGTCGCGGATTCCCGCCAATTGGCCGAATCCATGGAGTTGTCGGACTATTTCGAGAAGGCGTTCAATGTCTCCGGGTTTCCAAAAAAGACAGCCAACTGGGTGCTGGTGGAACTTATGGCCTTGTTGAATGCGAAAGGACACACGATTTCCGATTGCGAACTCACACCCCAGAATCTGGGGAAATTGGTAAAAATGATTGAGGATGGGGCGATCACTGGCAAGATGGCGAAAGAGATTTTCCCCGAGCTGTTCGAGTGCAATTTGGAACCTCAAAAACTGATCGACAAAAAAGGCATCAGGGTGATGGGGAACACGGGCGAGCTCGAGAAGATCTGCGCCGAGATCGTGGCCAAAAATCCCCAGTCCATCGCCGATTTCAAGGCGGGCAAGGAACGGGCGCTCGGTGCGCTGGTCGGCCAAGTGATGGGCGCTACAAAAGGGTCTGCCAATCCCAAGATGGTGAACGAGATTTTGAGGCGGCTGATGGTATAATGTGTCTCCGTTACTCTCTGCTGTCATTTCGACCGCAGCGTACTCACCCCGTCATTTCGACCGCAGCGTTCCCCCATCCCCCAGTCATTTCGAGTGAGCAGAGCGAATCGAGAAATCCTCGTGAATCCAACCGACTATTTTGTATGTCAGAAAGAAGCTTTTTTGTATATATCATGACCAATGGAGCCAAAACGTTGTACGTTGGCGTGACCAACGATCTTTTGCGTAGAGTTTTAGAGCACAGACAAGGTTTAAACGAGGGTTTCACAAAAAAGTACAAGATCCACAAGCTGGTCTATTTTGAGGAAGGGGATAGCATTGTTGCAGCTATTGATCGTGAGAAGCAGATCAAAAGATGGAGGCGTGAGAAGAAGTTGTGGCTTATTGAAACGATAAATCCAGAGTGGAAAGATTTATCTCAAGATTTGTTTGATGAATGATTTCCCCGTCATTTTGACCTCAGAACCACCCACCTTCTGTCATTTCGACAGAAACGGAGCCCCCCCGTCATTTCGACAGAAACGGAGCCCCCCCCTCCGTCATTTCGACCGAAGCGTAGCGTAGTGGAGAAATCTTCGGATATCTGATCGACCATAATGGCACTTCGCAGATTTCTCGATTCGCTCTGCTCACTCGAAATGACATTGGGGGGAGGGTAGGGTAAGATAGTGTTAAAAATAACCCACCTCTTTATGATGAAGCTCTGGAGAACAGTGTTGGGGGTCTGCCTTTTGGCAATCGCCCTTTTGGTTTTGGCGATTCCGTCCACAGCCGTTTTCGCCACGGATTGCGTGATGCCAGAAGCCTGCTCCAGCCTGGCGGCCAAGGCGGCCGCGAATTTTGGGGCGAGCGACCCCGCGGATTACATCAAGACTTGGATGTTCGTGAATTGTGACGCGGATGGGTATTTCCGCGGCGCCATGCTCAATTACAATAATTGCCAGGCGACTAAGGCGGTCGAGGATAAAAAACTCCAAGATGCGGCGGACAAGAAAAAGGAGGAGGAGGCGAAGAAAAATGCAGAGGCAAAAAAGGCAGGCAAGCCTTACACCACCAAGATGGAATTCAATAAGGACGTTAAGCCCGGAGACACAATAACGGCTAAGAAAAATGAGACGATTGTGATCATGTTCGCCGATGGGGCTCAGGTTGTCTTGAATCCAAATTCTTCCATGACATTTCTATCCGACAATCTTGTATCGCTGAAAAAGGGGATTTTCCAGTTTTTGTTGGGAAAGTGGAAAAATCAATTGAAAAAGAAATTTGAGGTTAAGACTTCAGGCGCCGTTTTGGCGATCCGTGGCACTACATTTTTAGTGAATGTGAAGGCGGTCAGCACCATGGTTCAGTTGATCGAAGGCACTCTCGACGTGTCCAATATAAAAGGAGACAAAACGATCGAATTGAACGCAGGGTATTCCGTGGTGGCCCGTAAGAATGGCAAAATCTCGGCGCCCAAGGCATTCGATGCTGAAAAACTTGCAAAAGAGCTTGGGATTGATACATCAACCTTAAAGTAATAAAGAATTATTTTTGTGCATTCCTGTCAATGCCACTACCTCGCCTTTTTGAGAGATAAATGGTATAATTATTTATGATTTCTGAATTCTGATTTCAGATTTCAAATCACAAATCTTAAATCACAAATCACAAATGCAAAACTATCTCATCCCAACCGTCATCGACAAGACGCCCCAGGGCGAGCGCGCCTACGACATCTACTCGCGCCTGCTTGAGGAGCGCATCGTGTTTTTGGGCGGCCCCATCAACGACGAGGTGGCCAACGTGGTCATCGCCCAGCTTCTGTTCCTCGAGAAAGTCGACCCCACCAAAGACATCACCGTTTATGTGAATTCCCCAGGTGGATCCGTCACCGCCACCTTAGCCATGTACGACACCATGCAACTCATCAAGTGCGACGTTTCCACCGTCTGCGTGGGGATCGCGGCCTCGGGCGGCTCCATCATCCTGATGGGTGGCACCAAGGGCAAGCGCTACATCTTGCCCCATTCCGAGGTCATGATCCATCAGCCGTTGGGCGGCACCGAGGGGCAGGCCACGGATATCGCTATCCATGCCGAGCACATCATCAAGACCAAGAAATTGCTCAACGAAATGATCGCCAAACATTCCGGAAAACCCGTCAAAAAGGTTTCCGAGGACACCGAGCGCGATTTGTTCATGGATGCCGAAGCGGCCTTGGCCTACGGCTTGGTCGATCAGATCATTGTGTCGAAGAAGAAATAGGTCTTGGTCCGATAGGAAAAAGAATCTGGAATATCCGTCATGCTCTGTTTGACGGATATTTTAAAATAATCTATAATATAATTATAAAGTCGAGCATTTAAATATCATTTATGGCTGAAAAACTCAAAACTGGCGAAAAATCAAAGAGATTGGAATCCGAGAAGGGCCATCCTGCCAGGCGTGGGAAATTGGCAGAGAAAACCCGGAAAAAGGTGGACGATCTTGCCCTTTTGGGGAAATTTGAAAAAAGCGAAATTGGCCAAAACGTCTTGTCTTTTTTTGAGGCCGAGAATATGGCTGAGGTATTGGAGGACAAGGGCAAATTATACTCAGTGGTTTCGACGCTGGGGGGTGAGCCGGATCAGGTAGATCGAAAGGGGGCTTTGGCACTTTTGGTCATCGTCTCGAGAAAATTCCCCGATTTTATGAAGGAAAGTATTTGCGATCCTGGCTTCGATGTGCAATTGCATGACAAGCTGATCGCGGAAATGGGGTGGAATCCGGCTGAATTGCCGTCAATGGCAATCGAGCCTCTTAACCCTCAGAAAACCGCCGAAACTCCGAAATCGAAAAAAGGGTCCGAAAATCCCGAATCATTGGTGGGAGAACTGGAAAAAACGAAGGAGTTTGAGGAGGTTTTGGACAGGATCGAGCGCGAGGAGATGATGGATGGTCTAAGGGAAAGATACAAATCCATCGATTGGGAGCAAGTCGTTGTGGACATGGCTGATTATTCAGTGAAAGGCGTGGAGGTCTATTCGAAGAAAAAGAAATTAACCCTCGATCGGAAGCCCAGGCCAAATTCAGCTAAGGAATTGATGTCTTCTGACTCGGAGAGGCTCGAAAGGGTTCTCTTGGATCTTGGGGCCGATCACAACGGTGTGGATCCTCGCCATTTTTGCGCCTTCGCTCTCTTGGCGGCCGAAATAAACCCCCAATTCGTTTTCAATTATTTTTTGTCAAAGCCTTTGGCTGAAATAAAGGATGTGGATTCCAAAAAGGCTTTGGTGCAGCTGCTCAAGGCGAAAGGTCTTCCTGCAACGGACAAAATCTTTGAGCCTGTGGAGTTGGTGGATGGGGTTGACCCCTACGAGGTCAAAAAGACCTTTTTGGAAGGCGCAAAACCGAGTTTAGAGGAGAATAAGTAGATTTTAGCTTCTCGAGAGCACAATGGGGCTTGGTAGTTGGGCTTTGGGTAAAAGCGGGTAATTGACATAAATAAAAAAATAACGTATAATATATTTATTAACTATTAAATCGAAAATATGGCTCGCAAATCCAATGAGAAATTAATGAAAGGCGTTAGCCCCAACGAACCATTGGTTAAAATGGTCAAGCGCGCTGAACGCCGTGAGATGATCCAAAAAGAGGCAAGGTCGAAAGTCAGACATAGTTTTCAGCCCATGCTAGAGCCCAAAATGCATGAAATGACGAGAATGGTCTTCAAGCAATTAAAATAGCTTCCATATAAGGCCAGAGAAGCTTCCGTTCAGCTATATTAGAATTATGCATCCCCTTATGGAATAAGGAGGGGGTGTTTATTGAAGGACACGTCTTTAGCCATTGCCTTGGATTATTTGACAAATAAATTAAAATAGATATAATATACTCTTAACTTTCAAATCACGCCTATGGCCCGCAGAGCAAAAAAACTCGAACCCAAGCCAGCCGCTGATGAGAAAATCTCTCTCGAGAGGGCTATTAGCACGCTCGAGGCGGCCGAAACGCTCCCCGAGCCCATACGCGAACGTGTCCGCGGGCTTTTGGCTCGAGCCTCCAGCATTGGTGAGGCTTTGCAGGCCGAAACCGAGACTCCCGAGGCAGAAAAACCCCTCATGACCAGCGAAATCCCCTCAGAACCCGATAAGGGTGGCCTGCCTTTAGCGATCTTGGCTGACCAGAAAGCCACCGAAAAGCCCTCGGAAGTTGTTCCTGATTCAAGCAAAATACTGAGTACCCTTAAGTCCAGATTCGAGATCCAAGCCGATTGGCACAAGGGGATTGAGTGGGCCGAAGTCGAAATATCGCTTCTGGCTCACCCTGAGAAACTGGTTGTTCTTCAAAAAATGGAAGAGGCTGGCGGCAAGCCCGATGTGTTGAGGGCCGAAGGTGATTCCTTCGTATTCGCCGACTTCTGTGCCGAATCACCGAAAGACCGACGGAATTTGAATTACCGCGAGGCCTCGGAAAAGGTCGCGGAATTAGGCGCGGAACTGATGAATGAGCCCCAGTACCGTCATTTGCAGACATTAGGGGATTTTGATGTGGATCTTTGGTGCTGGATTCAGACACCCGAAAAGGTTTTTGAGTCTGGCGACGCCCTCCGTGGAGGTCGAAAGACGCTCGAAAAGGTTTTGGAGTCCGATGATGCCCATCGGGACGATCGCGAGGGTAGCGAAGTCTGCGTAAACCTGTTTGGTGCCCTGTCTCGCTACGATGCGGGTGGGTTCCGTTGCGCGCTNNCGGATCACCGCTGATTTTTTGGCGCCGTATTTTTGCTTCATCCATTGCTTGGCATCCTCAAGGGTCTTTTCGCCAAAGGCATTGTCGGGTGCCAGCACCAAATCGACCGACCAATTGGATTTGGGGTCGCGATCTTTGGTTTTGAGCAGAAGGATGAAATCCACATCGGCAGGTCGTTTCTTTTTGGTCGTGAAACTGCCTAGCACATAGGCGGAGGAGATGGGGATCGCTTTCTCGATTTTTTTCAAGGCCTCCTGCACATTCTTCCACATTTCCTTCCGGTAAGGGGTGTTGATCAGGCTTTTCGGGATGGAGTTTTGTTTTTTCATCATTTTTTGATTACGGATCGATTATATCAGACTTAAATCGGGGGTTTAACCAATGTGTTGCAATAAAATAAAATTAATGTATAATAATCTCTTATAAGTGTATCGAATCAGAGTTCCATGTCCAAGAAGCGTCACCTAAATCATGGGCCTGAAGGATCTGTCAGTTGCTCCGGAAAGCCGATAACTCTAAAAGGGGAGCGTGTTGCCAAGTTCACCCGAAAATCCGCTTGGGCGGTTTTGGCCTTGGTGGCAACGTTGGGAGATGACGTGTCGACGGCGAGGACCAAGGACGAATTGTTCGAGCAATCGCCGATTTCAGCCGCGGCCAATACCGTTCCTCCTAAGCCCTACGAAAGCCCAGATGCTAATTGGATGGTTGACGTCCAATTGCCTACGATGGGAAAGATCGTTCCCGGGGCCGAGGATCTGCTGGATCGTTTGCCCAAGGGGGTCGATCGTGAGCGTCTGGTCCAGTTCGATGCCCAGTGCCGGCAATGGTTCGCGGAGGCGGAGCGTGATTTGAGCGAATTGGAGGGGGGCGAGGCACGCCAAAGAAGGATTTTTGATTATTTGGAACGAGTGATCAATGCCTATGCCCAAGCGGTGGGGGTGAAATGGACTGGGCGTATGGAAATGGGCTCGGATCAGTTCGTGATTCAAATGCAAAAGGTCAACAGTATCCTATTGCCCTTTGGGAATTATATGCATGCCGAGTACAATCCATCGGATGGGGCAAGGATGACTCTTTATCGGGCGAATCGTCAGGCCTCAACAACGTTCGGAGGGCAGAAAGTCCCTTTGCTGTATTTGACCGATGGCCCATCGTTGAGATCCGTTCCTAGGTCTGAGAAGGCGTATTTCAACGGGATGTACAATCCGCAAAGCGGAATCGCCTATTTCGACGAAAATGGGTCGGTTTACCAGTTCAAAAAGATGATCGGGCATCATCGAGTCCGGTGTGAAAGTCAAAAGATCGTACCCCGAACCCTCAATCTGGCCAAGGCTAAGGAGGGCTGGATCAGGGATTTCGAAACCCATGAGGCCGCCCATTCGTATTTTAATCAAAGAATACCCTACAATCCTAACGTGGGCTTGGACCTGAGGGGGAAGGTGGCGATCCCAATGGGCCGTTATGAACTTCCTGCTATTTTGTTCGCGACCTCCAGCCAAGCCCAATTGCATGAGTTGTTTGCGAACGCCATTGGGCTTATGGAATCAGGTGGGTCGGCTGTTTTGGCAGCCCATTCGATCGCAACCACAAGGGTAACAGGCGAGGAAATGGTGAATTATAAGTTGGCGAGTGATGTGTTGTTTTTCGAGGTGATGAACTGCCCGGATCTAGATGAGCCCCTTCGTTCACAAATCAAGTCTGAGCTGGCCCAGGCTCAAAAGGTGGACCTCAACAAGATGGCTGTGGCCATCGATCGGCTTTCGGACGAATCGCTCCATCGGATCGGCAAGCGGATGGCCAAATTGGCACTTTATCTGACTCAGGAATAGCAGGGGGGGGCTCATCGAGGATTGGCACCAACGCTTGGATTGGGCTTTAGGCTTTGGCTATGCCCTTTATTCGTCTATAAAAACATTGACAAAATATATTAAGTATGTAAAAATTGTTCTCCTTCATTCCCTAAGACCCTTGAGAGATGGAATCACAAAGTGAAAAACCACAGAACCCCAATCCGAATTCCGAGGTTTGCGCCTTGGTGGATTTGGGTGGGACCCTCACCTCGCCCAACAATTTTTTCCTGTTGGAGCGGTTTGTGCAGGATGTGGAGATGGGCATTGGGGATAGGCGAAGAATCCTTCTGGATCGTTTTGCCGAATGGAGGAAATTGAGAAACATCATCGAAAACAGCGAGCCTGAAAGGCAATTGCCGGACCCCGGAATGCTTTATGCGAAAATGGTCACGGGAATGAAACAGGGGGAACTGAGGGAAAAGGCTGAACGTTGGGTCAATGAGACCGGATCCAAGTCCATCATGCCCTATAGTCGGGAATTGGTCGATTTGATCAAGCAGAACGATTTTAGGCCCGTGCTCGTCTCCAGTGCCCCGCCGGATTTGGTTGAGCCCTTTGCGAAACTTCTTGCGATTCCCGAATTCCATTCGCTTCAGCTCGAAAAAGATCACGATGGAAAATATACGGGCGAGGTGGAGGGGGGTGCCCCAATGTCTTTGGCTAAAAATGGCATTTGCCGGAACCTCTCAGGCAGAAATGTGAAGTTCGCCATTGGCAACTCCTCGAAGGATTCCCGCATGTTCTCTTTGGCGATTGATAAAAAGAATCCTTTGGATCCGCAAGGGGGGGCTGTCCTGATCAATCCCAGCCCGAAGACGGAAGACGAGGCCAAAGCTTGGATGAGCCAATATTTGGAATCGGGCCAGTTGCTGATCATCCCTCAAAACACATCCCAAAATGAGGTGATCCGCCAGATACGGCATGTGTTGGAGGATATTGTGGAAGTCCTCACTCGTTAAATGGGTTTGTTTAGACAATGGATCAACTAGACACTAAACCAAAGGTTGAATTTGGATACCGACGACCCACAAGGCCGGAAGACGTTCCCATGGGCCAGCCGCTTGGGTTGTTCGATCTGGATGGAACGCTCACTCGGCCAGGGACCAAGTTGGTCTTGGATCGGTTTGTGTTCAACGATCAATATGGCCTTGGGATTCCCGAAAGGCGGTTGGACCTCAGGGAACTTTTCCTTAAATGGGATCGCGAGAACAAGGCGAAGATCGATATCAAGCAATACGAGGTTCATTTGAGGAATGTGGGCAGCGCCTATGCCCAAATGTGTCGTGGGTGCAAGAGAGAGGCTGTGATTGGCCAGGCCAAAAAATGGTTCGAAGAGACTGGCCACAACCTCATTCTTCCTTATTCAGGTCAGGTTATCGCCAATGTGAAAGAGGCGGGCGTTAGGCCTGTGATGATTTCCGGCGCCCCATTCGAGTTGGCATATTGGTTCGCGGACAAGCTTGGGATCGAACATATTTTTTCCATGGAGGCCGAGGTGGATTCCGCGGACTCTTACACTGGGGAAATGGAGATCGAGAAAAATATCGGATTGAATTTGAACAAGGTCGCGACTCGAAAATCGTTGAGCGCCAGGGGCCACCCCATCATTTTTGCCATGGGAGATACCGGCTCCGACGTCCCATTGTTCCGCGGGGCGATCGAAAGGCATCATGACAAAGACGCGATGGGGCAAGCCGTCCTGGTCAATCCGAGCCAAGATGTTGAGGATGGCGCGAATTTCTGGCTTCGCGAATGGTTGTCAGACGGAAAATTGACCATCATTCCCCAAGGAAGAGAAGAGAAGGCGGTGGTCAAAGCCATCCGCCATATCCTCAAGGATGTGTTGGAGGAAAACGGCAAGTCGTCGGAAGCTCCTGCTTCGTAATAAGGTTCCAAAATGGAAACTCTGTTTTTCGATGTATGAATGGTTTTTTATGGCGCGGTTGTTGCCTTCACGCATTTTTCGTTTTCACAGGAGTAGCCTTCGAGGCAATCATGAGAGAAGTCGCAATAAGAATTGGTCTCGTTGGCAGGGACGCATTGTTCATGCAGGCATCGGAAACCGGTTTTGCAGGCATCGTTGAACATGCACTCGATGCAGACGGAGGCCGAAATGTCCGTGTCGTTCACACCATAGCTCATGCCACTGACTTTCATTTTCCCTTCCGTGCAATTGACGCAAGTCTTCTCGGAGCAGGGGTCGTTGGAGAAGTCGTCGTTGAACCCTAGGGTCTGTTTGATGTGGGCCACGGATTGGCAGGTGCCCCAGTAGCAGAGCTCATCGGCTTTGTTGCATTCCTCATGCTTGTTGCAGGCCTTGCCGTTGCTCGAGGGGGCGTTGACCACCTTTTTCTGGCTGTCGTCCCCAGTGGCTTTCTCTGTAGGCACTTCGGCGACCTTTTTCACACACTGGCTGTTGTTGCAGGTATATCCCTCAAGGCATTCGTTGCTGAAGTCGCAATAGGTGTGCGTGGAGGCCTCGACGCACCGAAAACTCACACAGCGGAAACCCGCGTTGCATTCATCGTTGAATTGGCAGTCTACGCAGGCCGAGGCGGAAATGTTGATATCGTTGTATCCGTAGCTTATGCCGGTTTTTTTCTGAGTTCCCTTCGTGCAGTCGGCGCAGGGGTGTTTGGCACAGGGATCGTTGGAGAAGTCGTCGTTGAAGCCCGAGGAGGTTTTGATCTGGCTGACGCTCTGGCAGGTGCTGAAGATGCAGAGTTCGTCTTTTTTGTTGCATTCCTCGTCCTTGTGGCAGGCCTTGCCATTAGAGGAGGGCGCAGGGGCGTTTTGGGTATCGGCGCCAGCTTGATTTTGGACACCTTCGGCGGGTTTTGGGGTGGATGGGAGTTTGGGTTTGCCGAAATCGACGGTGCCTTTAATGGAAGTCTCGAACGTTTTCTCGGAATGGAACGAGCAGGCGGTTGTGAGTAGCCCGACCGATAGGGCAAGGAGGATATATATCGTTTTTTTCATGGTTTTTTTATGAAGAGATATCACGAAGATTGTAATGCTTGGCGATAAAGATCGCAAAAAAAATGGAACCCGCATTCGATTTGGCTGCCTATTGGGCATCCGTAGGCGTTGATGCTGGTTGGGCGGCCTTTCGTTTTTCGATTGCCTCCAAGAGGATCCGATGGACCTCATGGGGATTGTCGATGTCGGTGATCTGATCGATGACGGCCCGGATCTCCGTTTGGCCGGGGAAATAGGTTCTCCGGCCAAACGAATCGGTCCGGTACCGGCCCTGCTCGGTCACGCTCCGGGTCTTGCCCGAGTCGATGTCGAGGGTGCCGGCCGAGAAACGGTTTTGGACGAAGCCGATTTTGACGGTCACGTCATTGATCTTTTCCAGGTCGACGGTCTCGAACCGCGACCCCGCGACTCCGGTCTTGAGGATCACCTTGCTTTTCGTGATGGCGAATTCGGTTCTCGAGTTCCCATAACGGCCCACGAGGGCCAGGAAGACGGCGATCCCCGCGACACAGTAGGCGGCCGTTTTCCCCGTGAGCGCCGTGGATCCCAGGGGGTCGGAGCCGTAGCCGAAGTAGAGGTAGAGGCCGATGGCCAGTGCGATCACGACCATGATAACAATATTCAGGCTGGAGACGCTCGGGTTAGGTCGGCCTTGCCAAAGCACGGTGTCCTTGGGGTCGATGGCAGATTGGATGGAATTGTCCATGAGGTTTTTGGTATTAGGGGATGATCATATAAATGGATCGAAGCGGATTATCCGATTCCTGAGTCAGTTTTCCCATTTTGGCCTTGATGACATCATAAGAGGTGAACAGCGAATCATCGAGTGAAGCGGGAAGTTCGAAATTGGCCATTGTTAGGGCTGGTACATCCGTTGCTAAAACATAGGCACCGTTGGCTTTTCCGTCTCGTTCCAACGATTTGTAGTAATAGGAACCAACGCAATCCAAGGTTGTTAGGTTGGGGTCATTGGGGATAGGCACCTTACCTTGGTATATTCCATTTTTTATTTGTTCGACGATCGAATTTCCAGATCCATTGGTAGAGAGGCATCCCTTTCCAGCGGGGTATCCATTGTGATCGTTGAAATAGACCTCCAAAGCCTGGGCAATATTGGTGATGTCGGCTATGTAGGCAGTGCTACGGGTGAGAAGGGCCGATTCCAGTTTTCCAGGCTGCGGAACAACTAATATATAAGCTTGGTTTTCAGTCGGTGTGTCTGATCCCACGGATCCGACAAGGGCTAAGAGGTCTTGGGTAGAGGAATGGGTATTAAGATTGGCGTTTTTGCGTCCATCCAAGTTAGCCTTGGGGGTGTTTTCAATGCCTGTGATGAGGGCGTATCCGTCCGCAAGTCCAACCACTGTGAATGTACTGCAGCTGGTTGCGCCCAGCTTGAAATTCCGTGGGGAAGCAGTGAAGGCTTCAGCCGGAGCGCAGACCATGACGCCGGTGGGCGGGGTTCCGCCAGCAGAGTTGCTATTTTCAAAGCGGGTTTTGGTATCGGTCAAAAATTGAATACGTGCGTCGTCCCGCTTGAGTGATTCGGGATCGGAGACTGGGGTGGCAGAGGATGTGGTAGCCTCAGGGGTGGGCTCAGCCACGGGTGCAGGTGCATTTGAAAGTTCGCTCTCCTTTTTCACGCATTTCCTGAATGAGCACCTATAGCCCGTGCCGCAGTCACTTGAGAAAAAGCAGTCCGAATTTGAGGTGATCGATACGCAGGTGTTGTCTGCACATCGGTAACCCTCTTTACAGTCTTTTGGAAACAGGCAATCGGCGCACATGCCTAGGACACCGATGGGGTATGCTTGGTTAAGAAGGAATTGTGTACCGCTTGCGCAATTGGGGCACGGTCTTTTCTGGCAGGTTTTTTCATAAGGTTCGTTGTCGCTGAAACCAAAATACTGTTTGATGCTGTCGTAATTTTGGCAAGTGCCATTGAAACAGATTTTATTGGCTTTGTAGCAGGCGAAAGAATCTGAGCAGGGTTGGTTTTCGGTTATCGATCCGTTGGCTGTTTTTGCCCCAGCCCCTGACGGAAGTGTCGGCAATTTGGGTTTTCCAGTCTCGTTGGTCAAGGCGGTGATTCCAGCTTCCGGTGTGGTGAAATTTTGGGTGGCCATTTTGAAAAAGGTCCCGAAGAATAGACCCACGAAGACGGCGATGAGGATGCCGTGCAGGAGGATATCCACGATCAGGGTCACGATCACCGCCTTTACGGTCTCGCCTCCGTCGAGGGCAAAGACTTTCATGATGATATAGATGCTGGCGGCGATTGAAGCCAGACCAAGCAAGGCTGCCAATCCGCCATAGGCTTGTCTCATGGAATCGGACTGCGTGGTGAGGCTGAGGGTTTGCAGGAAGCCGCCCAGCCCGGAGAATAGGAGGCTGGCCAGGAACATGAGGGCGGCGGCCTTGAATGCATTGGTCCAGGTGCCTGTTTCGGCCTTGACAGATTTTCCACCTAATCGGAGTGCGACCACGTTCATCAAGAAGCTGATCATGAAAAACACGATGAGGTACATTAGCCCGACCGCGATGAATTTGGAAAAAAATTCAATCATAATTGTTTGTTTTTTTTATTTAAACTTGATCCATTGTATCATTTTAGAGAAGAAAATATAAATTTTGCTATACTGTCGCCATGTTCAAATTGCTCAAAACCTCCGGCAAGGCTAGGCGTGGGACGCTCCAAACCGCCCATGGCGAGGTCCAGACTCCGTTTTTCATGACCATTGGCACCGTGGGCGCCATTAAGGGCATTTTGCCCGAGGAGGTCCGCCAATGTGGGGGCGAGGTTGTCCTTTCCAACACCTATCACCTCCATCTTCGCCCCGGGGAGGATATCGTGGCCAAGGCGGGTGGACTCCACAAATTCATGCACTGGGACGGAGCCATTTTGACCGACAGCGGCGGGTATCAGGTTTTTTCGCTCTCAAAGATCCGAAAACTCAAGGCCGACGGCGTGGAGTTTCAATCGCATTTGGATGGAAAAAAGATCTTCCTGACCCCCGAGAAGGCCATCGATATCCAATTGAAACTGGGCAGCGATATCCTGATGTGCCTGGACGAGTGTGCCCCTTACCCTTCCGAGAAGAAATATGTCGAAAAATCCATTGAGCTAACCAGTGCATGGGCCAAGAGGTGCAAAATCTTTTTCGAAAATGCTGGGAGCTCTGAGCTGGAAGCTGGTAGCCGCTCCAAGCTCCAAGCTCCAAACTCCAAACTCCTTTTTGGTATTGTCCAAGGCGGCACGTATCCCGAATTGCGCGAAAAATCCGCCAAAGACTTGGCCAAGATCGGTTTCGACGGCTATGCGGTCGGCGGATTGGCGGTGGGGGAGCCTCACAAAAAGATGTACGAGATCCTCGACCAGGTTGTTCCGCTGCTTCCGAAAAACCATCCGCGCTACCTGATGGGGGTGGGAACGCCTGAGAATATCCTCGAGTCCGTTGAGCGGGGGATCGACATGTTCGATTGTGTGCTTCCCACCCGCAACGCCCGTCACGGCTACCTGTTCACCTCGAAAGGCGTCGTCCGAATCAAAAACGAGCAGTACCGCGAGGATTTTTCTCCGTTGGATCCCGAGTGCGATTGCCCCGTGTGCAAAAACTACACCAAGGCCTACCTGCGCCACTTGTATGTGGCTAACGAATATCTTTCCATCCGACTGAACACCCTGCATAACGTGGCCTTTTACCAAACGTTGATGAAAGGAATCCGAAAATCGATCGAGGAGGATCGATTCGCGGAATTTAAAACTGAATTTTTGAAAGGACTAGGGACTAAGAACTAAGGACTAAGCCGTAGATCGGCATGGTCCAAAACTTAGTTCTCACTTAGTCCCTAGTCCTTAGTTCTTAGTCCTGCCTCATGAATCTGCCTGAAAAAGCACAGCTCACCGATGCCAAATATGCCGAGATCCTCAATCTGATCCGCAAATTGAACGTGAATCTGGCGGAGATCGATGAGAAATTCGTCCATGGCTCCGGCCATGGGGGACAAAAGATCAACAAAACCTCGAGCGCCGTGCAACTGAAACATGTCCCCACAGGAACCATGGTCAAGTTCCAGGAGTTCCGCCAGCGTTCCATGAATCGGATCATGGCGCTTCGGGAGCTTTTGCGAAAACTCGACCCCGATTCCCCAGCCGTAAAAAGGGCGGAAAAAATCCGCAAACAAAAAGACCGCCGGATAAGGCGGTCTAGGTCGACAGAGGGTGGCAGTGCCGTCGGCCCCTCTATTTCGTTGCATTGATCTTGTTCAATAGATCCGTGACATTGGGCATGCCTCCTGCGGTGTTTAGCGAGTCGAGCTGGTTCAGCCCCTTGGTGATTTGCCCGTATTGGCTGGATAATTTTCCGAAGTCAACTTGTGTCGCGACGTATTTGTAAAGGTATACGCTGCCGATGATCGGGATGACAATGAACACCATGAAGATCAGGAAATCCACGATTCCGCGAACGATAGCCCAATGGTAGACGCCTTTTTGGTAGTCCAGAATCTTGTCGATCTTGGCCTCTAGCTCCTGGAGGTCAGGTGTTTTGCTCATAGGGGTTGGGGTTATTGCTGGACCTGTGGTGTCGTTGAGGTCGGTTGTTTTCATAAAATTTTTAAACTGAAAAACTGAAAATTTTTAAATAATTTTTAAATTCCAATGTTTAAACATTAAAAATTAGTGGTTTATTTTTCAGTTTAAAAATTTTCAGTTTAAAAATTACGCTTTGCGTATGGTGATATTCGCTTCTTTCAATTCTTTCTCCGTCACCTCGGAAGGCGCGCCAAGCGTCAGATCCTTGGCCTTCTGATCCTTCGGGAACGCGATGACCTCGCGGATGTTCTGTTCGCCACAGAAAATCATCGCCAGGCGATCCAGACCCCAGGCGAAGCCACCATGGGGCGGGGCGCCATAGCTGAACGCCTCCAGCATGTGGCCGAACCGTCGCTCCGCGTCCGCATCGCTGATGTTGAGTAGCGAGAAGATCTTTTTTTGCAGATCCGATTCGTGGATACGGATGCTTCCGCCGCCGATTTCGTACCCATTCAAGACAATGTCGTACGCGATGGCTCGGGCTTTTTCAGGTTTGGAATCCAGCAGGTTCCGGTCTTCGTCCATGGGCCGTGTGAAAGGGTGGTGCATGGCAGCCAGGTTGCCAGTCTCCTTGTCCCGCTCAAACATCGGAAACTCGTTTACCCAAAGGTAGGCGAACACATTCGGGTCGCGCAGTTTCAGCTTGTCGCCACAGGCCAATCTGACTTGTCCCAGTGCCGTGCAGGCGGGGACGAATTGGTCGGCTGCGAAAAACACGGCATCGCCCGTCTTGGCGCCGGTTTTTTTGGTGATGGCCTTCACCTCATCCTCGCTCATGAACTTGGTCAGCGGCGATTTAACTCCGTCTTCGCGGTAGGAAAAATAGGCCAGACCCTTGGCGCCATGCTCTTTGGCGATGGTCTCCATGGTGTCGAAATCGCTTCTGGGCCAGCTGGCCGCACCTTCCACCTTGAGCGCTTTGACTACGCCACCCTTTTTGATCGTTTCAGCGAACACTTTGAAGCCGCTTGCCTTCACAACATCGGAGATATCCGTGAATTCGAGTCCGAATCGGATATCAGGCTTGTCGGAGCCATACCGCTCATAGGCCTGTTGCCATGTGAGGATGGGAAAGGGGGTTTTGAGGATTTTTTTGCCAGGCGCGTATTTTTTCGTGAGTTCCAGCATCATCTTGTCGCTTATGGCCATCAGGTCTTTTTCTTCCACAAAAGACATTTCGATGTCGAGCTGGGTGAATTCAGGCTGGCGGTCGCCACGTTGGTCCTCGTCGCGGAAGCATCGGGCGATCTGGAAGTAGCGATCCATTCCACCGATCATGAGAAGCTGCTTGAGCTGTTGGGGGCTCTGGGGCAAAACGAAGAATTTGCCTGGGTATAGGCGCGAGGGCACCAAATATTCTCGGCTTCCCTCAGGGGTTCCCTTGATCAGGATCGGGGTCTCGACCTCCACGAAATCTTCTTTGTCGAGCATATCCCGGATCGTCTTGATGATTTGGTGGCGCAAAACTAGATTTTTCCTCAATCGTTCGTGGCGGATGTCGAGGTAGCGGTATTTGAGCCTCAGCTCCTCGTTCACGACCTTTTCCTGGTCGATCTCGAACGGAGGGGTCTTGGCCGAGTTCAGGATCGTGAGCTCGTGGATGTAGACCTCAATCTCGCCCGTCGGCATATCCGGATTATCCTGTCCATCGATACGCTGGCGGATTTCGCCCGTGGCCTTGAGCACGTACTCGGGGCGCACGGTATTCGCGAGCCCCCAAGCTTTTTTATCCACTTCAGGATCAAACACGATCTGGGTCAGGCCGTAGCGGTCGCGAAGATCGATGAAAATGATTCCGCCATGGTCGCGTCGGCGATGGACCCAGCCCGTTAGGGTAACGGTTTGGCCTTTGTTTTTAAGTCGGAGTTCGCCACAGGTGTTGGTACGTTGCATAAAGAATTTTTAAACTGCAAAACTGGAAATTTTGTAAATAATTTTTAAATCCAAATGTTTAAACATTTAAAAATTAGGTCGTTTATTTAAAAATTTACAGTTTAAAAATTAAAAATTCCTGCTCATTGTACGTGAAGGCCCCAAGAGAGGCAATTATTCCTTCACGGGTACCCCCAGAATGGCCCGTAGCTGAGAGGCGGTGATAGGCCCGGTTCGAATGAGCCGGATATGGTCCTTTTCAATGGCAATGATCGTAGAGGCCTTGTCGTTGTTGATAACCTCTCCCTCGAACACGATGTCCGGTTGCACGGTTTGCTTCTTGAAAGCTTCGATCACCTCCTGATGTTTGAAGCACAGGCCTCCCCCTGAAGGATTGGCGCTTGTGGTGATGAGGGGGCCTTTGAATGCGCGTAGCAAGTCCTGTGTGCCATCGTGCAAGGGTACTCGCAAGCCGATCATTGGCGTATCGGGGAAATAATAGTCGGGGATCGAGGGCCCTTTGGGGAGGAGGATGGTGACGGGGCTGGGGAAGAGTTTGAAGGTCACAAAAGAGCTGAACTCGTCCAGCTTCACATATTTTTTCATATGAAGCTGTTCGGGAACCGAGATCATCACGCTCATGGGTTTTTGGAGGTTTCTGCCCTTGATAGCCTGGATTTTGTGGAACGCGTCGGGGTTCATCAAGTCGCCCGCCAGCCCAAAGCATGTGTCGATGGGGTGCGCGATGACACCGCCTTGTTTCAGGACAGAAACGGCTTCTTTAAGGTTTTCTGGATTGAACGGTAGGACTTTCATGAAATGATGCATTAATGCGCAAAACCAAGTTACCTTAAAAAAGCGCAAGTGTGAATTGCACCTTAGTCAATCACTTAATCAACAAAGTGAGCCCTGGGGGAAGCGAGCGAACGTAGCAAGACCCCGAGCGGGTAATGGAATACAAAAAATAACCATCTTATAAATAAGTAGCCTTGAGGGAGTTGAGCGAGCGTAGGGAGGAGTTGAAATAGGTCTCGTGGGTCCCGACAAAAGCCAACTTTCGCCCGAGCCTGTGCCCTTGAGCGAGCGTAGCGAAGGCCCGAGTGGGTCTCGTGGGCCCCACGACGGGAAGTCGCGAAGCCTAGCGAAAGGGCGCAAGGCGAGACCTTGAACGGGAAAAGGCGGAAAAACCGAAGCGGTTTTTACGATATAAGTGGCGGAGAGAAAGGGATTCGAACCCTTGGAGCCCGTAAGGGCTCAACGGTTTTCGAGACCGCCCCATTCGACCACTCTGGCATCTCTCCGGT
>PMDG01000070.1 GCA_003154375.1 Candidatus Peregrinibacteria bacterium
TCTCGGCCGAAGAGGTCGGAGGGGACTGCTACGACTTTTTGCCAATGGATGAGGACAACATGATCTTCTATATCGGCGATGTGACGGGTCATGGGGTGCCCGCGGGTCTGGTCTCGGCCATTAACAACGCCTTGGTCCCGGCTTTCATGTACCACTACCACACCACGCAGGAGCTGATCATCCATTTGAACGAATTGCTCAAGAAGAAAATGCGCCCCAACGTGTTCATGACCATGGTCATGGCCCAATGGCACGCGGACACGTCCATGTTGGGCTACACACAGGCCGGTCACGATCCGATCCTGTTTTTCGATGGTGCGCAGGGCAATGTTCGTGAGCTTTCCACGGGTGGCATGGCCCTTGGCATGGTGGCGGACATCTCAAGGCTGGTGAAGACAGAGACCGTTGAAATGGAGGTGGGCGATGTGGCCGTGCTCTACACCGATGGTATCCCCGAGGCTTGGGCCAATGAGACTGAAAGCTATGGCATGCAACGCCTCAAGGAATCCATCATTCGCCATAGCGCTGGCACGGCCCAGCAGATCCATGATGGCGTCATCAAGGACGTCCGCGATTACATGGGCACCTATCCGCAGGCGGACGACATCACGCTGATCATTGCGAAGAGAGTGGCTTGACAAATAATTTCTTCCTAGAGTCTGAGCGACCTCAGAGTCGAAGACAAATCCCGCCGATCCCGCATTTCCCGCAAATCGCACAAAATGAACATCGATCAATTC
Organism: Candidatus Peregrinibacteria bacterium; assembly: GCA_003154375.1. Lineage (GTDB taxonomy): Bacteria > Patescibacteriota > Gracilibacteria > UM-FILTER-43-11 > UM-FILTER-43-11 > FEN-1329. Next base: position 741 of record PMDG01000070.1, read on the forward strand.
ATATCAAAGCTTGAGTCCANNTTCAACGATCGGCTCGATATCGCCCTGAAACCCCCTGCGATTCCTTCCGCAAAACCCGCCACAGCACCCGAAACTTCCGAGTCGGGGAAGACCCTCATCGGCAACCTCAAATCCCGTTTCGATTCGCACCCCGACTGGCACAAGGGTGTGGAATGGGCCGAGGTCGAGAAAGCCCTCCGCGAGGACCCCGAGGCGTTGCGCTCCCTTCAAAATCTCGAGGTGACCGGTGGCGAGCCCCAGGTGGTCGGCATCGAGGGCGGCGAGTTCGTCTTCGAGGACCGCTCCGAGGAATCCCCCTCAGGTCGCAGGAACTTGGATTTTGACCAGGCGGATGCGCAGAGAAAGGGATTCGGTCCGAATGTGAGGTTCCAGAGTTCGGATTCCTATAGGGCCATGCAGAAAACAGGGAAATTTGATCTTGAAAGCTGGAGCTGGCTTGAGACGGATGCCAAAACCAGGGAGGCTGGCAACGCCTTGGACGGCTACCGTGGTGTCGAGGTCGTGTTCGTCAGCGTGGGCCCTGCCGGCGCTCACGGTCCGTACCGCGGGTGGCGCGCCGCGCTAAGGGTCAAAAAAGCTTAAGCTTTTCCGCCAAAGGCGGATCAGCCTCTGGCTGAAGACTTTATCCTTGCTTTGAAACTTATTTTTTTAGGCCGCCGCGCTCGGATGACATCAAACTGATTGTGGCGGACGGGCTAGTGGAAATTTATGAATAAGCCAAAATCTTCAGAGGCGATTCCGGCATCGCAAAGAATCCAAAAATTAAGGGAGGGTTTATTGAAGNNTATGGCGGATTGGAAGTGGTCGCAAATGTCGCAAATACAGAGATTCCGCAGACGATTTCGGATATTTTTGTCAAAGACGGGTGGGATGCCGAGGTGAGGGGCAAGGCTCTTGATTTGGAGAAGAAATACAATTTGAAAATTCATTTTTCCCATAAGGGGAAGGTGAGCTTGGAGGGCAAAAAAAGAGCTCTGGATACGCTGGCTCGGTCTTTCGGGAAATATCCGACCGAAATGGTAAGGGGGCTCAATTTGGTTGTTGACATGGAGGCTTGGATAAAAGGTGGTTTTTTTGGCATGACGCTACAAGGGGCGCTGGTGCCTGGACCGAAAGAGCCTCGGCGCAGCGCTGAGGTGGTGTTGAACGTCTTGCCCGGCTGGGACGCTCCCTGGTTCGGAGAGGCGGTGGTGCATCATGAGCTGGCCCATTGTTTTGAATTGGTGGCGGATGGGCTAGGGGAGCGGGAGAAATTGGAATCCCAGCGTAAGCAAGAATTGGATTATTTAAGAACGGGTAACGGGGACATCGAATTTGAAACGGGTAAAAAATTGATCGATAAAAAGTATGATCGGATTCTGGGGCGGGTCTATCAGGATTGGCCCAGGAACAAGATCGGGTCGAAAACAGAAAAATTGAAGCGTTCGGTTGTAAGGCGCATCCCTTTTGCGCAACCAGAGGGTTATGCCGATTCGTATGGTTTGATAAATGGCAGAGAGGATCGTGCCACGGTGATTGGGCTCATGTTTGGAAACCCTGCAAAACTTTCGGAGTTGTGCAAAGAGGACGAGGTTTTGGCGCGCAAGGTGGCCGTTATGAAAAAGTATTATCTCAAATGGAGCAATGGTCGTATGGATGAGCAATACTGGAAGGACCTCGGGGAAGGAAGGGTGAACGAGGGGTATTGGTATAGGGAGGATCGATAAATAGCAACCTCAAACTGTTCAAGTCGAATCAGATGGTAGGTCTTAG
>PMDG01000003.1 GCA_003154375.1 Candidatus Peregrinibacteria bacterium
CTTGGTCTCGATCTCCTTCATCTCTTTGGCCGACAGAACGTCGCTGACCTTCACGCCCGAGGCGTTGGCCAGGCTCCACGGCACGAATTCGCTGTCCCCATGCTCGCCCATAACAAAGGCGTGGATGTTGTGGAGGTTGATGCCGAGTTTCTGGCTGATGTTGAGGCGCAAGCGGGAAGAGTCGAGCGAGGTCCCAGAGCCGAACACCTGACCTTTGGGCAGTTTGATGGTTTCGGCGGCGAGCTGGGTCATGATGTCCACAGGGTTGGAGACGATGATGACCACGGTGTCCTCGCGGAGCTTTCCCATCTGTTTGATGATGCTCTTCATGATGACGGAGTTCTTCTTCACAAGATCGAGACGGGTTTCGCCCGGCTTTTGGGCCAGGCCCGCGGTGATCACGATTACATCCACGTTTCCGCAGTCCCTGAAGCTTCCGCCTTTCACGTTACCGGTCGAGGTGCCGATCAAAGCGTGGGAAAGATCCATGACCTCGCCTTCCTCGCGGGCCTCGTTGGCATCCACCATAATGAGCTCGGCGGCAAGGCCTTTGATCATGGCCGCATAGGCGAAAGAGGAACCGACCATGCCAGTGCCGACCACCGCGATGCGGGTTTTGCGGGAAACAGAGTGATTGTTGATTGGTTTCATTTGGTTTTGGTTAACTGCGGTTAGTTTACAGGATTTTGTAAAACGCTTCCACTCCCACATTGTCATCATGAGTGGGACGTCCCCCCTCCATTGTCATCCTGAATGGAGCAGAGCGGAACGAAGGATCTCCCGATTTGCCAATGGCCTATGGTAGATGGTTACGTAGGAGATTCTTCACTACGCTCTGATATGTTCAGAATGACAAAGAAAAAACCTTCGCTACGTTCCTCTGCGCTCAGAATGACAAAAAAGGAGAGCCACCCCAATTGGGCCACCTATTGGATCCCCAATTGGCTCCCCAATTGGTATTAGTATATAATTCCTCTGTCAAAAAAATATAATTATGCCAATCGGCTACGCACCCCAAAACTACGGCGTTCGAAAACCGCGCTTTTCCGAGCGGACCAAAATTCATGTCCCGGCTTCGTTCAAAAAATGGCTCTATGTTTTCTTGGGGATCGTGGTGGCGATATTGGTCGGCTTTTACATGCTCCTGGGCGACCTGAAATTCTTCGCCAACCATATTTTCGGACTCGGATTCATCAGCAAACATTATCTGGTTTTGCTTCAAAACAATTATGAACTCCGTCCCACGGGCGGGTTCATCACGGGTTACGGCACCGTGGACACGTTCATGGGATTGCCCAGCAAGATCGAGTTCAAGAATTCTTACGACATTGATACGACAACCTACGTGACTCCGCCGAAACCCCAGGAAGACCTGCTCAAAAACGAGGCATATCAGGGTTACACCTTCCGCGACGCCAACTGGGAGCCGGATTTGCGCAAAACCGTGCCCGAGATCCTCAAATTCTACAACGACAAATACAAGGATCAGTCGATCGACGGCGTGATTACCGTGAATTTCAGCCTCATCGAGGAGTTGGTGAACCGATTGGGCGGGGTGAATCTGGCTGGAAAGACGTTGGACGGAAACAGCCTCTTCAGCGCTCTCGAGTTCGAGGTGAACAACGTCGACCGCCACAATGTGGATGCACTGACCAATCGCAAAAGCATCCTCAGCGATCTGGCCTCAGCGCTCATGGCCAAGGCCAAACGTCACCCATTTACCTCGCGCGATGTGTTGGTGCAGGGGCTTAGGGACAAGGACCTTGCGATTTGGTTGAAGGACGATGGTCTGGAAAAGCTGCTCATCGAAAAAAACTGGGCCAATGCCTTGGTCCCCGCGGATCACAGCGACTTCTTGGCCGTGAATCTGGGCAACTACGGCTCAAAAAAGGCTGACCGGTATATAGAAACGGATGTGCATTACTATGCCAACCTGACCCACGACATCCCCGAGATCACCACCGAGATCACCCTTCGTTTCCCAGGCCAGCTCAATTCGTTCAGCGACAATTACAAAGGGTACATGAGGGTCTATCTGCCTATTGGGGCCGATGTGACCAGTTCCCCGGTAGACAGCGAAATCACCTCCGAGGACCCATTCAGGGTCGTGGGTTCCAAGATCATTCTGCCCGCGGGAAACAAAATCACCCTCACTTATATATACACACTTCCCCGAACGGCTTTGCTCCCCGATCAATTCAAGCTCCGACTGATCAAGCAATCGGGTTCCAACGTCCTCTACAACGTGACCACGGAGGCTGCCGAGGGGAAACGGGCGGAAGGCGCCGGATTCCGAGGGCTTGAGAACCGCGCGGTTTACGAGGGGAGACCTGAAAACGACACCGATCTTTCCGTGAAATGGACCGCTGAAACTTCGCCTCCCTACCCCATCGAGCAGGAATTCACGGATCTCTCCCACATCCAGATCACGTGGAACAAGCCCATCGACCCGAGCACGGCCACAGATGGGGCAAACTTCACGGTGGCGGATTTGGACAAGGGGAATCCGAAAACGGACATCATCAAGATCGTGAAAGCGGAACTTGTGGAACCGAACATCCTTTCCCTAGAGCTCGAAGGCGTGACCGACCAGAACCAAGAACATTATTCGATCGTGATGAAAGACATCAAGGATATGGCGGGTGATACGATCCTTCCCAACCCGAAGACCATCACCGCGGTCCAGCGCATCAAGCCGAAACCCGCGGCCGACCTGAACTTCCACCTTGGTGTGGTCCCAGCGCCCGCGACGAACCCGGTCAAACCTTAACCCGCATAGTGGCTCGGATGGTGGCCCGTATTGTGGCTTCCACCATTCGAGCGACAATTCGAGCCACAATACGAATCGATAACCAAAAAATATTATGATTCACCAACAAAAAGACTTCACTCATCTCGTCGGCAAGTTACAGGGCTTGAGCGCAACCCAGATCGAGGCCCATCTGGGGCTTTACGCCGGCTATGTGAAGAAGCTGAACGAGATCGAGGAAAAATTAACCAAGGCCGACCGCGCGCAGACCAACTATTCCTACGGCGAATACTCTGAACTCAAGCGCCGCGAGGCCGTGGCCCTGAACGGTGCCTATTTGCACCAACTGTATTTCGAAAATCTGACCGCAAAACCGGGAAAAATGCCTTCGGCTCTCGAAAAAGCCCTCATCGATTCATTCGGCTCTGTCGATTTTTACTTCAAAGACCTAAAGGCGGCAGCATCTGCCACCCCCGGATGGATCGTGACCACCTACAGCAAGGTGGATGGCAAACTCCACAACTACATGATGTTCGAGCATCACATCGGCCTCCCCGTGCACCAGGACGTGATTTTGGCCCTAGACTGCTGGGAACATGCCTTCATGATCGACTACGGCACCAAAAAACCCGACTATCTGGAGGCCTTCCTGAAAAATGTTGATTGGAAGGTGGTTGGAGAGCGATTGGCGGCGTAAGAGCTGTGGGCAATTCGTAAAAGGCTCGAATTCACTCAGCCCCCTCCATCCCTTGGATGTACAACATCGTATTCGCGGTCGTAACGGGTCCGGGGCGAAGTGGCATGCA
>PMDG01000032.1 GCA_003154375.1 Candidatus Peregrinibacteria bacterium
AATAGAAAACATCAATCATGGGAACCCATTCCAATTTCATCGCCAAGACCTATCTTGTCCCTCAATCCTGAGGCGCTGTTTGATGGAAATCGATCCCATAAACAGAAGGCCTCGGAACTCGGGGCCTTTTTGCAAGGATGAGACGGCAATAAATCTCTAATCTGTAATTCGGAAAAACCATGTACAAATTCAAATCCAATGTCCCGGCGCTGGGAGACAATCTGGAAGCGTCCACCTTGTACCCCATCCAAAAGGATATCGTAGACGAAGGGTACAAAGGGCAGGTGAACCAAGACCCCGAGAAATCGAAGTTGTCTCGCCAGCTTCGCAAGGAAATTCTAAAAGTGACAGGAGTACGGCATCTTAGAGAGTTGGATCGGAGGTCGGACGACCGGGAATTCGTGGAGGAGGTCAACGAAAGGATCCTTTTCTCGCGCAAGGCGCTGGGCAAAAATTTACCTCTGGAAACACGGGCGGAAAAGGCGGAAAAATATGGGAAGGGAATCGACAAGCTGATCAACGGGTTGGTGAAAAAGTTTTTCCCAGGACACACCAAGGCGCTTGGATCTCGGAACGAAATCATGGCCACCCACAACTGGGGAAAGCTTTTGCTGATGGCGTTTGACACCTCTTGGAACGACAAGGTCCGATATGAGGCCAAGCGGAAATTAAGTCTCATGGATCACTTTTCGAAGGTCGACCATGCCTTGGGTAAGCGGAATCGCCATTTGGAATTCCTGGCGGATGTGATGGAGGAGCGCGTGTTCGATCCCAATGGCGAAAAACGCGGAGGGACCAAGACCCAGTGGCTGGTCACCAGACACGATCCGGAGGACGACAACCGATGTGTCGGGTTCGAATTCATGGAAAATCCCCCCAAGAAATTGGCTGAAAATGAACTGATTGAGCAGATCGATTTTAGGACTATGGCGGTGGCCCTTCCCAATGGCGAAAGCCGACGGATCAATTTCATGATCGATATCGGCGAAAAGGACGATGAATCGATATACCTCAAATCCCTTCGCCATCCTGATCGCGATCTGAATGACCTATTGCGTGATTTAAATCGGGGACGTTTGCTCTTCAGGAACAAGGAGGAAAGCAAACTGGTGATCAGCGAGATCCAGCGTCGTTTGAAGCAGCCGGATCCGAAGACGGGAAAAGGTCACAAGGTTGCTCTGGAGAAGGAGAAGGAGCTGGTGGGCGGGGATGGCGGAAAACCCACGATTCCCTGCTACAAGTTCAATCTGGTCATCGATGGAAAAGATTTTGAGTTCCAGAGTTTTTTGCCCAAGGATTATCGCGATTATTTCTGCTGGAAGCCCGCGGCGTGGTGCAAGCACGAAGTGGATCGGTTTTTTGACAACAATCTCTGCGAAACCCTCTGGCCCGAGATCCATTATCCAGGCTTGGATCGAAAGCAGTTGGCCAAGGAGGCGTTTGAAAGGGAATACGAAAAGGAGTGGACTTCGCGCAGGATATTGCCCATGGTCGAGGTCAATGGGAATGACGAGACGGTGGTCAGCATCCATCGGCCCAATGGCATTAGCCACGAGTCGCAAGCCCCTGAAGCCCTCGTTGCCTCAACGCATTNNCAACGCATTAATAAGGGTAGTGTGCCCCTCCTCGGCTTTGCCCAAGCCTCATGATACTCAGATTGTCCTCCTAACCCAAATCCAATTGTCGCGTGATTCTTTCAAACCGATCCATTACGTCGTTTATCCAAATGGGGATGATACTCCGGACCATCGAAGGTCTCGGATCGAACTGGTGTTCGAACCCAAACGGGCCCTTCAGGGCACGCAATGGAGGAGGGAGGCTTCCATGCGGCCCTTGACCGATGAGGAGACGAAGAAGATTAAAAATGAAGTTGTCGCGAACAAAGGAAAAGTCTTCAGATTGGTGGATAAGACGCGTCAGCGGATCGAGGCTTTGGATGAATTTCCAAATCCCCCCGAGCGGATCCGTGAAGAAGAATAGTCAGAAATTATTTAGCCCTTAACCTCCTCCCTATGCCCAACGCAAACCCCGAACGAACCGAATATCGCTTTTATCCTGAAGGAGACAAGATGGAGACCCGGAACTTGCGGGTCGATCTGGCCCGTGAGGGCGACGTGTGGAAGAAGGCGGACCGTAAAAGGCCCCTTTCGTACGAGGAGTGGGAAGAATATAGTAAAAATTTGCAAAGCGGTCGGGCCGAAATCCAAAAAGTGGTAAATAGCTCGGTTCGCGAGGATGGAAAAGAGGATTTTGTGAACAATCCCCCAAGTGGCCCCTTTGCGAAGGACGCCGAATAAAGGCGTGTTTCCAAAACAACCGGATCAGGCTGTTTTGACTTGGTCGGGTTTGGGATACAATGGGCTCGGAAACCGAAAATCCTATGAAACTCCTTTTGTTCGATGTCGACCAGACGCTGCTGAAAAGCTCCAGGGGCCATCGTGCCGCGTTCGAGCAAGGTTTTTTAGAGGCGTATGGGGTGGAGTTTTCGATGGAGGGGCTGGAGTTGGGCGGCATGACCGATCGCGAGATCATTGTCGAATTGATGCGGGTGGCGCGGGTCCCCGAACGGGTCATCCAGTCCCGGCTCGACCAGTGCATCCGTTTCATGGAGCACCGTTATGCCGAGATGCTCAAGGCCGACGATCTCGAGGTTCTTCCTGGCGTGGTTGGATTGCTTGAGGCGTTGAATAGCCACCCCGAGGTGCTAATGGGGCTTGTGACTGGAAATCTTGAAACCATCGCCTGGGGCAAGGTGCGCAAGGTGGGCCTGGCCAAATATTTCAAGTTGGGCGGATTCGGGGGCGAGGACGTGGTCCGTTCCCATCTGGTCGAAAACGCAATCCAGCGGGCGGTTCGCCATCATGGTTTTTCCGTGGCCAACAATGTTTATGTGTTTGGCGATACCCCGAGGGATATCGATGCGGGCCATGCGGCCCGGGCGATTGTGGTGGCTGTGGCTTCTGGCCACTATTCCAAGGCCGACCTCAAGCGGGCTGGTGCCGATTGGGTGATCGAAAGCATGGCCGAGAAGGAGAAAATATTTGATATACTCGATTTGAAAAATTAATCCGAATAGTGGCTCGTATTGAGGCTCGGTTGTTGCAACCATTCGAGCCACCATCGAGCCACAATGCGAAACTATGAAAGGAAAACTCTATCTCATCCCCACGACTCTCGGCGAAATCGATGCCAAAATCGTGTTGCCGGATTCCGTGATCGCGCGAATCCAGATGTTGGACGAGTTCGTGGTCGAGGAAATCCGCACGGCCCGGCGTTTTCTGTCTCCGCTCAAGATGTCCAAGCCGATCAAGGATTTGAAATTCCACGAGCTGAGCGAGCACACGGATCCTTTGCGAGTGCCATCTTTTCTCGAATCCGCTGAAAAAGGGTCTGACATCGGTCTTCTTTCCGAGGCAGGTTGCCCGTGTGTCGCCGATCCTGGCTCCATTTTGGTCCGAGCGGCGCACGAAATGGGGATCGAGGTGGTTCCGCTGGTTGGCCCATCTTCCCTCATGCTAACCCTCATGGCATCGGGTATGAACGGTCAAAATTTCGCGTTTGTGGGTTATCTGCCCAAGGAGCAGGGCGCGCGCATCCAAAAAATCAAAGAACTCGAGCGAACCGCCAAATCAAAAAATCAGACCCAGTTGTTCATTGAGACGCCCTATCGGAATGCGCATATGGTCGAGGACCTCCTAAAAAACTGCCAGTCCGATACCCGTGTCTGCATCGCCGCCGACCTAACATTGCCGACCCAATTCATCCAGACGAAAGCGGTGGCAGAATGGCGTAAATCCGCCCCCGATTTGGGCAAGAAGCCGACCGTGTTTGCGATTGGGGCTTAAGTTTGATCTGGTTTGATTGCCCCCAATTTTGGAACAAATGGGTTTTATTTGACAAAAATATAAATAGATAGTAAAATACTCACTTATAATTCTACAATCGATGTCCGAAAAATTCTCCCCGCAGGCCGTGAAAGTGATGCGAGAGCTGGCTAAATCGTCCAAGCCCATGGACTTTGAGGGGTTGGATAAGGCGAAAATTAATTCGCTTTTGAAAATCGACTCGGCAAACGAAGTGCTGATTCGGCATGCGGACGGAAAAATCGCGATCACCCGCAAGGCGATCCAGAAGATCTTTGAATTGATCGCTGGATTCGAGATCGATGAAGGCGTGGCGGTCGAAAGGGCCCCATTACGCCTTGTGTATTCGGCGGGGCCAGAAAAGCCCAAGGAGTCCGACCAAAAGGACGGCAAGCCCGAAAATTTGACCCAAGGTCAGAAAGCCAAATAGGTACCCGATTTGAGAATCGGGTGTTCGGTAGAATTCGCTCAGAATCCTAAAAAATCCATTGAGGACCAGGTACGAAAAAAGGATTGTCCCTTTTTTGGGATGCTTGGAAAAGACGATTAGCAGGATAAGGAAGGTCAAAACCCCTTCAGCGAACTGAAACAGTTGCGAAGGGTAGCGAAGAATCCCGTCGCCAAAATCGATGCCCAAAAAATCCCATCTATGGTTTTCGATGGGCCGTCCCAAAAGCTCGCGGTTCACAAAATTGCCGAGCCTCCCAATCCCTTGGGCCAGCGCCCCTGGAATCACGATCAGGTCCGCAACGGATAGAAAGTCGATTTTGTGCTTTCGGCAGAACCAAATGCTCACGAGGACCGAGCCGATGAGTCCGCCATGGAACGACATTCCGCCTTCCCAAAGTGAAAAAATTTTGAGCGGGTTTTGGAGAAAGAACGGTAAATCGTAAAAGAGCACATACCCAAGCCGCCCACCCACGATCACGCCTAATAGGAAGATCCAGAACAAGAGATCGAGGATCTGGTCGTTGTTTTTGAAAACGGGCCGTCGCTTGTTGAGCAGGGTAATAATCCAATAGGCCAAGCCAAGCCCCACCAGATAGGCGATGCCGTACCAGCGAACTGAGAGGGGGCCTATGTGAAAGGCGACTGGATCAATCATTGCACGAGTGCATAAGGGGTAAGTGCTTAAGTGCTGTACTGGTGACAATATTTCATGTTTAATTTTAGCACTTACGCACTTATACCTTAAGCACTTATGCACTTTGCGCATTCTAGCAATTGAAACATCGTGCGACGAGACCGCGGCTGCCGTGGTCGAGGATGGGATCAAAGTCCTTTCCAACGTGATCGGCACATCCGTGGATCTGCATGCCAAAACAGGCGGAGTGGTTCCCGAGGTCGCGGCCCGAGAGCATATTCGGCAGATTTCTCCGATCGTTGATCAGGCTATGGAGGACGCAAAGGTTGGTTTCGATCAGATCGATGCCATTGCCGTTACCCATGCCCCAGGCCTTGTGGCCTCACTTTTGATCGGCGTGAATACGGCGCAGGCATTGGCTTTCATCTACAAAAAGCCCCTTATCCCCATGCACCATGTGTCGGGGCACATCTACGCCAATTTTTTGGAACGCGAGGAGTCTATTCGCTTTCCAATTGTCGTCCTGACTGTCTCGGGTGGCCACAACGATCTGATCCTGATGAAAGGCCACCACGATTTCCAACTGCTCGGCGAATCGCTCGATGACGCGGCAGGGGAGGCGTTCGACAAGGTGGCTCGTCTTTTGGACATCGGCTTTCCCGGTGGTCCGATCATCGCCAAAACAGCCGAGAAGGGCGACCCCAAAGCGTTCAAATTTACCCAAGCGCGTCTTGCTGGCAAAGATCGTTATTCCTTCTCGTTTTCAGGTCTCAAAACCGCCGTCCGAAACATTGTCCAAAAACTGGAAAACGCCAATGAAAAGACGATTGCCGACATTGCCGCGAGTTTCCAATTTGCCGTTGCAGACGAACTCTCGGATAAATTGGTCGCCGCGTCTCGTGAGTTTGGTGCGGTCGAAGCCCATTTGGCCGGTGGCGTTTCCGCGAACCAACTGCTCCGAAAGCTGACGGCTGAAAAGTTGAACGGCGAAATCCCGCTGGTGTTCCCAAAAAAATTGATTTATTGCACGGATAACGCCGCCATGCTCGCCTCCGCCGCTTATTTTCTCATCCAAAAACGCCCCGAGGTGCTGAAGACGGATTGGAGGAAGGTGGAGGTTTTTTCACAGTTGGCCTTGAAGTAAATCGGGGATTTAAGACAATGACTTTGCCTAACAAAATGTGAGTATGAAAATCACTCGATTTGCGCAATCCTGCCTGCGGATCGAAACCAAAGGCAAAAGGATCCTGATCGACCCTGGCTATAATCTTTATGACGATTCCTATCCCCGAAACGAATGGTCGGACATCGATGTCCTCTTGGTGACCCATAAACACCCCGATCATTGCCATTTGGATGCGCTCAGGGAAATAATAAAAAATCCAAAAACGCAATTTTACACAACGCAAGAAGTCGCAGATGCCTATCCTGAGTTGAATCCAAAAATCGTGAAGGCGGGAGATGTTTTGGCTTTGGGCGGTGTGACCGTGGAAGTGGTGAAGGCGGTCCACGGATGGGCGCAGACCTCGAAAGGTGGAATCAGGATCCATGAGAATGTGGGTTATGTTGTGGACGATGGTGTCTGTAGGGCTTACCAGACGAGCGACACCGTTGCGTTCGATCACGATCTCAAATGCGATGTGATTTTTTTGCCTTCGGTCAGTTATGGGAAAATCCTAGATGGGGAAATGGCGGTTTTCGCGAAAAAAACTGGGGCAAGGCTCGTGATTCCGGTGCATTATGAAAATCAAAAAAACCCTATCGATTTTGAGCGCGTGAAAAGGCAGGTTGGGATCGCGTTAGGGGCGCAGGGGCTGAATTATCAATTCCTCAGAATCGGGGAGGGGATCACGGTATGATTATTCGTTGGCGGTTTCCGTCTTTTTAATTTCATATTTTGTCCGCACGTCTTCGCGGCCTATTTTCTCATCCAAAAACGCCCCGAGGTGTGGAGGAAGGTGGAGGTGTTTTCACAGCTTCCCATCTGCAATTGAATCAGCCCACTGGACCAAGGATTTTTTAGTAGGGGTTATTGAAAAATGGGTTCAATCTATTGACATAATTAAGAATAATAGTAAAATAATAATCCAAATTATCTAATAAATAATTTTATGCCCGACGAGTCCCAAAATGTCGAGCCCAAGCCTGAGATCGACGACGATGTCGTTCTCAAGATTATGCTCCTCATCACGACGGGTGAGACGATTGATACGACTATGATGCCCGAGGAATTGAGGCTCCGCGTTCGCAGGCTCCTTGCGCGCACAGCGGGTATTAAAGAGCCACCGATGCCTGATGGGGAAAATGAAGTGATCCCAGAGCCAAAAGAATCTCTGATGAATATTCTCGAATACCGCTTCAGGGACCACCATGAGCGGCACAGGGACATCTGGTGGCCTGATGTTAAGAAATCGTTGGCGGCGCATCCCGAGAAACTGATGGTCCTCAAAAAAATGGAAGAAGACGGTGGCGAGCCCGATATACTCATGGTGAATGGGGGACCTTTTGTATTTTGTGATTATTCTCGTGAAATCCCAAGGGGGCGCAGGGGGGTGGGCTACCGCAAGGCCGTGGATCGGGCTAGCGCATTGGGGGCCGAGTTGATGGACGAATACCAATACCGCCTACTGCATGAGCAGGGCGTTTTCGATAGGTTTTGCAGTTGCTGGCTGAAGACGTCTGAGGATATGCTGGCCGATGGCGAAGCCCTTCAAGGCGATGGGAAGAGAGAAGCCAATATCCGCCGAATCCGTCTAGGCAATGACAGGGGTTGGGGCGACCACGATGGATGGCGCGCTGTGGTGAGGGTCCCGAAGGTTAACTAGATTTTTTCGTCAAAAAACGCCCTGAGGTGCTGAAGACGGACTGGAGGAGGGTCGAGGTGTTTTCGCAATTGCCGCTCACCGATTGAGGGGCCGATTGTGGAACCACTTCGCATGGCACCCATAGTTGAATCGATGGTGATTTTGAACGTAGGACCCCACAATCGGTGCCACGATTGGTTCCACAACTGGTGCCACCACTGGTTTTTGTCTATAATGTCCCCGTAATCAAAAAAACGAATGAGGACCACGGACTATCTCATCATCGGCTCGGGCGTGAGCGGACTTGCCACGGCCCTGCACTTGCAGGCGCTCGGCAAAGTCACCATTCTTACCAAGGGTACGCTTAAAGGGGCGAATGATTATTGGGATCAGGGAGGATTGGCCGCCGTGCTGACGAAGGAGGATCGATTCAAAAAGCACATTGAAGACACACTGGAGGCAGGAGCCTTGCATGGCAACCGCGACTCGATTCGCACAATGGTTGAGCATGCGCCCAAGGTTTTTCGGTTTTTGGAATCCTTGGGACTCAGTTTCAAAAAGGAGCCTTTCGCGGAAGTCGGCCACACCGAAAAGCGTGTCTGGCGCACCAGCGATTTCACAGGGCAGGACATTTTCGTCCAGCTTCTGAAACATGTTCAGAAATCCAAATCGATCGAGATCTTGGAAAATGCGGATGCGGTCGAATTGATCGAGCGAAATGAGCGTTGCGATGGAGCTTTTGCCCGTTTTGGCGACAAGGCGGAGTTGGAGCCCATCATTGCCAAGCAGACGATTTTGGCCACAGGCGGGTTGGGAAGATTATTCGAGAGATCCGACAATCCTCGAGGCGCCGCAGGAGATGGGATCGCCTTGGCCGTGAATGCCGGGCTGGAACCCCAGGATATGGAATTCATCCAGTTCCATCCCACCGCATTGGCGCTTCCCCAAGATGAGCGATATTTCACATTTTCAGAAGCATTCCGTGTGTTCGGGGCCAAAGTGGTCGATGCCCAGGGCCGTGCCTTTTTGGAGGATTACGACAAACGGGCAGAGCTTGCCCCACGGGACGTGCTCAGCCGGATCATCCAGCTGGAGCGCACCAACGGGAATGTCTTTTTGGACATGCGGTATTTCAACCCCAAGGAACTCAAGTCTAATTTCCCAGAGGTAGTGAAACGGTTGAAGCCGTTGGGCTTCGATCTCACAAAGAGCATGGTTCCAATCGTTCCGGTGGAGCATTTCTGTTGTGGAGGCGTTCCTGTGAACCTGCAGGGGGAAACCAAACTTCCGGGGCTTTCCGCGGTGGGCGAGGTCGCCTACACGGGCGTCCATGGGGCCAGTTTGCTTCCCTCGAACTCGCTTTTGGAGTCGTTGGTGTTCGCAGAGGCCATAGGAAAAGCCATGGAACGCAGGCATCCTCTGGATCGCGAACGCGTTGTGGATTCCCAGACCCCGTTGGCTGCCCCACAGGTGGTGGTCGAAGAGGCTCATCAGGTGAAGGCTTACGCTCTAAGGATCGCCCAAATCCTGTCCAGTCGAGTCGGGATCGTGCGGACTCCTGAGAATTTGCGGTTGGCCCTCAAGGAGATCACCGAGATCCCTGCACGCGACTATCGAATCCAAAGGCGCCAGCTGGTTGCCTACAAGATGATCCAGGCCTGCATCGCGCGGCCCGAAAGTTTGGGTTGCCACTATATGGCGAAAGACATTATTTAAATAATTATGAATTAAGAATTAAAAATTAGGAGTTTGGGATTCCAAAACTCATAATTCATAATTAATAATTCTTAATTCATCGTTAGAAGGAAAATATGTTCACAGTCAAAGCTCTCATCATCTTCCTTCTCGCGACCGTGCCGGCTTTGGCTTGGCTTTGGCATTTTTTGCGACAGCACCGGCTCAGCAAATGGCTGATCCTTTTCGCGTTTGCGGGTGGCATGCTGGCGGCCAAGATCATTCTGACCTACCAAGGGTATTGGGATTCAACCGTGAACCTGATCTTCTTTAAAGTCAGTCTGGTGGATTTCAGAACCAATATCCAAAGCTTGATCACCGACAGCGCAGTGCTTTCGACGTTCGTCGTGTTTCTCGGGGTCGGGGCCATGGAGGAATACCTGAAATTCTGGGTCATGCGCCTCATCAGCAAAAATTTTTTCCGATCAATCGATGACGTGATCCACTTGGCCATTGTGAGCGCCCTGGGGTTCGCCTTCCTAGAGAATCTCATCTACTTCAGCGCCAACTGGGGGAAGCTCAGCGCAACCGGGTTCTTCGTATTCGCATTGCTCCGCGTCACCGTGGTCACTGTGGTACACATGCTCTGTTCGGGCATTTTGGGCTACTACTACGGCATGGCCTTTTTCGCCTCGCCCATGCTCAAGCTCCAGTATGTCAAAAACAAGCGCCACCCGATCATCATGTTCATCAAAAAGATTTTTCATTCCCACAGCTCGGCCCTTTACTACGACGAGATGTATTCCATCGGCCTTGTGCTTGCGATCGTGGTCCATGCGATTTACGATTTTTTCTTCACGATCGAATTTAAGATCTTGGGTATTCCCGCCACGGTTCCGATTCTGTTTTTGTACCTGTTTGGCGGGTATTGGTTCTTGATGAAACTGTTTAAAAAGAAGGATCTCAACCTGAAACTCGGCCTTGTTGGGACCAAGATCATGCCCAAGGAGGATTTCGAGAAATTGATCGATGAGATCCAGGAGATCAAGTTGAAGATGGCTGCTGACGCGAACAATTGATCCGCCACGGCGGATGACAATTGACCCGACGACCCTGATGTCACATGTAAATTGTCAAATGTCACTTGTTATAAGAAGTATGGTGAAGAAAGGTTCAAAATCGAAGGTCAAAAAGCCAAAGGATTTCTCGGAATTGCCGCTCGATGAGCAGGTTCGCCAAGTGAACGAAGCGCTGATGACGAGCGTTTTCCCCATGCTCGGCTCGCATGGCGGGGGAGTGGAGATCATGGATATCGAGGGCTTCGAGGTGAAAATTCGTTACCTCGGCGCTTGCCACGGGTGCGCGTTGGCCGGTTCAGGCACGCTCCAGTTCATCGAACAGACTCTGCAGGCTCAGGTAGATGAAAGGATCAAAGTGGTTCCTGTTTAGCTTCCTTGGCTTCCTAGTTTCATTCGGGGCTCAGCAAAAAAGCTAACGAAGCTAACCTTCCTAGCAAGCTAAAGAAGCTTCTAGTAGGCGGCGTTTAGGAATGGTGAATCCCGTCTGCCCTTTGAACTCCAACCGCCAAGGTTGCGTATCGATATCGTACGCGGATTTCGGCGTATCGTTCGGGTGTGATATCGGTTTTATTCTTTAAGTCATTCAATAGAGTAACTATGGGTCCGAGGGCGTCTCTGGCGGACTTTCTGATCGGAGAGTCAGCTTGTTTGGAGTCGGTCATGGCATACAGTTCGCTGATCGGATAGGTGGCCTCAAATGCCTCAAGCAGGCCTTGGAGGGTGGCAATTTCCTTTTCGCAACTTCTACGCCACTCCTTCGGAGCATTGGATTGAAATTTGTAATCGTCCAATCCGAGTCGTATTTCCCTCTCGTAACCTCCTTCCGCAATGGCATCGAACAATTGGGGCAGCCCTTTGTTTTTGAAGACACCCGCGACCTTGAGCCTTTGATCGATGCTCAATTGCTGCAATTCTTTTTGGTGGGCAAAGAAAACACCCTCAAGCAGGCTCTTGAATTTATTGGGGTCTTCAAAACTCGGTTCTTGGGCGAGCAATGGTTCAAGGGATTCCGTTAAGAAATTGTCAGGAAGCATGGTTTTTTAATTAGCTACAAAATTATTATACAATATTAAACTAATATTGTAAATCCTTTTCATGTCCAATCCCTTATCCACTCATTCGAACTTCTTCTTCCTCTTGTAACCCCTCATCAGAAGCTCGTCTCGTTTGGCTTTGGGCAGTTTGTTGGCATAATTCTCGAAGAAATCCTGCACCACGGGGTTCAAGTGGGCTTTGCGGAGTTTTTTCGAGGCATCGATCTTGTACAGGGCTTGAATCCGCTCCCAGACGATTTTGTCCGTGGTCGGAATAGGCTGTCCGCCGCCGCCGATGCATCCGCCAGGACAGGTCATCACTTCCACGTAATGGTAAGCCTTCGGGTTTTTCTTAAGCTCATCGATGATGATTTGGGCGTTTTTGGCCATGAAAACCACAGCGATCTTGATCGTTTTTCCACCAACCTTGATGTTCGCCGTCTTGATTCCTTTCATTCCGCGGACCTGCTCGAACTCAACTTTTTTGAGTTCCTTGCCCGTCAGAAAGAAAACCGCGCTCCGCAAGGCCGATTCCATGACCCCGCCTGAGGCGCCGTAGATGGCCGCTGCGCCTGTGTAGTTTCCCTCGTAATCAAGTTTTTGGGGTTTGAGTTTTGGCAGGTTGATCTTGTGCTTTTTGAGCCATTTGCCCGTCTCGCGGGTGGTCAGCACAAAGTCGACTGGCATCAGGCCATTCACTTTCAGATCCTTGTTATGGGCCTCGTATTTCTTGGAGGTGCAGGGCATGAATGAAACAACCACGATCTTTTTGGGGTCGATCTTCATCTTTTTGGCCCACCATGTTTTGTAAGCGGCACCGGAATGGAGTTGAGGCGATCGGGAAGTGGTCAGGTGCGGGATCAGTTCGGGATGGTAGAACTCCACATATTTCACCCACCCGGGGCAGCAGGAAGTGAACATGGGAAGATGCTTGTTTTCCTTGATCCGTTCCACGAGTTCCGTGGCCTCCACCACGGTGGTGATGTCCGCGCCCATGTTCACGTCGAAAACATAGTCGAACCCCAATTTTTTGAGCGCGGTGACCATCTGCCCTTCCATGTTGGAGCCAGGCTTCAACCCGAATTCCTCACCGATGCTGGCGCGGACTGACGGGGCCATTTGAGCGATCACGATTCGCCCTTTTTTGTGCTTCAAAACCTCATCCACCGGTTCAATTTGGCTCTGTTCCCGAGCCGCGGCCACGGGGCAGTGGACCGTGCATTGTCCGCAGTACACGCAATCCACGCAAGGATCCTCGTTGTAGGTGATATGGCTGGTCGCGCCCTTGCCAGTCAGCTTGAGGAATCCAACCCCGAGCTTTTGGCATATCTCCACGCACTTATTGCAGTTGATGCAGGCTTGGGGGTCTAGTTCCGCCGCAGTGCCTAGTTTATGAACGGGTGCCTTGATGACCGCTCGCTCATATTTTGTGCCGGTCACCTTGAATTTTTTCATCAGATCCCATGTCTTGCAGGGAAGGCCGCGCTTGCAATCCCTGCAAATCTTTTTGTGGCTTGCCAACATGAGTTCCAAGTTTTCGCGTCGCAAAGATTCCACGGCCTTGGATTGGGTCGAAAGTTTCAGGTCTGGTTTCACTTTGAGGTCGCAACTCGTCACCACTTTCCCCGGTGCGATTTCCACAAGGCACGTTCGGCACGCCGCATCCACGGGCAGATCCTCGTGGTAGCAGAAATGCGGGATGTCGATCCCGTGACGGAGCGCGCAATGCAGCACGCTTTCACCCTCGTCGCAGAGGATCCGTTTATTGTCGATGGTGATGGAAATTGGTTTAGGTTGGATTTGAGTTTTGGCCATTTGAAATTTGAATTATTTTTCCCGAAGGCGAGGATAATGATCCGCGCTTTCAAATATGTAGCACATTTTTCCGATAACTTATCACCGGCACTCCGATCGACCGACCCAGCGCGCAGAACGAGGTTTTTTCCATCGTTTCCACGATCTCCATGATTTCCTTCCACGGAATGGTTTTATGTTTTTTCAAAAGTTCATAGAGATGAAAGGATCCCTCTCGGCACGGGGTGCACTTGCCACAGCTTTCCTCGCTGTAGAATTTGAACCATTTCATCAGGAGGTCGCGGGGTTTTGTGTCGGCTGGGTAAATCTCGATGGATCCCGCCCCTGTCAGGGGGTGTTCCTTCAATTGGTCTTTGTTCAGCACCATTCCGCTCGCGCTACCCCCGACCTGCACGAAAAAATCGAAATCAGGCCAATTTTGGGTCTGCTTGAGTGCCTGTTCAAGTGTCACATTGGCGGGCAGGTGGAACACGCCTTGGTTCTTGGCCTTCCCGCCGATAGAGACGAAACGTTTGTGTTCGAATTTTCCTTCATCCACCAAGGCCACATCGTAAAAAGTCTCCACATTGTTGAGCAGGGTCGGTTTTCCGAAAAGTCCCACCTCCACTGGGAAGGGGGGGCGGATCCGTGGCGTGATCCGCTTGCCTTCGATGGCGTTCAAGATGGTCGTCTCTTCGCCACCGATGTAGCTGGGGTCCTCCTCGTAAATGGTGATGTCGTACCCCATGGCCTTGAATTTTTTCAGGGCAGGAACGATCTTGTGCTTGAGGCGTTTGTGGTAGTTGGCGTTGATATTGATGTACGCATGTTTCGTGCCTAAATAATCCATGGCCAGCGACATGCCCTTGAGCACCTTTTCAGTGTAATTGTCCAAAATATAGAAATCCTTGAACACGCCGATCTCGCCCTCACTGGCATTGCAGATCACGTATTTGGGCGAGCCTTCGGCTTTTTTCACCATTTCCCATTTGGCGGCGGTCGGGAATCCGGCCCCTCCTCGGCCAATGATGCCGGCCTTTTTTATTTTTTCGAGAATTGAATTAGTCATTATTTGGGGGTTTGTGGACTTAAATTCGAATTTTGAATTTTAAAACTAAGAAATTAGTTTTCTAATTATTAATATTTAAATGTTTGTGTGAAATGCTTTTTTGTCCATGTAGTTTCTTGATTCCTCGTCTGTTTTAAACCTTTTGCCTTCGCCAGGTAAATAAATCGGATATGCCTTCTTATATGCCTCCATACTCTTAACAAGTTCTGTGCCCCTGATATCCATTAAATCAAAAATGCCACCCACGCAAAGAAAATCGTCATTCGGCTCAACGCAATTAGTTTGGCCAAGGTCGCAATATTTAATGGGTTCATAGCTACCAAATGTGTAACTGCACCACAGCTTGCTTTTATCTCTCATTAAAAAAACCGTCACGCATGAGGCGACTAGCAGGGTCAAGATGATAAGCCCGACAACAATAATTATTTTTTTGGATTTTTGTTTCATATTTTTTTCAACGGCTTAAGAAATCCGTAAGCGATAGTCCCTCCAATAATTGCAGTAAATAATTGTGGCCAGCTCATCATCACCGCAAGCTTGGCGGTTAGATTGCCGTCCATCATTCGGCTGAGCAGAAACACGACCGATCCGTGCATGAAGGCGAATTTGAGCAATGCGGCGAGGCCCACGGCGCCCCAGTAATTTTTGGGTCGGACGGTGTGAAACGTCATCACCATAATCGCATTGCCAATCATGATGAACGGGAGCATGGGCGCCAGCGGAAGGGGGAGTAGTCCGCCCAGAAACGCCATGGTGCTGGGCATAAGGCCCAAAAGCACCGCCTCGGTCGGGCCCACAAGAACGGTGGCCAAAAGGAGCGTGGCGTTGATGAGTGGCCCCGTGATCCACTGGTTATGGAAGAAGGCGGGCAACACTAGGCAAATGGCCAAGCCAACCGCGAAAAAGATTGCTTTGCTTTTGACCGAGCCGATCGAAAGGGAAAGGATTTTGGACATATTTTTGTTTATTATTGAGCCCAATTTAGCACGGATTTCCGAAAAAATAAAACGCCTCGAACGCATTACGGCGTCTGGGCCGTTGTGGGTGAATTCGGATACGTAAAAAAGGGCTCAAAGGCAAAGGAAGCCGCATGGCAAATCCTCGTCCAGAAACCACCTTCCTTTGAAAAGGACCATCTTGTACACCTGTCCGCTCACGGGATCGTTGCAAAATCCTGCGTCGCTGGTTTTGGTGACGACTTTCAGCCCTCTCCATTCGCAGTAGCCCTCAAATCTCTCGTGGGCCTGGTTGGTAGTGATGATTTTTTGCGCCATGAAAATGCCGATAATGACAACGGCTGCAAAGGCGACAAGCAGACGCTTTTTGGTGGGCGATTTCATACCATTCGATAATGTTCTCTGGTCACGCAAACGTCGAATAGGTTGTCCCCTTGGCTCGTTTCTGGTCAGGATGTTTTTGGAGCCGAGTCGCGTTCAAGGTGTTCAAAATCAGCGCTGCCACGGTCATGGGCCCGATGCCACCGGGGACGGGCGTGATGAAGCTGGCCTTCTTTTTCACGTTCTCGAAATCCACATCGCCACAGGCTTTCCCCTCCTCGTTTCGGCTGTAACCGACATCCACGACCACGGCATCCTTTTTGACCATATCGGCCGTGATCAGTTTGGGTTTTCCAGTCGCTGAGATCAAGATATCCGCTCGTTGGGTCAGCTTGGCTAGATCGGGCGTGAAGATGTTGCAGTTGGTCACGGTCGCGTTTCGGTTCATCATCATCACAGTGATCGGTTTCCCTGCGATATTGCTGTTCCCCACCACAACCACCTCTTTTCCCTGAAGCACGATCCCGTAATGGTCCAAGAGCTTCATCACGCCAAGTGCTGTTGCGGGTGGAAGGTCCTCGAAGTCGGGACCGAGCATCGTCTTGCCCAAATTGGCGGCCTGAAAGCCGTCCACATCTTTGGCTGGATCAATCGCCCGGATGACCGAGGGCACATCGATTGCCTCTGGCAATGGCAATTGGACGATCAGCCCGTTGATCTCGGAATCTTGGTTAACTTTTTCGATTTCCTGGATCAGTTTTTCTTGCGAGATGGATTTGATGAAACGTCTTTCCTCATACACGATTCCCGCGCGTTCGCAGGCGATCCGTTTGTTCCGGATGTATGTGAGCGAGGCGGGATTGTCGCCCACCAAAATCACGCAGAGTTTCGGCTTTAGGTGTGCGGTCTCTTCTTTGGCCGAGTCGATGAGCTCAAGCGAAAGCGCTTTGCCGTCCAATAGTTTCATGGGAAAAGTTAAAAAAGCCATTTCATTATACAGGCTAAGGAATCGATCCCCAATTAATAAAAATTGTTTATGGCTGTGGATTGTTCTGATTCAGCTCATCGAGGATCCGAAGCATTTCCCCGTAGTCTGCGCATTGGAAGCCACAATTGAGAGTGTGCGGGTCAAAGTGCCACATTCCGATGCAGTCTGGAAATCCAGGTCGGGGTCCAATTCGAAGCGGATTGCGGAGGCGTTCGTCACAGCATTGCGAACGCGCATCACCCGAATAGCTCATACAAGTCTGGCTGGTGGGGTCCTCTGGCTTTGCGCCAGGGTTTGGGACAATGCCTCCATTGGCCCCTCCCGCTCCGTTTCCAGTGTCGCCGTTATTCTGGTCGGCAGGATTCTGAGCGGGCGGTTCCTCGATGGCGCATTGGTACTCGCAAAGGCGGCTCGTATTGTTGTAGGCCCATTTTCCAGGGCATTGGGGTGTGGAGGCCTCGGCCTCTTGGCGGGCGCAACAGCGGTCTCTCAGCATTTGGGCACCAAAACCGCATCCCGTAAGCCCTTCTCCGGTTCCGGATTCCCCCGAGGTGCCATGCAGACTTTCGTCTTCGACATCCACGGGGTTATTTCCCTCAATGCCGATTCCTGATTTGCCAGTTTGGATTTTGGTCACATTCGTTGTGTCCACGAATAGGGCTTTGCCCGAGGATCCTGGGCGTTGTCCATTTTTGTCGGTGATGAGCACAGGGGTGTTCCTCGAAGGTTTGAGTTCCACCAGCGTGCCTTTGGGTACGGTGATTGTACCGCTGAGACCTCCCCAATCCGCTGGAAGATCGAATTTCGAATTTGCCGGAGTGTCGCTGTAGAAACGCGCCTTGCCCACTTGGTCCGCTGGACCTTGCAGATCCACGATGGTTTGGTCGATCTGGGCGGTGAGAATGGTCAGATTCGCATTGTCGGCATTTGAAATGCTGAGGACGCCGTTGCTGTCGGAGGGCAAGGATTGGTGGAGTTCACCTTGTTTTGGGGAAAGCATAAACCAAGCCCCTGTCGCCAAGGCGATGACGGCAACGGGAACTCCGATCAGGATCCATTTTTTTGTGCTGTTAGGTTCCATTGGTTTTGTTTTTATCCGTTTATTATAACATTTTTGATAGAATTATGCAAATATTGCTTTGGGTTTTAGATGATTAAGGTTGGCACAATGGGCATTGTGCGGAAATCTC
>PMDG01000055.1 GCA_003154375.1 Candidatus Peregrinibacteria bacterium
GTCCGGGGATGAGTGGCGAGGACGCTGTACCGAAACGGAGAGGACCCGCCCGGCGAGGGCAAAAAGAAAAAAACAAAAAATAAACCCTACAGCTCCAATTGTTGAACATTTTGAAAAGGGGGGGCGTCGGACGGTACCGACGCCCCCCAGTAAGACTGACCCTTCCCCGGGGTCGAACTACGGTGCTACAGGCTCCAACTTGAGCCTGAGGCTAGGGGTTGACTGGATTGGAGCGACCAGGAGCCCAATGTGCTCCTGGTTCTCCACCACTACCTCACTTCCTTCTTGGAGTCGCGCAGCTTTCACGAACCACCCCTGGCTGCAACTGTCCGTGAGGACATGAAAGCGACCGGATTCATTTTGATTCTTGAACCGTGCCCTAGCTGCAGTCACGAACTTGTTTCCTACCCACAGTGTGGTTAAGTCCCGGTCTGAGACCACCACCTCTTCGCCCTCTAGGACCTCAAGCTCTACCCCGTGGTCACGTAGTTCAATTTCCGAACTGTCGGGACCGTCAAAGTCTAATCCTGTAAAGGTTGATAGACTCGTCTTGGGGGACACATGAGCCCTAAATGAATAAGGCTGATCCTCACAAAAAAAAGTGAGGTGTGGGCTGGAACTTCGGTTGAGAGGAAGTTGGACGGTGACTACAAGGTTGTCATCGGTCTGCACCACTTGGTAGCCGATGAACTCCTGTGTCAGAGCGTCCACGACCAACATGCGATTGAAATTCCCCGGCCTTGAGAAGACCAGGGAAACCAAAGCCATTTCTGGCTTTGCATCACCTGCATGGGCCGCGTGATCGGTCACCTGATACGAAGGGCGATTAACGATCGACCCAGATCCATACCCGGATTCCGAGCACCCTGTTGAAAAGGCCAACAGGGCTAAGGCGACGACTCCCCTCCCTATTATCTTCATGGACACCTCGATTCTACTTTGTAGGGGAAGGGCCAAACTTTGCTAATGACCAGAGGCGTCAGTTTTTACACTCCGCCCTGATAACCCGCAAACTTTATCACAAGAAAATAATACTGTCAAACAATATTTAATTAATTTGTCAAATAACCGCCCCTCCACTTCCGCTCCGACTCCGGATGGACACCGAATTGACAACGAATAGACTTGGCTTCAAATGGATCCACCAACATTCAGTGTCTATTCGTAGTCGATACGTGGTCAATTCGTAGTCGATACGTGGTCAATTCGTTTTCAATACCCTGAGCGTCTCCTCCGCACACCTTTTCCACGAAAACCGTTCCAATGTCTTGGCATGGTTCTGAACCATAACCGCTCGAAACGGCTCCTGTGTAGCAACTTTTTCCATCAACCCCGCCAAAACCTCGTCATCCTCGGCCTCGAAAAAGAGAGCATTGTCCTTGGCCACCTCCCATGACGAGGGGATCTTGGAGGCAAGGATGGGCAAATTCGCAGCCATGGCCTCTAAAAGTGGAATGCCAAAACCCTCAAACAAAGAGGGGAAAACGAAACAAAGGGCGTTTTCCAAGAGCGCCTGTTTGGCGACCTCATCCACATAGCCAGTCACCACAATGTCCGGGTTTTTTACCAATTTCAAAATGGACTCACCCCCAACACCCAGCTTACCCGCGAGCGCCAACTGGATGCCTGGGCATCGGGGCGAAAGCGCGGAAAAGGCTTCGATCAAAGTCTGAATGTTTTTCTTGGATTCGATGCGTCCGAGAAACAGGAAATAATGTTTGGCTTTCAGGCCGAAACGGTCTAGGACTTGGGCGGATTGCTCGGGATGCAACGGTCTCGATTCCGACTCGAACCCCAAGGGGATCACAACGATTTTGGAGGGATCGGCTTGGTAAAATTCAATGAGATCCTTTTTCGTGGTTTCCGAGGGGACAATGATTTTCCAGGCATTTTTGACCGCGAATTTTGTGCCCCAATCCAGATACCATCGGGAAAGAAGACCATAGCTTTGGGGGAACCGTTTGAACGCCACATCATGGATCGTGATCGTGGTGCGTTTCGGGTGTATCAGCGGCATCAAATGCGACGGCACAAACAAGTTGTCGATCGCCTTGTTTTGCCACACTTCCCAGCTCAAGCGGACCTGAGTCCACAATCGTGGAAAGGGGATGGTGATCTGGGGCACATCAAGGTCGACCTTTCCCGGGGCGATAAGAATGATTTCGCTAGGAGCCAGTTGAGCCAACGTTCGGATCAGGTGGTAGGAATAATTCTCCACCCCTGTCTTTTGGGTTGTGTTGCCGTAGCGAGACGCATCGATATAAAGCAATTGTTTTGAGTGAAGGATTCGACTATATTCTATTTTAGGGCGAAACCCCATAGATCGGAAGAAAATAAAAATTCTGTTGTTTTCTTGTCGATCATGAGTATCATGTTTAGGCAAAATATTTAATATTTTTTATCTTTATGGCAGACGACAGCTACCAATTTGATGACGACACGGCCGCCTTGGATGCCAAGACACCAATCCAGACCGCACCTGCAAGTTTCAACGGATCCAATGGATCTGCGCCTCGTGGGGAGTTTGCGAAAGAAATCTTTTCCAAGACGATTCAGGCCAAATTCCGCACCTTCTACGTCGACCTCAAGAAGAGCTCCAACGGCTTCTTCGTGAAGATCAGCGAAAAGAGCCATGGTCGCAAGAGCACCATCATGATGGACATGGAAGACGTGGCCCCCATGATCACAGCTTTGCAGGAGATCAACAGCCAGGCGAAATAAGTTTTCGCCCTTTCCATTTGATTTCAAAAAAATGGCGTCCTTAGCCCAAGGCTCGTCAGTTTTTTGGTGTACCATTTTTTGTCATCTTGAGCATAGTCGAAAGATTGACTTATATAATATTTATATTAAAATAAACAACCTTTTGAAAAATTCTTATGAACATCCGTGATAAATCGCCCGATGAGCAGAGAAAGGACCTTGAACAATTCACGGAGGCGATTCCAGTGGGAATTCGCAACCAAATTCTGTCGGTGAACCAAGCCGATGCCAACCCGAACCTTTTGAAAGGCGACCCTTATCCAAGCGAATTGCGCAAAGGGTTGTTTTTGAAAGTGCTGAGGCACCTTCGCAAGGCGAGTTCGCTAGGAAAAGACGATAAGGGAATCGATCATTCAATTCTCGATAAACAGCTTTCGGCCCTAGAAAACGCACGCCAATACATCCAGAATTTATCGAATGCGAAGGTGGCGGGGAACCCCCTGCGCGAAACCCAGAAACTCGCGGCTTTGGGTCTTTACGAATGGCTAAAGTCGGAAATCCTAAACCAAAGCCTAATGGGCCATTTAGTACAACCCATGGGCTCCGGCAAAACGAATACCGCGATCCTGTTCTCGGAAATGGTGGGCGGGAGAACAATCGTGTTCGCCCCTAACAATTCGATCGCCGACCAAACCGCGGTTGCGTTCGTTTGCCACCTTTCGAAGCAAAAAACCGTCGGCATGTGCTATGGGGGATATCAGGAGGTCGAAAAAGACATCCTGGTTGCCAATTTCCAATCCGCTCATCTCTGGGAAAACAAAGTCGATTGGAAATCCGTTCGGCTCATGGTTTGCGACGAGGCCGATATCAATGCGTTGAGCGATCAGCGACGGGAGTGGATCAAGGCAATCTCAAAAAAATACGGAATCATCGTGGTGGGCATGAGCGCCACCGAGCAACAAGGGTCCGGCAAAAAGCTTCAGGATGTGTTTCCGAGCGAAATCGCCCGTATGCCGATTCCGGATTCGTTGCCCCAATGCCTCGAAATGGGCCTGGTTCCCCAACTGAAGTTCCACGATCTGTTTCTAGACGTGGAATGGAACGTTGATTTCAAAAAACTTCAACAAAACAAGGATCTGACCAATGACGAAGTCGAGCGCCTGATCCAAAGCTCCTCATGGAACAAGATGATCTTGGACCATTATCAGGAAAACTTTCTTGCCAAAGGATGGCAACCGGGGTTGGTGATTTTCAGGAACAACAACCTGATCAAAAATTTCATCAAACAGGCGAAGGAAAGGGGGATTCGGGTTGCGGCTTACACCGAGAAGGAATCGGAGGAGGAAAGGGCCGAGCTGAGAAAAAAAGTGGCAAACTGGGAACTGCAGCTTCTGGTGGGAAGCCATCTGCTGGGCCGAGGGCTGGATATCCCCGAACTGAATGTGATTTACAACAGCACAGTCACCTATTCGCCCCAGATTTTCTGGCAGGCCGATGGCCGTGGATGCCGAGTCAATCAAAACGCCTTGGACAAAGTGGCGCATCTGATCGCGGTATTGCCTCGCCAAATGAAAGCCGGCGATTATGGCGATCTGTTCCCCCATGAGCGCCCGCTGTGCCATGCCGCGTTTTTCGATCCCGACTATTTTGTCGGAGAAAAACGCTTGATACAAATAGACAAAAACAAGGGGGTTATAGGCGCCGAAGAGGGTCATGGAAACGGAATGAAAAAGAAAATAAGGCCTCCGATTCACCAATTCGACCTATCGAAATGCAAAGTGATCCGTTCCACCGAGGAGGTGGGCCGTGTGGTCCACGGACTCTGGATCAAAGGCCCTAATTTCCAAAGCCGCGCGGATATTCTGGCGGAATTCCTGGACTCATTGGATTCTCGCGAACTGACGATGAAGATGGTCTTTGGAATCCTTCACACTCGAAATTCTGCCCTGAAATGCATATCCAAAAAATTAAAAAAACAGGACTCGGATCAATCCGAAAAAAAGGAGTTTGAACTTCCAAGTTACCTGCAAGGGGAATCTCTTACGTTGCCTGAAGAAAAAGCGCTCATGAAGGAATTCACGGAAAATAGGAATTCCCAGGATCCTGCCATGAGAAACAGGGCGGGCCGAGCCAAGAATCTATTAGTCAGGGGCCACCTGCCACTGGTGGTCAGCATGGCAAAAAAATTCGTATCGGAAACTGTGGAGTTGGATGATTTGATTCAGGAGGGAATGGTTTCGTTGAATGAAACGATTGAGAAGTTCGATCATCATAGGTCCTGTCGGATCGCTTCCTATGCGCTCATCAGCCTTTACCGGAAAATGGAGCGTTTTGTTGACGATCATTCGCGAAACGTGAGGGCGCCTTCTGATATTCATGGCAACGCCCATCAATTGCTCAGACTTTGGGAGAAGATCGAAAACGAAGCGGGATATGTTCAGCCTAGCCATGGGCAAGGCCTTAAGGAGCTGGTTCGGGCAAACGATGAAACGACCCTTGATTTGTTATCCGAAAAATCCGGCCTGGCAAGGGAAAAAATTAAAAAAATCCTCGAAGCTTATTGGATGGAGGAAGTCAGCCTGAACGAGGCGGACCATGTGGTCCGACATTCCGATTCATTCACCAGACAAGAGAAGGAAGTGGTCACCCATGGGGACGCGCTGACCTATGGATGTGAAGAAAACGGAACGATCGAATTCGGGTTGGATCCTGAAAAAAATACAGTTGCTCTCGAGTTGCGTTCTGCAGTTCTAAAGCAAGTCGACAATATGAGCAAGTCGATTGGCATCTCCAATATCAGTCAGGTCAAAACGGTCATGCACAAGCGTTTTGGGCTTGGGGAAGAGTGGGGCAACGAGCATGTGAGAAGTGAAATCGCATCGATTTATGGGGTCAGCAATTCGTATATCGATTACATCGAGCGAAAAGCGCTTTCGGCATTGAGGCACCCGCGCTTTTCTGGAACCCTTAAAGAGCATGCTGGCTACGGAATGTCTGGAGGGGTTTCGCCAACAAACTTTCCAGAAAGGACAATCAGCGAATTCGCTAGAAAGGAATTGTTCGACAGGCTTGCGAAACGCCTAGGTGAGAGTCCCAGACATTATCATCACCCGTTTGAAATCAAAATCGAAAGAGGCGAATTTTTAGATACAAGGGTCAGAAAAGCCCTTGATGCCAACCCCGAGCTGATGGCGGCCCTATACAGAATGGAAAGGAGGGGAGGACGACCGGATATCATCGCCGAAAAACATGACGCTTTCGTTTTCGTCGACTGTACGGAGGAATCATCGTGGGGCCGATATAAATGGACATATGAGGAGGCGGAGGAATATGCAAAACAGATTGGGGCCGAGCTGATCGATGGGGCAACGTACGAAAAACTCCAAAAAATGGGCGGGTTTGATTTTGAATCCCATTGCTGGGTACAAAGCTCCAAAGGCCACACCAAAGCGGGCAGTCATTACAAAAAAATCAAACGATTGTATCAATATGAAAAATGCGGCATGCGAAATATGCTAAGAGTGCCAAAATTCAACATCAATGAGCTTTTTTCAGGCAAGGTTCATGTCCGGCCTGGTCCGCTTATGGGGCTTCTAGAGGATGCCAGCCGTGCATTGGGCCGAGAAACCGTTGGAAAAGAATTTTTTGAGGCAGGGCAAAAAAGGGCCGAAGAGGAAATTCTCATGAATCTATATTGTCGATGGGGTGAGGGGGGTCATATGAGAGAGACGCTCAGGGCCAATCCGGATTTGTTGGCCATCCTTTCCAAGATGGAATTGTCGGGGGGTAAGCCTGAGGTCATCGCTTTCGAGGAGGATTATTATGTTTTCGCCGACTGCGCCAGGGAATTGCCAGCAAGCCGAATGAATTGGACCTACGAAGAGGCGAAGCTCATTGCCAAAGGAATCGGCGT
This sequence comes from Candidatus Peregrinibacteria bacterium, assembly GCA_003154375.1. Taxonomy (GTDB): domain Bacteria; phylum Patescibacteriota; class Gracilibacteria; order UM-FILTER-43-11; family UM-FILTER-43-11; genus FEN-1329. The sequence continues at coordinate 6,614 of PMDG01000055.1, forward strand.
GGAACTGATGGGTGATTATTATTACAAAATAATCCAAAAAATCCCTGGGCTGGATGCAAAATCGAGAACCTATTTGCTAACCCCAAAAACGGTCAAAAGCAAGGGGCGTACCCGGATAGGCTCGAATGACTACATCATCGATTTCGAGAACCGAGGCGGAGTACCCAAACATAGAATAGGCTGGCGCGGCGTTCTCCGTGTGCCCAGATTAAAATCCAACAAATAGCCCCCATCAGACCCCCCATTAGTTCACCGATCAGTTCCCCAATAAGAGATTAGACTCCCCTATCATCATCCGGCTCCAAAGCCGAAAGGTCGGTCGACGGATTGTTGCCCAATACGGTCTGCCCGGCGCCCTTGAGCATGCCATAAGTCCCAGTGACCATGGCGCCTAAAATCACACCGTCAATGATTCCCTTGGAGGTTGGGTTGTCGGAATACTCCATGATGCCCCCAAGCGCGATGGCGATCATGGGGCACCATTTGGGAGGCGCGCCATAGTACTTGAAAATCTGGGTGATGGCCGCGATTGCGGCGACTCTTTCAGCCTTATCCATGTATTTTCGATAAATATTTAAATGTCACAATCATTTTCATCAGCGTAATCACTTTAATCACAGTTCAGACTATGGTTGGCTCTTGATCAATTGGTAAAACCGATAAAATTTGACGGCATCGCGAATGTCTTCGTCGTTTTTCACCGTGAAAAGTTGATGATCGGTCACGAATTTCACCGCCTCGGTTGCCCAAGCGGGTACGTGCACATAATTGGTGGATGAGGTTGGCTCAGGAACTGGCGCGGAAATAGACGCAACCACCTCGCCTAAGGTCGAAACTCTGGGGATAGAAGGCTTGAACTGATAGTTGGACAATTCGTTAAAAAGCCATTCCTTGGTGATGGCCGATCCAGGGCAGGTTTTAGGTGAGACATCGCGATGGAAAAATATCTGGGCTTGGGGAATTCCCAGCCGCTCCATCAAAGTTTTGATCGCACCCAACGCATTGACCTTTGTTTGCCCGCTCCACACCTCATGATCGTAATCACCAACCACCTCGATCCCGATAGACCGCGGATTCAAAGTCCCCGCATGGATCCCGTCCTTGCGCATCGGGGTAAAAAGCCAAATCCCATCATCGGCCACAAACAAATGCGGTCCAGCGCCCCAACCCTTTCCTTCGTAATAGGCCTTGAGACCATTGATAGACCGTTGGCCAGCCCAATCGGCTCTTGTGGGCTTCCAGGTGTGGTGGATCACCAAACGGTTGGCGGGTAGGCTCCCAAAATCGTAAGTGGAGACGTAATCGCGAAACTCACCCAAGGAAAGCAGTCGATTGACGATGTCCATGATTTGAAAGTTAGGAGATTGAATGTAGGTGCAAACGTCGATTAAGTCAAAGGGTTTGACTAAAAAATAAATGATTATACAATGAATTACCAACCTAAATCTAACCCCATTCCATGCACAGAACACACGAAAAACCGAACGATAAGCATCCTTTGGCGATTACCCCCATAGAGTTGAAGATCCAAGAATTGTATGCGGAGAGGGTCGCTATCCGTAAAGCGCTTAGGAGTGGCCACACGCCATCTAGACCGATTGAAAAGGTCGAGGAGGCCCTTGTGGATGCGTTGGCTTCAAGGATCGAGGAACTAATTGTGGAACTTAGACATGTTGCCAAGGCCCAAAGCAAAAATGAAACGCCCGCTAGGCCGCTGGGGGAAGTTGGCAAAGCTTTAACGTATGCATTCATGAATCTCATGAAACTGAATAAAGATCATGCGATCGTAAAAAAGGTCACGAGAGGTTAAGGATCGATTTCTGGCCCCAATCAGACGCCAGTGGTCTATAATATTATCCGATAACAACGTTGCCATGAGCCCCATTGAAATCCCCCAAACCCAGGAATTGCCCATCGAGCAAATCAGGCAAAAACGAAATGAGCTCGCTGAAAGATTGAAAGCTCTGGATGCCATAGCGTTGGTATTCGAGGAGAGTCTGGGATTCTTCTTGGAAATGAACAAGGTTGCCAAGGAAATAGAAAAATTGGATCTCAAACTCAATAAGGCCGCCTGATCCGCTTACTCCGAACCAAGCGATATGATAGGATGAAAAACGATTTTTCATCCCTCTAAATTATGGTTGCACCAGCAGTTCGGGCATTGGCCTATGTTGGCGTTGGGGTGACGGGCGAAGTGGTCTACACCGCGATCAAGGCGCTCATCAAAAAGCATGATCTTCGTCTTCAGGGTTACACCCAAATATGGGTAATGCCAGCCTATGCCCTGGGCGGGGTTTTCCTTTTCGAAAAAGTTCAAGACCTGATCGCCTCATGGAACATCGCCGCCCGTTTTGTGGCCTATGCGTTGTTGATTTATTCGATCGAATATCTGGTGGGGGTTTTGGCCAAATGGATCACGGGGAAATGCCCTTGGGAATACAAGGGGAAATGGCAAATCCAAGGCATCATCGACCTGCCCCACTTCCCTTTCTGGGGCGCCGTCGGATTGATTTTCGAAGTCGTCCACAACTACTTGGTACAACTCTAATTATGAATTAAGAATTATAAATTAAGAGTTGATGGTTCGAAAACTCATAATTCATAATTGATAATTCTTAATTAAATTATGATTCCCACAAAAATTCTGATCACCGGTTCCTCCGGGTATTGCGGTAATTTCCTAGCCGTTCACTTTGCCCAAAAGGGCATCCCCGTGGTCGGATTGGATTTGCGACCCCATCCAGTCATAAAAGACATCCCGAATTATAAATTCCTAGCGTTCGATGTGCGAAACAAGGAGGTGTTCAAAAAAATCGTGGAAATGGAGCAGCCCAGCCACATCATCCATCTGGCCTATCTGATGGATCCTATTCACGATGCGAAATACGAGTTTGATGTGGACGTGGTTGGCTCCAAAAACGTGTTCGAGGTGGCTAACGAGGTGCCCTCGGTCAAACAGTTCATCCTGATGAGTTCTACCAGCGCCTACGGAGCAAGCCCGGACAATCCCGACTGGATCACGGAGGATCGCCCGCTGAACGGTTACGATTACAACTACGGAATCTACAAAAAACAGGTGGAGGATTATTACGCCCAATTTAGCAAAAGGGCGAATTTGAAACTGGTGATCTTCCGCATGTGCACCGCGGTCGGCCCCAGTTATTACAAGAAAGGGGGTGTGGTGAGCACGGTTTATCATGCCCCATTTCTGACCGACATTATGGGGGGCAACGGCAAGGTGCAATTCATCCACGAGGACGACGTGAAGGAAATTTTTGATCGAGTCGCAAACGACGAAAAACTTGAGGGAATTTTCAATCTTGTCCCCAACGATTTTTCATCGACCCACGAATTGGGGATGACCTTGAAAAAAACATTTGTCCCGGTTCCATTATGGCTTTTGAGTGATATTTTCTGGCTCCTGTGGACACTCCGCTTGGCGAACCTGGCCCCAGCCATGGCCCGCCTGATGGCCTTCGGCATCGTGGCCAGTTCCGAAAAACTGACAAAAACCTTTGGGTACACGTTTAAATACGGCACCAAAGCCGCTTTCATGGACGCGATCGAAAAACGAAAGGCCAACGGAACCCTGTAACTAATTTGGCATTTCGCATTTCTGATTTTGCATTCTTTGGAAACCAATTACGGAATTAAATACGGGGTGTATTTTCAATGTGCAATCCGTCATTAACGATATTCCGCCGAATGCGAAATCCGAAATCTGAAATCCGAAATCTTTTCGTGTGTATATATATTAATATAGAATTATCCTAAATAGGCTCCGTTTTCAGAGTATATCTCTATTTTTCATGTCAACTCATTTTGTCTCTGAGGGTCTGTACATCTTATCTCTCATCAGCTAAGATGGGGTCACTTTATTACTTAATAATTAACATTATGCCCCGAAAGCCAAATGCTCAATTCATGAAACCCATGCAGCCAGACTCCGTCTTGGCCGCTGTGGTCGGTGGTGGCTCCATGCCCCGCACCGAGGTTGTGAAAAAGGTCTGGGCCTACATCAAGAAACATGGCCTCCAGGACAAGCATCAGAAACGCATGATCAATGCCGATGCCAACCTCAAGGTTTTGTTTGGTGGAAAGAGCCAAGTCTCCATGTTTGAAATGACCAAATTGGTCTTCAAGCACCTCAAATAATCCTTCTAGGATTCATTTAGACATTGAACCCCTCTGCGCTTCGGCTCAGGGGGGTTTTTGTTTCCCAGACCACCCCGGCCTACGGCCACCCCTCCTCAATTGAGGAGGGGAACGCTACCGAACAGTCCCCTCCTTGCGTAAGGAGGGGTGCCCCGAAGGGGCGGGGTGGTCTGGGAAACAACAATTGTTACTTTTCCCCATCATCTCCGTATTGGCTATTGGTTCCTTCTGCCGTGGTACAATGGCAGAGGAAAACGAATATTTATTTAAAAAAACTTATGAAAAAATATATTGCTTTAGCTCTCCCAGCCATCGCAATTTTGTTTGGGTTCCAAGTGGCATTGGCCCAAGCCCAAACGTTTACGGATGTTCCGTCCTTGAACATCAACAAGGATGCCATCGAGTATTTAAAAACGAACAAGGTGATCGAGGGCTATACGGATAACACGTTCAAGCCCGACAACCGCATCAACCGGGCTGAATTTGTGAAAATCATGGTGGCCACCCTGATCAAGGACCCGACCGGAAGCGACTGCTTCACGGATGTGAAGAGGGAATGGTTCGCCAAATACATTTGCACAGCGAAGCGTCTCGGTTACATCCAAGGCTATGCGGATGGGACGTTCAAACCCGGCGATTACATCAACTTCGCGGAGGCCAGCAAGATCATCGACACGGCCATGAAGGTGAAAACAGATACAACGGGCACAAAGAAGGAATGGTTTGCCGGATATGTGAACGGACTGGCGAAGAAGAACGCGATCCCGGCCTCCGTCCAGTTCTTCGACAAGGATGTTTCCCGAGGGGAAATGGCAGAAACCATTTGGAGGCTCAAAACCAACACGACCGACAAGGTTTCGCAGACCTACGAAGGCCTGACCAGCGCATTCCCATCGGTGAATACGTGCGTGGGACTCAAGGAAAAATTCGATGAATACCGAGGCCAGCAGATCTACCCATACTATCGGGGAGGGATAATGCTGGAGGGAGCTGTGGCTCCAACGGCCGCACCCTCGAAAAACGAAGCAGCGCCAGCCCCCATGGCCCCTACCTCGGGCGCGGGAACCGCAGCCGTAGACTATTCGCAGACTAACATACAGGTGGCAGGGGTGGACGAGGCGGATGTCATCAAGAACGATGGCCAATACATTTACATGGTCAAAGGCGACACGGTCCGGATTTTCGATGCCTACCCGCCCAAAGATATGCAACAGGTCGGCGAAGTGCATTTCGACAAGGTCGGATTCACGCCCCAAGAGATGTATGTGGATGGCAACAGGCTTGTGGTGGTGGGTCAGGTATACCAAAACTATTATTACCCCTTGCCGATGGCAGGGGTGAGTTCAAAGATGATCATGCCCCCCCGCCCTTTCCAGGGGCCCAAGACCCAGGTTTACCAAATAGACATCACCGATCGGACCAGTCCCAAACAGACCCGTGTGCTGACGTTCGACGGAAACTATTTCACGTCCCGCCGCATCGGCGATCGCATGGTGATGGTGATGAACGATGCGCCTGACTACTGGCTCATGGACAAAATCGATACGGGCGAACAATTGGTGCCAAACTTCCAAGATGGCGACAAGGCCGAGGAGCCCATGGTGAAATGCGGGGACATCCACTATTTCCCAGGCTATGCGAGACCCAACTATTTGATTGTCGCATCCATTCCGTTGGATAGCGCCACGGCCGACGTGAGCAAAGAGGTCATGCTGGGTTCCAGCGAAAACGTGTATTCCTCGGTGAACAATTTGTACGTGGCCACGACTGAGACCAACTACAATCAAATCACCGATTGGAACTGGAGGGTCGACCACACCAACACGCTTGTCTTCAAGTTCGGCTTGGACACCGATGGGGTGACCTTCAAGGGCCGTGGCAGCGTGCCAGGTCGCACCATCAACCAGTTCTCGATGGATGAAAGCGGTGATTATTTCCGTTTGGCCACCACCATCGATTCATGGAATGCGGATGCCCCATCCAGCAACAACGTGTATGTGATGGACAAAGATATGAAGCAAATAGGCTCCATTACAGGTATCGCGCCCGGTGAAAGGATCTATTCCACCCGCTTCATGGGCAACCGCTTGTACATGGTCACCTACCAACGGGTCGATCCTCTGTTTGTGATTGGCCTCGTGGATCCGAAAAATCCGAAGATTCTGGGTAAGCTCAAGATCCCCGGCTTCAGCGACTATCTCCATCCCTATGATGCAACCCACATCATCGGCTTTGGCAAAGATACGGAGGAGGACAAGAACATTGTGAAAATGAGAGGCTTCAAGATGGCGCTGTTCGATGTTTCGGATGTGGCGAATCCGATCCAGCAGTTCTCGGAGATCATCGGCGACCAAGGGACCTATTCAGAGCTTTTGGACAACCACAAGGCCCTGCTGTTCGACAAGGAGAAGAGCCTGCTCGCGTTCCCCATCACCATCGTAGAGAAAGTGTCGGCGGACCAGCTGGATTGCACCAAATACCGTTATAGCACCTGCTTGGGTCTTTGCGAAAAACGCTGCATCCCAAGCACATGCACCGTGGATAGCGCAGGTCGCTCAACTTGCACCTCAGACTGCGAAGGACCCGGAAGTTGCCTCTCGCCCAGCTATGACCAATACAACACCACTTTCTCGGGCGCCGTGGTCTACACCCTCAATCTGACGGACGGCTTCAAGCTCCGTGGCCGTGTGACCCACTACAGCGATTCCGATATCGCCAAAATGGGCAACTACTGGCCATACCAATACGATCTGAGCATCCAGCGAGCCCTGTACATGGGTGACGTGCTCTACACCGTCTCCCAAAGCATGCTGAAGGCGAATGACATCAACTCGATTAAGGAATTGAATTCATTGAAGATTGATTAAACTGAATAGTGCTTAAGTGTTAAGTGCTTAAGTGCTAAAGGCCGAGCTTAATAATTGAATGCAATACTTAAGCACTTACACCTTAAGCACTTAAGCACAAAAAATTACAATAAATCTATGTTCAACTGGTTAAAAGACCTCTTCCATCATCCCAAAACCTCAACCCGTGAAAAATGGATCTCGGGGGTCGTCGCGACCGTTTACATATTCGGCCTTGGCATGTTGGGCGGACGAATGAGTCCCTCAACCCAAGCCTTCTATGAGGCATTGCAAAAGCCTTCGTTGAATCCCCCAAGTTGGGTATTTCCGATCGCCTGGACGATCCTGTTCTCCCTGATCGCCTGGTCCGGCTACCAAGGATGGAACTATTTCACCACAGAACGGTTGCGCAAAATTTTCGCCTATCTGTACGCAGTCAACGGCCTATTAGTCTATCTGTGGTCCTTCACTTTTTTCGAAAAACAATCGATCCTAGGCGCGCTTTACGTCATCGTGGCCATGGTCATCGTGATCGAGCTGATGATCCTGACCGCGTTTAAAAGCAACCAAAAGGCCGCCTACGCGCTTTTGCCCTATTTCATCTGGGTTCTCTTCGCCGCATACTTGAACATCAGCATCGTGGCATTAAACCCCTAATAAGTCTCAAGCACGAGTTGCAAGTCTCAAGGGAATAAATCGTTTCTGCGCCCTTGAGACTCGCGCTTGAGACTTGAGACTATTTTTATGATTGAAAGGGAATTCAAACTCTCCGGCAAAATTCTCAAAATCACTCTTCGCGATCGTGGCGATGAATCAGTTGCGCAGGAAGTTTTGGTGAAACGTGGTTACAAAATTTGCGAAGAAGCGTTCCGAAACGCCCAGGGACCAATCATCGACATTGGCGGACACATCGGCCTATTCAGCATGTTGGCTTCGTCTTTGAGGCACAATCTACCCATCTATTCATTTGAGCCTCACGATGGCAACTTCGAATTGCTGAAACGAAACCTAAAGGACAACGGTGTCCAAAACGTGACCGCGATTCGCGAGGCGGTGAGCGATCGAGTCGGAGAGGCGGATTTGATCCTCAGCCAACAGGATTTGAATCATTCGTTAGCCTTGGCGATCGAGCCAACCGGCAAGACCCAAACCGTTCCTACTACGACCTTGGAACGGATCTTCGAGCAATACAAAATCGACCATTGCGGCCTCTTGAAAATCGACTGCGAAGGAAGCGAATATGAGATCCTCTATTCCACGCCAAAATCGGTCTTCGACAAAATAAAGGCCATTTTCCTGGAATACCACGAATGGTCCGAGAAAGGACTGGCCGACGCGCTGAAAATCCATCTGGAAAAAATGGGGTTCAAGGTCAAAAAGATCCCCAATGCCAAGATGGAGGAATTGGGTTATTTGTGGGCAACGAAATAGGACGATTGAAACGTCACCAATCTGCTGTAGGGACACAACATTTTGTGTCCCCCGCCTTTTTACAAATCCACCTTGTCCACCTAAACACCCAAACGCCAGCAACATCGGATTGCTCAGTTAAAACGAAGGGTGCTAAGGGGTAAAACTATTAGGCATGGATGATTGATTGACAAAATTAATAATACATGTAAAATTATCACCCGATCTCTTAAATTATCATTATGAAATTGAAAAACTTAACCATCGTGGGGTCTTTATTGGCTTTAGGATGTTCCGAGGTAAAATTTCAGACAAAAGAGGATGTTAATGTCAACGATTTGATATGTTCTTGTGATCGGCTCAGGGATAGCTTTCATAAAACCCTGACTAATGTTGAACGAAATTTCAATGGAACGAATGGCGACCATTGCTCTGGGGCCGCGGTCGATTATTCAAAAGCAGTGACGATAGCCAAAAAAATTAATGATTGTTGCAACAACAGCACTCCTGAAGAAAGCGTCCAGGCCGGCATGGAAGTAATAAGGCATGTTTTGACCAAGCATGACTGTCTGCCAGAGGAGCCGATCAAAAAGAAACCAGGGGGGGTCGCCTTAGAGACTCAGGAAAAAAATCCAAAATAGCGATGGTTTTTTCTTAGACGCGAAGCGTGAATTGGAATAATGTATCCGATTTTTTGGCTGTAATCATCCAAACACCAGCAACGTCGGTTTCACCAGCAAAATCACCCCCAAAATCACCATAATCAACCCGCCGATAAAGTGGGAGACGCGGGTGTATTTTTGTGTGGTCAGTCCGATCCTGTCGAAACCGTAAAGGGCGGCCGCGAACACCACGAGGTCGTCGATCATGTACATCAAAATATAGAGGGCGTTGTAACCCTGTTTACCGACCCATGAAAGGTGGTTCATGTCCAAAATCTTCGTGTAGGTCTGGGGAATTCCCACAGAGCAGGCGAATTCGATGATATTCACCGAAAGGGCCAAGCCAATGATTCCCAAGGCAGTGATCAAGGTCATGGGGGCCAACACATACCCTTTGATCTTCTCCACGGTTTTGTGTTTCAACTTATGGTCCCCCACCTTGCAGGTGCTGTCCTTTTTGTAAAAAAGATAAAGGAAGTAGGAGCCTGCGCCTAGGGCAACAGTCCCCACCAGCGGGGTCACGAAGCGATCCATTCCCACAAAATCCCAAGTGGTCATCCAAGCGTTTAGGATCATGTAGTACATGATGGCTTCAGCCAAGATAAACAGGCCCGCCATTTGGAACATGCGTTTTCGCGAGCCAGACTCGACGAGCAAGGTCAAAAACATCACCAGCACCCACATGGCGCAAGGGTTGAATCCGTCTACAAAGCCGAGCGTGAGTGACATGGCGGCCAAGGAATATTTCGAGACGTCGACCACCGTGCCGAGGATGGGGATTGTGACCAAGGTGCTGGGGGCCTCAGCGGCGCATTGCGTGGCATTGCCGTCGGTGGAGCAGCTGCCCCCTTCCGTGGTGGATTTGTGGCCACCCGAGGCGATGTAGTCCTCGAAAGTCGTCTGGGGCTTGCCCTTGGCCTGGCTGATCAGGGTTTTGATCTTCTCACCCGTGGTCTTTTCAGTATCGAATCCCTGCAACAAGACTCCGTTAACCAGCGTGATCGGGGTGGCCTTCATGAGCCCATCGAGTTCGGCGAGCTTCAAAAAGGCCGCCTTGTTGTCCGGATCCGCGATGTCATGGAAATTGATCATCAGGTCGTTGCGCTCTTTTTGCAGTTGGGAGAAAAACTTCTTCTCGGCTTGGCAATGTCCGCAATCCTGGCGCTCGAAAATCTCAACCAGCACGGGGTCTTTGCAGACAACGGTGGTTGTGGCCACGGGGATCTCTTGGGCATGGACCGCTGGGACAGCTAGAAAGACAATCGCCAAGAGTGAAAGAAGGATTTTTTTGAAAAACATCAATTAATAATTAAAAATTATGAATTATAAATTAAGAATAAAATTATGACTTCCATAAAATTCATAACTCATAATTCTTAATTCATAATTTATTTAAGGCTTCGTCATCATAACACAGGATTGATCGATTTTCCGTCAAAGGGCCCAAATCGGATCTTGGACAAACGAATTTGACAATAAACAAAAAATTTATGATAATCATCCCCTTTATAAATTTACCAAAACGACCATGATCTCGAATCTGTCCAAGGCGATCTCAAGGCTCTTCTGGGTCCTATTGTTAGTAGCGACATTTGTTCCCATGCGTTCATTGGCAGCGGATCCCACGGATCTGGGCAAAATAACAATCCAAGTCACAGACGAGAATGGCGTGAATTTAGCCGGAAATTGGTATCTCCATGCCGGAACCGCGATTGGGAACACGGTTATACGGAATGGGACAAAAGGAGAGGTGTTCAATTCCCCCGCTGGTTCCTATTTCCTGGAAGTCCGCAATCTGAAGGCTCACCCCTTTTACACAATTTTCTCAACGAACCCCCAAATGTTGGATATCGGAGGCTCTATCGAATTCAAGGTGCAATATTTCACTACTGAGGATCAAAAGGCGAATGCGACAATTGCCCCAGTTGTGGTTGAACCGGCGGTCGTGGATACGGTTCCAGCCGAAGACATGCCCGCTTCGACAGTCGACACCCCAGCGCCGAGCACCAGCGCTCCCGCCGTTGTCACCCCTAAGCCAAATCCGCATATCAAACTGAACATCATTCGCCCGGTCGCCGAGGATGCCCCTGCCCAGGACACTGCGTCTTCCGCAGATCAGGGGTACAGCTTGGCGGTCACGGGTCCCGAGGGCCTTCTGGGTGCCTTGTCACTCTTTTCATTGGCCTCTGGCCTTTGGATCGTCAAACGCAAGAACAGCTAAGGTCTGATCGACAATCCATTTGAAAACCGACGATACCCTTCCGCCAAAACGGAGGGGTATTTTCGAAAGCTCTGATCACCAATGGTTGATCGCTGGTATAATAGGCTCATGAAATCTTACAATGACGACCTAGCCTCGGCGTTCAACGAAATAGCGGACCTGCTATCCATTTTGGACGACAATGTTTTCAAGATCATCGCCTACCGCCGAGCAGCACGAAGGTTAAAGGAGGAATTCAGGCCACTTACCAAAAAGGATGCCAAAGTCGAGGTGTTGAAAAAAATCCCAGGAGTCGGCCCTGCCATTGCCGAAAAGATGATTCAATTCATGAAGGAGGGAAAAATCGATTTGCTAGAAAAGCTTCATCGCCAAATCCCGGAGGCCGTCCGCGAAATGCTGGGCATTCCACATCTGGGTCCCAAACGGGTTCGCCAGCTATTCATCGACTTGGGCATCAAATCCAAGGAAGAGCTTTTAAAACAGGCCAAAAGCGGCGCCATCGCCGACCTGCCGGGTTTTGGCGATAAACTAGTCCAATCGATACTGGAGGCCCTTGAATCGGGTCAGGAAAAGAAACGCCGTCATGACCGAAAGTCGATTGAACCGATCGCCAAAAAACTGATCAAAATCTTAAAATCGACCAAGGGCGTGTCCGGCGTAGAAATTGCAGGCAGTTACCGTCGCAAAAGCGAGACCGTGGGCGATTTGGACATCCTGGTACTGGGCGAAAAGGCGGCCCCATTAGCGGAAAAAAATCTCCTCAAGGCATTCGAAAACACAACGATTCTGGCCAATGGCGAAACCAAGATTTCTTTCATGATTTTTCCGGAAAACCTCCAAGTCGACATCCGGTTTGTTCCGCCCGACAGCTACGGCGCGGCCCTGCTCTATTTCACAGGCAGCAAGGACTTCAACGTGATGATGCGAAAGGTGGCGATCGGAAAGGGTTATCTACTTAACGAGTACGGACTGTTCAAAGATGGCGAGTATATCGCTGGCAAGACAGAAGAAGAGGTCTTCGAGAAACTTGGATTGCCAGTCACACCTCCGAACAAGAGAAAATAATCGGGCAAACAAAAAGCCCCAGGTGCTAGCAAGGGGCTTGTTGGAAATGGGTTGTCCCATGGCCACGTCACTTTGACGGACCACGGAAACGGCAATTGCCTACTGCGCTAGGAATGGCGGCTCCGACCGCCTCGCCGACGGCGCGGGGACTCGTCCATGAAAATTCCATGAACTGAAGCGACCACCAGCGCGGCAGAGCAATCGAACGCGCTCTTCGGTTCGGGCGTCTGCGGCATCGGCAGGCTGTCGTTGAGGTCGTCAGGGCCCAAGGCCTTGATTCGCGACTCCAGCTCAACGAATATCACATCGATATTCGTAATAACACCGACCACATCATCGGGGATCCCCTCATCAGGGATGATAACTTCATCGCGCATATGAACGAGGCAACCCCCGTCGATGGTGCAGCTCATACTGTCAACGTTTCCGAAATCCCGGTCGACATTGATGAAAGTGACGGTGAGGGTCGGGGTCAGGACATGGGGCGATTCCTCGCAGGACGGAATGGCCAAGGCTGCGAAAACCGCGATAAAGGCGACATTCTTCATGCGTTCCTCCGGAATTGGAATCAAAAGGCGTGGGACTGCCCAACGGTTCAGTTACAGTAGGCGAGTTGCTAAAGATCATTTAAGCGCGGGAGGCTCCCTTGCCTTTTTCCGATAACATTCGGAATGGGTGAAGAGGCTCCAAAGCGCTTAAGTCGAACATTATACAATAAAAAATGATAAATGTCAAAATAATGCAAAACAGCAGTTGCTCCCCCATCACAACATCAATCAACCCTTAATGCCTTGAAAAAAGGGCGATTTTTTGTATAATAAAAATACAACTGGAACGTTCGCTTTCTGCCTGTAATTTCCTCGACAACTTTCATTAAGGGAGTCCAATATTTGCATCGGCTGCGGCCCCTGCGTGAGGACACCCACCTCTGTCAAAATAAGGGGATTGGAAGTAGGCAAAATGTCGGCGCTCCGGTTTTTTAATGCTTTTCAGATGATATTGACATAATTATAAAAATGTAATAAAATAACAACCATTTTTTATTTTTCTCCTATGAAAGACATAAACGACAACGGCACCGGCGGTGACCATGAGCTCATAAGGCTCAGCGATGTCGTCCGTTGTGGCAAAGGCGAGCACCTCCGTCTCGATAAAATCATCGAAAAGGCTATGCTCAACCCAAGCCCAGAGATGGAGATTGATTCTCTACATGCAAAAAGGGATAAGTTGACGGAGGCAATTGCGGAAACCAGAAGGGATTTTGAGGTTCTGAAAGCCTCGAAGCTTGATCTTCTGGCGGCTGGTGAAAAGGGGAACGAAAATGAATTAGAGGGTGTCGATTCCCAGATTCAGTTGCTCCAAAAAAGGATAGACCAGTATGACGCAATGCGAATCATTATATCCAAAATGGTGAATGAGGTTCGTAGAAGGGTTTTGGAGGAGGCGAAGCGTGGGGTAAGACAATTTAAAAGCGAAAAGACGAAGGAGGCGAAGCGTGGGATGAGGCAATTTGATCCAGAAAAATTGACCCAAATTAAACAACGACTGGATGCCAATGACGAAAGGATATTTGAAATCGCCAATCAATTGGGGCTTACTGATGAGGAGCTTAATTCCTTGGCCTCAGCAAGAAAGCCAAGCCTTAAAGAAAGAACCATCAATGCCCTTAAGGGATTCTTTGGCATGTTTGTGGGCTCCGTACCCGCAGAGGACGAGGCAGGTGAGTCCGACTCAGGATCTGAAAATCCAGCCTGCCCCCATTGCGGGGTGCCCGCCAAACACGCGGATTCGTTCTGCGTAGAGTGTGGAAAATCACTTTCGCAAGACAAGGACTAGCTCATATTAAGGAATACTTTTTAATCCACAATTATGACCGACTCAAAGAATAACCTAGACCAGGATAAAACGGTCGTCGTGGAATCCCCCGTCAGCCCCAGCGCCGAAGAGAAGGCGGAAATTTTAAAGGCGCAAGAGGTTGAGGTGGATAGGGTTTTGGAAAACAGAAGGGCGGATTTCAAAAAAGTATCGGCCATGATCAATAAGCGACTAGCCAATGGGGAAAAATCATATGCCGGGGGCATGGTGAAATTGGAGGCCGAATTAAAGGATCTCAAAACAAAAATCGAATTTTACTTGGCAATGAAAATTGATCTTTCGAATAAAATCCATGAATGTGTGAAACAAATCGTAATCGAGACGAAGCGGTCGGAAGAGGAAATCGTTGATCAAATCGGAAAAAGGAAGTTGGATGATGACGCCAGGATGATGGAGATTGCCGAAAGGGTAGGTTTTAGGGGCCCAACGCCAAAACTCTTCCCAGATGGCTATATGGAGCCCGAAAACGAAGATCCGATGGTTAAAAAATTTAAGGAGGTTTTGGGGAAATCCAAAAAATTCCTTAAGGGGATTTCTGAAACGATCGCCTCAAAACTCTCCCCAGAGTCCGAAGGAGAGGAGGAGGACGAAGAGGGCGATTCCGAATCGGAGATTGAAACTTCAGCCTGCCCCCATTGCGGAGGCGCCTGCAAAGACGCGTTCTGCGAGAACACCGGAAAGCCCCTGTCGCAGGACAAATAAGTTCAAAACGACAGGGCAAAAGAGGTTGAGGAAATAGCGCTCCATTTTTTTTGATGGGTAAAATTCCCAAAAACATTGAAAGCATGATATAAAGGGTCTTGCCCTAAAACCAATTTATGGAAAATCCAAAAAACGATGCCAAGCTCGACCTTGGGAAAGGAGGCCTGAAACAAGCGGTTCATGGCGTTTTCGCCAAAGTGCAGTCCAAAACGGGGCTGGAAGACAAAAAAATCGACGAATTTCAGGAAAAATGGTTGGCGATACCGGAAAATCGTACCAAATACAAACACCTGGTGGATGCCCCCACTATCGTGGCCGAGGAGCTGTTTGCCATATTCAACGACATCATCGATTTCTTGCAGGCGCAGGAGGCCGCAAAGTCTCATGTGCTAAAGGCGCTAAGGGCCGAAGCGTTGGCCATCAAAAATAGTCCTCAAATTTATCTGGGCGAAAAAATGGATTATGGAAAAAGCCTTTGGCAAAAGGGGGTTGATTTCGCCAAATGCCTGATCGGGAAAAAGGCGCCCATCAAAATACCCGACGGACCAGAAGAAGAATCTGAGACGGAACCAAAGGAGGAATTGTCCGATTTCGAAAAGGCGGAAATGGAAGACGAAGAAGGGGTGGATGGAAAAATGGAGAAAAAAACAAAAAAAACCGTAGGGACACAAAATTTTGTGTCCAAAACAGAAAAGAAAACAAAATCCAAAACAGCCGCAACGAAAGGAAAGAGGGGTTAATCTCGAAGGGGGAAGGAGTTCAATCCTGACCATTAATTCCAAATATGAACCACTCATACGAAAAAGAATTCGTACTAAATGAGGATTCGCAAATGAACCAGATCTTTGAAAAGGCTGGGTTCAAGGTTTTGGATTGGAAAGAGGTTTCACCAGTGGTTCGTGCTGTGATCCAAGGCGGACAAACTCAAGATAAGACGACGGAGGGTGCAAAAGCTCCAGAGAACAAATTGAGGCAAGCCATTTATGGAAAGCCGAAAGCCTGGGATGGGGTCTACTATTTTGTCAAAAAAACCTCGGAAGGATACCTTTGGAGCAGGATATGGTTAGATGGGAAAGGAGTGTCGATCGAATCGCTCGTAAAGTACCCGACCCCATCAGACGTAAGCGACATCCTTAGGGAAAGAGAATTCGGGCAAAAGCCCAAGACTGGAAATGAAATCGCCAAAGGGGTTCGAAACTCCTCAGTGGCGGCATTGGCCAATTCGCTAAAGAAAAACGGGGCAAGATAAACGAGGGTCGCACAAGCGAGTTATTTTGAATGATGGGATTTTAGTGTGGAAGGATCTCGAGGTGTTAGACATATAAAAATAATTATGTTATAATATAAATATAAATCATTATTCACTCAAATTTTATGGGGCCAACTGACCAAAAAAACACCGACGATCTGCAGAATAAAGAAGACGAGAGAGATGAAATAGGAAAATTTGTGCGCGAATGCGAAGGGCTTAACATGGAACAAATTTTTGAAAAGGCAGGATTCAAAAGGGCGGATATTGATAAAATGGGCTCCATGCAACAGGTCATTGATTTTCATAGAAGGGATCATTTCAACTTGAGTGGGCGATATTGGGAACGGCCAGGGGAAGAAATTTATAGAGATGGAAAGGGAGAGAAATACTTCGTAATCCAAAAAATAAGAGAGGGTAAAGACTTAAATTGGTTTTACATGTATTTCGTAAATGCGGATTTCAAAGCCATAATCGACAACTTCAAATCAATCGGATTGGATTCAAATCCGGATCCGAAAATAATTGCCAATATCGTGGCTAGCTATAAGTTCGAAAAAAGGCCAGTGCCAAAACCGCATACAGAAAAGGCAGTCGAAGACACCCGAAAGCAGGCCAAAAAGAACCTTCGACACTGGGAGAAAAAATAAAATTTAGATGGTTTTTGAATTGGGGACCGGCCTTGAGACTCGCGCTTGAGACTT
>PMDG01000020.1 GCA_003154375.1 Candidatus Peregrinibacteria bacterium
GGGTAACGGGAATCGAACCCGTATCCTCGGTTTGGAAAACCGATATAATGACCACTATACTATACCCGCCTAATTGCGTGGCCTATTCTAATGGCCATTTTCCCGTTATTCAAGGTTTCGTTGGATTCTGAGCATCGGACTTTACCAATTCCGCCTTCTCAGTCGGTTGGATGTTGTAATAGTTGATCAGGAACTCAGCGATGTCGCGGAAGGCGGGCGCCGCGGTGTTCTCGCCCCAGGTGTCCTCGCCGATACGCGGACGGTCCAGTTTAACGATGGCGACAAACTGGGGGTTGAAGGCGATAAATCCGCCAAAGGAGGTCACCGTGGTGCCGTTGCCGCCTACCTCATATTTTCCGTTCTTTCCAGCGATCTGCGAGGTACCGGTCTTTCCGGCCATCAGGTACCCGGGGATGGCCGCCCTGTGGGCGTAACCGTTGTTCACGGAGCTGACCAACATCGAGGAGATGAGGCTTGAGGCCTCTTCGGAAATCACGCGGCGGATGACTTGCGGTTCGGTTTTGATGGTCTGATCCTTTTTGATTACACTTTCCACGATATAGGGCTGGACCAGCTTTCCGCCATTGGCGAGTGCAGACCAAGCAACGGCCATTTGAAGGGGTGTCACGATGATACCCTGGCCGAAGGATTGGGTGAGGAGTTGGGCCTTGGACCATTGTTTGTAGTAGTCTAGGCGGCCTTTTGCCTCGCCTTCGAGAAGCAAATTGGTATATTCGCCGAATCCGAAAGCTTGGAGGTATTTGTACATCAGTTCCTTGCCCAGTTGCTTGGCCACCCAGGACATGCCGGTATTCAGCGATTTCTCGAGAACTTGGGTCATTGTGGTCTTTCCCCAGTATTGGTTTGTGGAGTTTTTGATTGTGAAATCGTCGATTTTGAGCGGGCCGTCGTCGATGAAAGTGGTTTGAGGCTCGACTTCCTTCGCGTCCAGCGCTGCGGACATTACGATGGGCTTGAAAGCGGATCCTGGTTCATAGACCTCGGAAACGGTTTTGTTCTTGAAGACACCAGGGCCGAATTTGTTGGCGAACATGTATTTGGGGATATCCGGGTTGGTGCGCTCCTCGTCGGTCAAAGTGACATATTTGTGGGTCTCGTCCATTTTAAAAAGCGGAACCGTGTCATCGATGATTTCGTCCTTGGCGACAGGTCGGAGCGTGTAGGCATCGGTGTAGTTGTTTGGGTCGAAGGTCGGAAAGTTGGCCATGGCGATGATGGCCCCAGTGAAAGGGTTCATCACAATGACTTGGCCGCTATCCGCCTTGTAGCGTTCCACGGCATCTTTGATCACCGCCTCAACCTTGCGTTGGATGATGCGATCAATGGTGAGAACGACCGAATCGCCATCAACTGCGTTAACGATTTCGCTGTCCATCACGGTGATCTGCCGGCCAAAGGGATCTTTGCTGGCATAGATGGTGCCCTTTTTGCCTTCAAGGTCGGTGTTGAAATAGCCCTCGATGCCGTATTGACCGATGCCGTCATGGCTCAAAAACCCGATCACATGGGCCGCAAGGGATCCTTCCGGATAATAACGCCAATGCTCAGGGACAAGAACCACACCTTTCATATCAAGGTCCTCGATTTTTCGCGAGACATCGGGTTCAAGGCGGTTTTTGAGGAAGACGTAGCGGACCTTTCGTCGGGTCAGTTGTTCTTCGAGTGTGGTCTGGGCAACGCCCAAAATTTTGGATAGGATCTTCGCCACGCCCTTGGTTCCGTTGTCGGGGATAAGGGTGGGGTCGGCGGTGATCATGAACTTGGCGGTGTCGACGAAAACGCCAGGGAGATGCTCGTTAACCACGTCCGCCATCAAATTGACATCGGCATCATTCTTTAGGACCACATAATCCACTTCCGATTTGGAAATTTTTCGAAGGAGCTTTGCCGCGACCTCGTCGATCATTTGGGGGTAGGTTTTGTTTTGGAGCTCGCTGGTCTTCACCTCGACCTTGTTGTCGGCATTCCCATCAATGGCCCAAGGAGTGGCGATGGTGGTAACGGCGTTCAGGTCCGGCTGCTGTTCCACTTCATAGGCGCAACCCTTTGGGTTGGCCAGGCAATCGTAGTATTCCTTGCGCGTGAATAGCAGGGGGGCAAGTTTTTTGGCGATGGCAACCTTGTCTTCGGCAATCATGGGATCCACATACACCAGGTCCAGGGTGGTGTTAGTGGCCAATTTCGAGAGCTCCCCGGAATGGGTGTCGCGTACCAGGATTTCGCCACGTTTGGCCGGAAGGGTGATGGAGCCGAAATGCTGGGACTGGGCTACGGAGGAGTATTCCTTGCCTTTGAGAATTTGTAGCTGGAAAAGGCGAGCGAAGAGAATAAAAAAGACCAGACCTGTGAATGCGGTCATCAAAAGCATCCGAAGAGGCTGGTTGCTCTCGGACCGCTGCGTGTTTCTGTAAGGGGAATTGGAGAGAAATCTCATTTTTGTGCGGATTCATTTTAGCGACCTGCCACACTATTTGGAAGCCATAACGTCAAAAGTTTGTCGGTTGTGGTTTGGTGTGGGTAGGGGTTTCGGATTCATAGCCGCCTCCGCAATCTGCACCCTACTCACTACACCCTACTCATTGAGTCTTGTTTTAAGAGACGGAATCTGCTATAATATTAAGATAAATTAAGCGTAGGACAAACCATGGAAGTGAACGCGCGTGAAAATTCGGACAGCAAGCTCTACCATTTCTCGAGAAAGGTGGTGATCCTAAGTGCGTTGTTTTTCGGTGTGAATCTGGCGATGTACCTGATGATCCTGTTTGGCCAGCCGCCACAGGCGTTCCGTGCTGTGTCGCCGCAAATAGTGTTTGCCCAGGGGCAAGACGTATTTCTGAAAACCCCCTACGACGAAGCCTATTTGCCGGCTCAGCCCAACCAGAATCTCTTCGCTGGCGTATCCCTTAAAACAGGAAACCAGAGTTTTGCCGAGATCCAGCTTGAGGGGAACGCGGTGCGTTTGGACCAGAATACGGAGGTCGTGATTACCGATAGCCAACAGGAAGACGACACGGGCCCTAGGCTTGCGATTCGTATTTTGTCCGGAAGTGTTTGGGTGAATGCGTTTGACCCTATCGCGATTCAGGCGCCAAGGGCACAGGCGCTGTTTTCGCATGATGTCGGAGTCTATACCTATTCTTCGCCATTGAATCGGGTCATGTCCATCACGCAAATCTCGGACCTTTCATTGCTGGGGGATGATGGAAAGGTGCTGGCCCAGATAGCCGTTCCCCTGAAAAGCCAGGTCACCTTCGCGGACTCGCAGATCATCCCGGAATATTCAAGATTGGAATATTCAAAGCTCAAAAAGGAGTTGAAGCTGGGGCCGGTCTCCCAATCGATCTTGGCGGAGGATTGGATACAACGCAACACGGCAGAGGATTTGAAGACTCAGTTGGCGGAAAACAATTATATCGATTCTGCCCAAACCTATAATTTCGAGGACACTTATTATTCCGTCTTGGAAAAGCTGTCGTTCGTTCCCTCTCAGATCGAGGCGGCACGCCTGTCCCGAATCCGGATCCTGTTCAAATACCTATTGGGTGGTGTGCAAGCGAATGGGGATTTGGCTACGGCAAAGAGCTTGTTTACAAAATTCACGGACTTGTCTTCCAAAGTCAAAGGCAATCCCGCGTTGAAAGACATGATGTCGCGCCAGTTCTATGCGATCCAGAACGCGCGACCCAATACGGTGGCCTTTCTCGTAAGGGAGAATTTGAGGGGACTTCTGCTCACAAAGGATAACCCGGAATTGCTCAGGACCAATCTCTCCGATATCGACTTCCTGTTGAGGATCCTGGAGGTGGATAATGCCGGAAAGGCAGCCGAGAAATGGTTCGCGGATTGGGATGCGGGGATGCTCAAGCAATATTCGAAGGAATTCGACATCCAATCGAGGATGTACCACAGTATCATGATCGCGAACTCGGATCGGATCAACAGCGGTCTGTTGGCCGTTTTGGAGAAAGCGGAGAATGTGAGGCTTGCGAATGCGACCAACCCGGAGGATGCGCTCTATGAGATCGCGCTTGAGCGGTTGGACATCGGCAAATACCTGGTGGCGGCCAACCGATATGCGGAGGCAAATAGCTATCTGAGAGATAGTTACGCCAAGCTGGATCTGGGCGAAAGCAGCTCCTCGGCAGCGGTTCGGGAGATCTTCATGAAAGACGCGACCTTGCTCGCGGACCGAATCGCCTTTGCGGAACAGTCAATGCATGGGGCGGCGGGCGCAGTGGATGAGAATGCTTTCATGAGCTATTTGTCGCTTCAAGAGCGAGACAAGACGCTCGAACAGCGGTTCAATGCGTTTATAGAAGGGACAAAGGCGCCTGAAGTGATGAAGGAACCTCCCAAGGTCGACGAGATCGTCGCGCGTTTCGCGGCCAGCCGAATCTCGGTATTGGCTCAGGATGTTGCAGAAAGGACGGATTTCCCCTTTGAGTTCGATATCAAGAACGCACGCCTCGCAGACAGGGCCGTCGATGGTTCGGAGATCAGTTTTGACGCGACCTACGAATCCAATGTGAATGCGGTTTTCAATATCGTTCTCAACGGAAAACCATTCAACGGAAATTTTTCGTTGGATGACCTGGTCCGAATCGCGATTTCGGGTGAGACGCCTGCCAATCCGGCTGGAGGCGAGGGTCAGGCAATCGATACCCAAGCCTTCCAGGGGCTGGAGTCTGGTGAGGAGAGCCAAAGATCGCAGGTTGTTGCGCAGGATTTGGCAGTCCAGCTGGTGATGAGCGAGCTTCAGCAAGACGGGATCCAGATCGGATCCGCTCTTCAGGTCAGTGTCTTGAATACGGCGACACTCACCCAGTTCCATGTGGCGGGGGCCAAGGTCGAGGATTCGACTGGGAAACGGACCGTAAGTGTCGAATTTGATTATGATTCGGTGACCAAAATGCTTTCGAATATATCAATAGAGAAACTGTTTGCCGAACTTCCGCCAGAGGTGCCTGCCGCCCAATTCGGCAAAATCCTGTTCGACGTGATCTATGGCCAGGAGCAACAGGCCAAGGCGATGCAGTCGGCCATTTCGGATCTGGACTCTGCAGGATATCTCCTAAATGTAAAAGATGCGAAATTCGCGGATGCAGCCTTGAATCTAGTCGAATTCAAGACAATTCGGATGAAACAAATCCCGGTGGAAATCGCAGGGACTTATGACCGTCAGGCCAAAATTTTTATCAAGGCGCAAAATGCGCTGTTGACACTTGAGAATGTCAGCCCCAAGGACTATGCCACCCAGATCGCCAGCCTGTTCGTGATCGACGCTCTTGGGAAAAACGGAATCACCATTACCTCGGCGAATATAATCGGAGCCTTGCCAGCCGAAAAGGTGAAAATCGAAAATTATACCCGTGGCGATAAGGTGATCAACTTCACGTATGATATCGTGGACAACCGTCTGACCGATATTTCTTTGAAGGGGTCGCTGTCAATCGTTCAATCCATGACCTTCGAGGAGTTCAAATTGATTGGGGGAGGGGAATCATCCGCTATTCCCGCTCCAGTGGTCCCAGCCGAACCAACACCATCCACCGAGAGCGCCACACCTAAGATTCCCACCATGCCATCTGTTGAGATATTTGTGCCACCGGTTTCAATCGAGACTTCTGCCCCAACGGCGCCATCGGCTCCAAGCGCACCCGCTGCGGCGACAACACCTTCGGCTCCGATTCCTCCATCGGCACCCACCCCATGATTTTGCTAATCATACGGGCATAGAAATGACCCGTCCCCAATAAGGGGTTTTTATATACAAAAAAATCAGGATACAGGAATCGGAAAACAGCTGAATCCTGAGTCCAGTGTTCTAAGTCATCATTTTTGGCTTGCGACCCAAAGGCCGTTCCTATAAAATTTGAGGGTCGATTTTTTTGAGCCCTTAAATTAAAAGTATGCCAGACAAAAAGCAAAGCTACACGGCGGACCAGATCCAGGTTCTTGAGGGGTTGGATCCTGTGCGAAAGCGCCCCGGCATGTACATCGGAACCACCGATGTGCGCGGTCTTCACCATCTTATCTGGGAAGTGGTGGACAACTCCATCGATGAGGCCATGGCCGGCTATGCCACCCAGATTTTGACGATAATAAACGAGGATGGCAGCGTGACCGTCCACGACAATGGCCGTGGGATCCCGGTCGACAAGCACAAGCAGACGGGCCTTTCCGCGCTCGAAACCGTTTTGACCTCGCTCCATTCCGGCGGAAAGTTCGGCGGCGAGGATTCCGGCTACAAGGTTTCCGGCGGTTTGCACGGGGTAGGAGTCTCGGTCGTGAACGCGCTGTCGGTTAAGTTGAAGGTTGAGGTCCGCAAGGACGGTCACATCTATTCTCAGGATTACGTGAACGGGAAACCCCTGGCGGATGTGAAAGTCATCGGGGACACCCTTTCAACGGGCACCTCAGTCACTTTCTGGCCAGACCCCAAGGTTTTCGAGACCATTGTTTTTGATGCGCCAACCGTCGTTACCCGCCTTCGACAGCAGGCCTATCTCACCAAGGGGGTCACCATGTCCTTCGAGGATCACCGTGTGAGTTTTTACGAGGGAAAATTGCCAAAGGGTCAAACCTACAAGTACCGATTCCTGTTTGAAGGCGGTATCCGTTCCTATGTGAAGCATCTGGACCAGAACAAGGAGGCGATCGGAAAGATCGTTTATCTGGAAAAGCAAGAGGGCAATGTGAACGTGGAGATCGCAATGCAGTACAACCAGACTTACAACGAGAACATCGTCACGTTCGCCAACAACATCCACACCACGGATGGTGGCATGCATCTTACAGGCTTCAAGTCCGCGCTCACTCGTACGGTGAATGCCTATGCCCGAGCCAAGGGGTACCTCAAGGAAAAAGACGAGAATGTCACGAACGAGGATGTGCGCGAAGGCCTGACCTGCGTGATCTCGGTGAAACTCCCGGAGCCTCAGTTCGAAGGCCAGACCAAAGGCAAGCTCGGTAATCCCGAGGTTCGCACCATTGTGGAATCCGTGTTCAATGAGAAATTCACTGAATTCTTGGAGGAGAATCCGAATGACGCGAAAAATGTGGTTGGCAAATGCATGCTGGCGGCTCGCGCCCGTATGGCTTCCCGAGCGGCGCGCGACACGGTGCTGCGCAAGGGTGCCCTCGAAGGCGCGGCGCTTCCAGGCAAATTGGCCGACTGCTCGTCCCAGGATCCGGCCGAAAGCGAATTGTACATTGTTGAGGGCGATTCCGCCGGAGGAAGCGCCAAACAAGGTCGCGATCGTTATTTCCAGGCCATTCTGCCTCTTCGTGGCAAGATCCTGAATGTGGAACAGGCCCGTTTGGACAAAATGCTGGCCAACAACGAAATCAAGAACCTGATCATTGCGAACGGAACTGGGATCGGCGAAACCTTCGACATCACCAAGGCCCGCTACCACCGTATTGTGATCATGACTGATGCCGACGTGGACGGCGCCCATATTCGCACCTTGCTTCTTACTTTCTTCTATCGCTATCTGAGGCCGCTGGTCGACGCTGGCTATATCTATATTGCTCAACCTCCTCTTTATAAGATCGGTCGTGGCAAAGAGACCCACTATGCCTACACCGATGAGGACAAGGCGGCGATTCTCCAGAAAATGGGCATCAAAGGCCAAGTCCAAGAAGAACCCGAGGAGGGCGAGGAGGTTGGTGAGCCTGAAGGCGAGGAGGTGGCGGAAAAGAAGGGCAAGTCAGCCAAGGTCTCCATCCAACGCTATAAAGGTTTAGGTGAAATGAACCCGGAGCAACTCTGGGAAACCACCATGGATCCGGCCCGACGCACCATGATGAAAGTGAGTATCGAAGACGCCGAGGCGGCCGATGCCATGTTCGATTGTCTCATGGGCCCCGAGGTTCCTCCTCGCCGCAAGTTCATCCAGACCCATGCCAAGAAGGTGAAAAACCTCGACATCTGACGAATCGGGTTGCCAAGCATCGGATAACTCGTGTAATTTTATAGCCCACTCGTAATAATCCTTATAATCGTAATAATCGTAATCATCCTAATATTATGAAACCGACTCATTTCCCCTTCATCAAATACACCAAGTGGTGGTTCATCCTTTCCATGCTGATCATCCTGGTCGGCGTAGGCGCCATGGTCAACAATAAGATGAAGACCGGCTCATTCCTCCAATACGGCATCGATTTCACCGGAGGGACACTCATCGAGCTGAAACTCCAGGACACGTCCAAAGACTATTCCACCGAGTTGGGCAAGGTCATCAACGATGCGGTGGCTGCGGAGGTGAGCCAGATCACGGTCACAGATCAGAACACCTATATCGTTCAGGGCAAGACTCTTACAAACGATCAGTACGACACGGTGAAGAAGGCTGTGCGCGAGAAGCTCGGCTCATTCGAGGAAATCCGCTACAACACGATTGGTCCTAAGATCGGAGATACCCTTAAGCAGAAGGCCTTGTTCGCCATCGCGCTTGCGCTGGTCGCCATTGTGCTCTATTTGGCCTATGCCTTCCGCAAGGTCCCAAAGCGCGTGAGCCCCTGGAGATTCGGCATCTGCGCCGTGGTCGCCTTGCTGCACGATGTGCTTTCAACCGTTGGCGTTTTCGCCCTAATGGGTTATGAGGTGGACGCCCTTTTCATCACCGCCATCCTTACCGTCATCGGCTTCTCGGTCCATGACACCATCGTGGTGTTCGACCGAATCCGCGAGAATCTTAAATTCCAAGGTCGCGATGATTCGTTTGCCCAGGTGGCCGACCTGAGCTTGAACCAGACCCTTTCACGCTCCATCAACACCTCGCTTTCTACCTTGATCACCCTGGCCGCTCTGTATGTGCTCGGCGCACCATCCCTGAAAACCTTCCTTTTTGCCTTGTTGTTCGGCATCTTTATCGGAACTTATTCCTCCATCTTCATCGCCACCCCATTGCTGGTCTTGTGGCAGGGAAAGAAAGCGGTAAAGTAAATTGTTTTCAAAGTCTAAAACGACTCGGATTTAAACCTCGGGTCGTTTTTTGATTACTAAAGAGTCAATAGTCCGTTGCATCTGTCATCGGCTTCAATTAAACTACTTCACGTACCTTTGCCCAGATGGGAAAGCCTCGGAAACGCTTAAATCTCCTCGCCCACTTTGGGCTCGCAGATTATAATCATTTCCGTCCTCATTGCACTTCGGCCTATTTGCCTCGTTGCATTCGGACTGGCTTTCTCGCATCTTAGTGCCCGCGTAGCTCAGTGGATAGAGTACTGGTCTTCGGAACCAGGTGTCGCAGGTTCGAATCCTGCCGCGGGTACCACTCCAAAATTCGCATTTTTGATTTCGGATTTCGCATTCCATGGAATCCGACGATTGCAAAATCTGAAATGCGAAATGCCAAATGTTTTATGCCCGCGTAGCTCAGTTGGATAGAGCGTTGGCCTCCGAAGCCAAAGGCCGCAGGTTCGAATCCTACCGCGGGTACCATTTGAAAATTGATTTTCGCAGTAGGATGAGAACCCTCGGGTTCGTCGCGAAAAAGGAGAAGCCGACCGCGGAGCGGGCGCGCGACGACTATTTGAGCGCTCGACCGCGGAATCCCGACTGGTCGGGATGAGCATGTAAGAAAATCCTACCGCGGGTACCATTTACACAGATTCAATTTCGATTTTGATCAGGTGGCTAAGGCTGAAGTTGATGTTCGGCATGGACAACCAGTCGCTTTTTGGTTAAGATATCGTCCAAATAATAACTAAACTCTGTCCAATGGATTACCCAAAATTGAACGAAAAAATTGAGTCCAAAAAGTCCAAAATCGATGGGAGGATCAAATCGGTCGAAGCCAAAATCGATTCCATTTTGGAAACCTTGGGAGAATTTGAGGTTGCGGTTGGGGATAAGAGAAAGGTATACAACGATTTCATGAATTCGAAACGTGCGAAAACCAAGCTTGAATTGGGTGAAAAAAAGAAAAAAATGCTCGATAACGCGAGCGCACGTGTTAAGGCCAAAAATGGGATCGTCGAAGGATGTAGGGCCCAGCTAAAAAAACTTATGGCTGAGCAGGCCGATCTTGAGAAGTCGGCAGAGGGTCTTAAGGGTTTCAGCCCGGTCACAGAACAGGCTTCGGACCCAGAGCTCCTCGAGGTCTTTGAGTTTTCCAAAAATGCCTACCGAAAGCCCAACAGCGTATTCAAGGTTTTCGAGGGTCGTTTCACACCTACCAAGTACCGCGTTATGCCTAGGGCTGAGGGTCGTTTTGCGACCGAACGTTGGGATCGGATCCCACTGGACCATATTGTGGTGGATCCAAACCTTATTCCCGATTGGCTAGTTGAGGAGTTCAAATTGGCTGAAATGTCGGACGACCTTTCCGAGGTGCAAAAATTGAGGCTTAAAGCCAAAGCCATTCCCAAGCTTCGTGAGCTTTTCCGCAGGGTGAAACCGCTCAATCGCTACGATGGAAATGGAAACACGGCTCCCAACTTTCGGTTTTTGGCTGTGAACGGGCTTGATCCGGAATGCGACGGAAAGATCATTTACAGCCGAAGCTTCGGCCAAAGCGAGGAATCGGTCGACAGAAAGATGATTCAGACCCATGAAAATGCTTATTCTGCTTTGCGAATGACGGGACATGCCAAACAAGGGTATCAGGCCGAGCTGACCTCGCTCGCTGGAATGGAGATAGAAATCGAATCCTTGCAACGTCAATTGTCGGAACTCCGAAAAACCGATAAGGATTACGAGGCAAAGCGGGAAGCGTTGAAAGGGAAAATGGGAAACGCATCGGAATGGCTCAAACGATCGACCAACTATTTCAAGAGCACTGCATTCGCGACCATGCATTCAAAGGTTAATTTCAAGGACTCGATGGGTCGGGAGAATCTAGGCGCCACCTGTGCCACATGGCTCAAGGCCATTCGCATTCTCAAGGCGCGGACCCCACAGGCCTCCAACAGGTCGCAATACGGGCAAGCGGACCGTCATACGCTTGAGTTGTTGGTTGCCGAATCCGAGGCGCTTCTGGATATCCATTTTTTGGAATGGGGCCACGTGAGCAGCCGACTTCAGAATAGGGGATCCGAGGGGAATCAGGAGGACCTACCCAAGGACTTGTTTGCATCGCTCGAGTCTATAAGGTCTTTGGACACCATCCAGCCGGTTCGCCCATTTCTGCAGTACTCCAAGTTACTGAGCGCCCAAAAAGAAAAGGTGGTCGCTGCCATCGAGAA
This sequence comes from Candidatus Peregrinibacteria bacterium, assembly GCA_003154375.1. Taxonomy (GTDB): domain Bacteria; phylum Patescibacteriota; class Gracilibacteria; order UM-FILTER-43-11; family UM-FILTER-43-11; genus FEN-1329. The sequence goes on from PMDG01000020.1 coordinate 11,218, forward strand.
CCGTGATCGGGATGCGGCCGTCTTGGAATCGAATAAGGCAATTTCATTGGGGGCGATTTTCAGGGCACAGAAAGGAATTGAGGAGATCTTAAGGACGATTTCCCTGAATCCGACACCCAACTTGGATGCCCTTGAGAAACAGGCGGTACTTCTTGCGGAGGGCATGAGGCTGAACGGTTGTTTTCCAAAGGGGTCTCCGGCGACCACGCTGAATGGCTTGGTGCTGTCGACCTTGGATGAATTCAAATGGGATTTAGGAGAGGTTCGCAAGGCTAATCCGAGTGTCGAAACTCTTGCCAAATCTCTCGAGCCGCTGAAGGAAAAGCTCAAAAGCCTGGACTTCGCCTTCTGTTTGGGAAGCCTTGAATAGGCTAAGCAGGCATTTTCCTGTTAGGGAAAGCTATGTCTATAGATGCCAGCATAGCTCCTAATTTAGGTTTACGTCTGGTTGAAGTTAAACGCGCCCGGCTCTATTCCGTGGCAAAACGGACGACCAGATCCACGATGATCCAGGCCATGAGCGAAACCGCGAGGCCCAAAAGGGCGTGGATAATGGTGCTCTTGGCATCCGCCTTTTTTTCCTCTCCAAGAAGGATGTATTTGAACCCTCCAATCATCACATAAATCACGGAAATGGTGCCCGCGACCCCGATAAGAGTCTGAGTGATGTATTTGATGAAGCAGGGGAGTTGCGCAAGATGGATGTTTCCCATCCGGATTCGGTCCGCGAGTCCGATGCAGGCGGCATTGGTGCCTCCAAGATTCGCGTTGGATTGGGGAATGACTGAGGGGATTATCGTTGGGTCTGATGGGGCCTGGGCGAACACAGGGTGTGTCAAAAAAGAGACTGCCAACCCAAGGCAGACCAGAGAACTGTTTTTGATTTTAGATTTTAGATTTTTTAACAATTTTTTTGGGTTATCGATTAATTTTCACCTGTTTATTATAAATCAGAAATCTCAAATCAGAAATCTCAAATTGAAACCTTGTCCGCAATGGCCAACTCGGATAAACTACTATGCGTGTCTAGTGACCTCACTAGTCCCTAGCCCCTAGTCCCTAGCCCCTATTCAAAAATGAGATATTCCAAACTCTTCAGCAAAACCATCAAAAGCGTCGCCGATGTCGATTCATTGAATGCCAAGTTTCTAACGCAAGGCGGCTTCATCCATCGCGAGATGGCAGGGGTCTACACTTATCTGCCATTGGGTCTTAAGGTGCTTCGGAAAATCGAACAAATCATCCGCGAGGAGATCGACGCCGTGGACGGCCAGGAGGTTTTGATGCCGGGCTTGGCGCCCAAGGAGAATTGGGCAGCCACCGGACGATGGGACACCCTGGATGTGCTGTTTAGGCTAAAAGGCGCTGGAGACAAGGATTATGCCCTGAATCCGACAGCCGAGGAGATAGTCACCCCCCTTGTCCAAAATTACGTTTTTTCGTACAAGGATCTTCCCTGCGCCGTATACCAGATCCAGAATAAGTTCCGAAACGAGGCGCGTGCAAAATCTGGCATTCTCCGCGGAAGGGAATTCAGCATGAAGGACCTTTATTCTTTCCATCGCGACCAACAGGATCTGGACCGCTATTACAAAGTCGTGAAAGAGGCTTATTATCGTATCTACAAACGCCTTGGCTTCGATCCCGAGCTGACGTACCTAACGTACGCCTCGGGAGGAGCGTTCAGCAAATATTCGCATGAATTTCAGATCGTTTCGCCCGTGGGCGAGGATCATTTGTATGCTTGCGAAAAGTGCCGAGTGGCCGTGAACCGCGAGATTTTGGATGACCAGAAGACCTGCCCTGAATGCGGAAATGCGAAATTGGTCGAGAAGAAGGGGATCGAGGTCGGGAACATTTTCAAGTTGGGCACCAAGTTCACCGATGCCTTCAAGTTCCGATATGCCGACGAAGCGGGCAAGCTCCAGCCCGTCATCATGGGTTGCTACGGCATTGGCCCCTCGCGCATCATGGGCACGCTGGTTGAGCTGATGAGCGACGAGAAGGGGGTTCGATGGCCCAAATCCGTAACCCCCTACCAGATTCATCTGCTAACGCTTGGCAACGACGATGCTTCCCGACTGGAGGCCGAGAAACTGTACGAGGCGCTCCGCGAGGCGGGAATATCCGCTTTGTTCGACGACCGCGATGAGCGAGCCGGTGCCAAGTTTGCCGATTCGGAACTCATTGGCATCCCGCTCAGGCTGGTGGTATCCTCACGAACCTTGGAAAAGCAATCCGTCGAATGGAAGGATCGCTCGGCGAAAGACGCTGAAATCGTGAAGATCGATGGGCTGATCAAGAAGATCCAGAATTTCTACTCCTAAACTAATCGACTAGTGTCTAGTGCTTAGTAAGCTCACTAGGCCCTAGCCCCTAGTCCCTAGCCCCTAATTTATGAAGGGAATCATTCTCGCTGGCGGTTCTGGCACTCGGCTCAATCCGCTCACAAGGGTCACGAGCAAGCAGCTTTTGCCGGTCTACAACCAGCCGATGATCTATTTTCCGCTGAGCACGCTTCTCAAGGCCGACATCCGCGATATTTTGATCATTGTTGCCCCGGAGCATTCCGGAGACTACGTGAACCTCCTGGGCTCAGGGAAGCAGTTCGGCGCACGATTCTCTTACGAGGTGCAGGATCATCCCGAGGGTTTGGCCCAAGCATTCCAGATCGCCGATTATTTCATCGGAAAGGAATCGGTGGCCATGATCCTCGGCGACAACATTTTTACCCACGATTTCGGCCCAGCGGTTCGCTCGTTTAAAAAAGGGGCCATGGTGTTCGCCAAACAGGTTCCCGATGCCCAACGTTTCGGCGTCATCGAGTTCGATGATAAGGGCAAAGTGATCAGCATCGAAGAAAAGCCCCGAAAGCCGAAATCAAACTTCGCCCAAGTCGGATTTTATGTTTTCGACAACCGGGTGGTCGAATACGCCAAAAACCTGAAGCCCAGCTGGAGGAACGAGTATGAAATCGTTGATATCGACAACATCTACCTCAAAAACGGCGAACTCACGGTTGAAAAGCTCTCTGGCGATTGGATCGACGCAGGCACAATCGAAAGCCTGCACAAAGCCGCGTGCCTCGTTCGCGAAAAAGGCCTCGGAATGGTGTCCGAAAGCCAGATTCATCTTAAAATCGAATCCGTCAAAAAGCCCACTGCAAAATAGTGTCTCTATTTTTCCGGCGATTCGTCCTCAATTCCAGGGAAACGTTGCTGAAGATAGTCCAAGGTTGTCCTGATCAAGTGGTTCGTGGTCTCGATATCCTCCTTTTTAGTGGGCTCGTTGGCCCCGCCCCAGAAGGCCCGGCTCGTGCATTTGTCGTCGAATTCCCTGATTTTGGATTTGAGCATTGGATCATCGATCAGGGTTTTGCTCGCATGTCTCAAAAAAGCGGTCACGGCGTTAAACCAATTGACCCGGACTTTGTAATTTCCTGTTCGAAGAGTCTCCATGGGTATCTCATCGGACCAATCGTTGAGCGCAGAAGTGAGATGGCCATAAAGCTCATGGGCCAATTTCAATTTTTTTTGTTCAGGTTCCGAACGGTCTGAATCGGGAAGCGATGAGGGTCGTTCCATGGGTTGAAGCGGTTATCGATTCTTAAAATAGAGAATCCGGGGATTCGGTTTCAGGAAATGGCCGAGTCGGTATTTGAGCGAGTCGACCACATGCTGTCGCATGGTCCATTTGTTGAAAAGCGCCTTGAAGCCGCCAGAGCTGCAACGGATACCGTCCGCATACACGCTGACCTCGGGATAGTAGATGACCTCGTAGCCGGCTTTCCAGCATTTCCAGCAATAATCGGGGTCGGACATGAAAAGGAAATAGCTCGGGTTGAGGCCGCCCAGCTGGTCCCATAACGCCCGCCTTGTGATCCAGAATGAGGATTGGAGCCAGTCAACGGGTTGGGTCAGGTTGTAGTTGAGATCTCGGCATTCATCATGAGCAACCCAATCGCGGATCAGTGGAAGTCGTCGCAAAAAAGTCCTGCGGGCGACTTGCAACGTGAATTTGGGAAAGCGACGGACGGTCATGGCCGTGGAGCCGTCGCCATCGTTGATCTGCTTTGGGCCTAGCACCCCGATTTTGGGGTGGTGCTCGATTTGCCGCACCAATTTCTGAAGCGTGTGCGGATCGCGCATCACGATATCGGGATTCAGAATGAGCAGGTATTCCCCATGGCTGTGTTTCACACCTAGGTTGTAGGCTCGGATGTAGCCGAGGTTTCGTTCGTTGATGTGAATCTTCACACCGGGGAATTTTTTGAGGGTCATCAGTTTCTCGGCGTTCAGCGGATTGCAGGAATTATCCACAATGATTACCTCAAAAGGGAAATCCACCTTTTGGGCGTAGATGCTTTCGACGTTCTCGCAAACACGCTTGCTCTTGAGGTAGTCGAGGATGATGATGGAGAGTTTGACTTCAGTCACTAGTGGCGAATTTTAAATCATAAGTTTCTCGATCTCTGAGGCGGGAACACGGATCTTCATGGCATCCCGCCGGGCAAGGATCTCGGGCTTCTTCTCATCAATCAGTTTGAATTGTTTTAGCAGGGTGCGTTCAAAAAGGGCCACAAAAACGATAGAGGCTAAACGGTACAGTGCTGTTTGGATTCGGACCGAAAGCGAAAATCCACGATCACGAAAATCCTTCGCGTACATCACCTCTTGGCCGAAGAACGAGCTTTCCCGTGCCCAAAGCGATTTCTCGCTTCGGGACTTTACGATTCGACCAGCCAACGTGGTGAACTGGTCGGCATTTTTGGCCTGACGCTCGTGCCATGCGACCGCCTGCGGCACAAACACGGTCGGCCAGCCCGCCCATTGCAAGCGGTAGGCCATATCAACATCGTTTTTATAGTGGATTAGCTCATCGTAGTATTCGGGGCCGTTCTTGCCACCTTCGAATTTGATATCTTCCAATGCCTCGCGACGGAAAAGGGTCAAGGCGCCAGAAGGGCCGAGGATTTTGACGCCGGCGTCATATTGTCCGCTATCCGTCTCGCCTTGTCCCAGATCGGTGAAATGGTGGAATGGGCGCATCGCGATCCCGCAGCTGTCGAAACGGTTGGTGAGCGATGCCCCTAGGTCGCCTGCCTTGGCCTTTTCGAAATCCCAAAAGCGGAGTTTGGGAGTCGCGGTTCCCACTTTGGCATTCTCGGGCTTTTCGAGCGCTTCCACGAGTTTTGAAATCACATCGGGGGAATACCACATGTCGTAACTGGCGCAAAGGTAATACGCGCCCGACATCTTCCTGATCAGGGAGTTGTGGCCGCCGCTATGCATAAGATTGGGGCCTATTTCGAACTTCGCCTTGGCGAAAACGGCAGGCAGTTCCTTTTCAATGTAGGCGCGGCCTTCGCCGTTTGGATTCTGGTCGCGGAAAAGGAATTCCAGATTGGGGTAATCCTGCGCCATAAGGCTTTCGAGGCACGGTTTCAGATAGTGCTCTCCTTTGAAAAGCACGAGGCCGATGGTAACAAGTGGTTGTGTCATGCACTCATATTAAACCCTCGAAACCAATTTTCAATGTCGAATTTCAAATGAGTGGGGGTTCATTGGAAATTGGTCATTGCGTCATCGGACATTGCGTCATTTGAGGATGGGGGAATGATTGAAAATTGGTATAATACGTTGGCTTAATCGAAAACTATGCGAGATCCCAAATGTCCCTATTTCGGAAAATGCGGAGGTTGCGCCATGCAACATGTAGAGTATGTCCTTCAACTGGAGAACAAGAAGAAGCGTTTGGCCCAGGCCATTGGCACCGAGGATATCCAAGTGTTTTCGGGCGATGAATGGAATTATCGAAACCGTATGGACATGGTGTTCACGCCCATGGGGCTTGGTTTCCGTGAAAAAGGCCGATGGAGCGTGTTCGTAGATGTGGCCGAATGCGCCATCTCAAATCCCAAGCTCAATGCCCTGATGAAAGAGGTCAGGGATTATTTCAAGGGGTGTGATTATTTCGATCTGAAAAAAGCCTCTGGCACGTTCCGCTATGCCGTCATCCGCACCCCTCAAAACGATTCTTCCATCTCGTTTGTCATCAATTCAGACTCTACCCACATCGGCGAGGCGATCGACAAGGTGAAGGCGTTCTCGAAAATCACGGCCGCCAATAATGTGCTGGTCACCTACGTTCCGAGCATCACCGACCAAAGCACGAGCGAGAAATTCGATGTCATCAAAGGATCGGAAATGCTGAAGGAATCGTTTTTGGGCAAGGAATTCGAGTATTCCGCGCAGGGTTTCTTCCAGAACAACCACGAGATGGCCACGAAACTGCAGGAATATGTGAATGGGCTCATGAAAAAATATGAAACAAAAGAGGCTCATCTGTTGGATCTTTATGGCGGAGTCGGCACGTTCGGCATCATCAATTCGGATCTTTTCAAGTCCGTCACCATTGTGGAAAGCTTCGCGGGATGTATCGAAGCGGCCAAGAAGAACATCGCGCGGAACAATGTGAAAAACGCAAACGCCATTGTGATGGACGCCAAACAGCTCAAAATGGTTCCGCTTCAGTCGCCACTCTATGTGATCAATGATCCGCCACGTGCCGGAATGCACCCAAAAACCGTTGAGCAGTTGATCAAATTGGCTCCAGAATATCTCATCTATGTTTCCTGCAACGTGGCCGAGCTGGAGAAGGACATGAAAAAGCTCGAAAAGGCGTTCAAATTGAAAAGCGCGGCGCTGTTCGACCTGTTCCCCCAAACCAATCACAGCGAAAGCGTGGTCGAGTTGAAAAAGAGGGGATCGAACATGAACTGAGGGTGCTATGTCTTGAAAGGGTCGCGCCCCAATTTGGGTTTGGATTTCCGTTCCTCGCACTTGCGCTCAGAATCTAGGCCTTGATTAATCAAAATGGCCAAAGATCGGGAGTTACGCTCGGGATAGCCCATGAGCTGCACCAACTCGTGGTAGCTTTCATCAAGCTCCTCTACACCCGAATCGGCAACCCCGCAAGCCATGAGCAATTCATCGGGATCTGTATTTCCGAAGGAATTGCAGCCGTCCGCTAGGCTGGGCTTAAGACGCCGAAGGGTCAAATGGGTTAGGAGTTGCACCATATGGTCGTTGAGTTCGGTCCATGTGGTGGTCACGCCGATAGATTCAGGATTGATCGCAGGGTTNNGTTTGGCCACATCATAGCGGATGGCCTTTCCGGTAGGCAGAATTTGGACCTGGTCATACAGTATCTGGTCGATTCGTTGTCGATTTAGTTCCGCTTCGGGATCTGCGGATTCCAAGATATTGGCCTGGTCGATTTCATGGATTTTAGACGCGGGAACACGGTTCCGGGCCGATGGGATAAGAACTACTTTTGGTGCCATAGGATTGGATTCAATGAATGGATTGGCCTAAGCGGTTTTTATTTGCTTCGTGTTCCATCCCGTTCTCAACACAGTCCATCATGTCCTGCGCAGTCTCAGGGGGGAAGCCCAGGGCTTCGGCCAATCCGTCTTGGTTATCAGTTAGGGAATCGCTCATGTCCCCCTTAAGCAAAGAGACGATGACGGCGTGAATACCTATCCAGCTCGTTTGGGTTGAGAGGGTTTCGCCGTTTAGAATGAATCGGATCAGGATCTCGGAGGCTGAAAGGTGGTTAAGTTCGACCTCCAACCGCTGGATGAAATGGAGGCGAAGAAAATTCTCATGTTTTTCAAAATCCTTCGATTTGAGCCATATCCCGATCTGTTCCATCGTGGTATCGATTTTCAAGCGATAGAGCCGGACCAAGCTTAGGCGAAGCGTCTCTTTGCCGTATTGGGAAAGGGGCTTGCATTGCTCGGAATCCGAAGCTCTGTTCAGTTTGGACTTGTTCATTGGGGGGTAAAAAGAATGCGAAAAAAAGTTTAAATATATCTTGATTATAATTTCCGCACGGTCAATCCATTTCCTTAGGGGTGCAATCCAAAAATTTCATCCTCCATGACATCCAATGTTCAAGTTGGTTCGGGAAGCGTTTTAGCGATTATCCAACTCAATCGTCATCCCGATCTCAATCATATCCTGAAGTTTGTCGTGGATCTCTCTAGTCAGTACAAGTTTCTCAACCATGAGACCCACGGTTATCTCTACCCGGTCATTGCTAAGATGCTCGCGAATGGATTTGAGACTGGCTCCTTCGGGTAAAAATCGTTCCACAAAAAGTTCATCGAAAAGAGCACTGGACAATTGCTGGACGTCAAACCAAGTCGGATTTTCAGGATTAGTGGCTCGTCCTACCGTGACAACTCTTTCACCTAAATCTCGAAGCCAATCGATCGACTGTTGGATCTTATTAGGGGGACTCACATAATCACCCAAGGCATTGGCCAAGCGTGCGTAGCAATCGTTTCGGAGCAATTCGTGGTCTTTGGGGAAACGATCAATCAGGCTTTGAAGCTGAACAATATCCAAAACGGGTCGGAATTTGGGCTCGTCGAGATCAGCTTGGATCGCACGGAGATGCCGTCTGGATTGGGTCATGTAATCGTTATGATAGCGAAGTATATTACAGTGAATTAATTAAATTTGTCAATCTAAATTATCAACCAAATCCTTCGTCTCCGTGCTTCTGGCTTGCGTCGAGAGAAGCGGTCTGATAGTATCCACTCGCTTAATTTTTAATTCGGTTCTGTCTCTGATTCGGCATCCTGTCCTGAGCGTAAGCGAAGGATCTAAAAGCCGGAAACGAAGAGATTGAGCCTTAAACCCCAAGGATTATGTCAGACATATCACTCAAAGAAATGGTCACGCACGCAGTGCATTTTGGCCATCCTACAGCCAAGTGGAACCCCAAGATGAAACCGTATTTGTACGGCAAGCGCAACGGGATCCATATTTTCGATTTGCGCAAGACGGCCGACGGCCTGATGAAGGCGCTCGATTTCGTCTCCAACGCGGCCCGTGCCAACCGTAGGATCTTGTTCGTGGGCACGAAGCCCCAATGCCATGTGATCCTCGAGGATCTGCACAAGACAACTCATGTTCCGGTCGTGACCGACAAATGGATCCCGGGCCTTCTCACGAATTACAAGACCATTAAGAAGCGCATCGACTATTTCAAAAAGCTCAAGGAGGATGACAAGACCGGTGGTCTCGAGAAATTCACCAAGAAGGAGCAGGTGAAGCTCCGCAAGAAGATCCAGGATCTTTCCGCCACCCTTTCTGGCGTGGAGGACATGCAGGACCTGCCCGATGCCTTGTTCGTGGCAGATATTGTCCGCGACAACCTGGCCGTGCTCGAGGCGAAACGACTTGGCATCCCCGTGGTTGGCATCGTGGATAGCAACGCGGACCCGGATTTGGTGGATTATGTGATCCCCGCGAACGACGATGCGATCAAATCCCTCGAGTATATATTCGGTTTTGTGAAAGAGGCCCTAGGTTCAAAAGCGGTTAAGAAATAATCGATTTGATTTCTGATTTCAGGCTGAAATCCATTTGACCCCCACAACCATGGCAGATGATAAGAATCAAGAGGTTGCCCCCGAAACCAATCCCCAAGCCCAACCCGAGGAGGATATCCAGGAAATGACCTCGTTGCACGAGAGGGCCATCGCCACCATGAGCTATATCGGCTTTTTGGCCATCGTGCCTTTTTATCTCAAAAAGGAGAGCAAATTCTGCCGTTTCCATGGCAAACAAGGGCTTCTCATCGCGATCCTGTTTTTCTTCGCTTCGCCTATCGCGATCCTCAACTTGTTCGGCGACCTCCTTCTTGCGGCCCAATTCGGGATTTTCCTTTATATGGGTTTGGCCACGCTTTCCGGTAAATGGAAGAAATTCCCCTGGATCTACAACACCGCTTGCGCGCTCGAAGAGCAGCTTTCGCTGAAGACCAAGGAGGAAGAGGAGGAAGAGGCGCGTATGAGGCCCGATGAGGTTCAAGCTGAGCCAGTGGCTGACAGCAAGTCGACTGAGGTTAAATAATTTCCATCTCGTAATAATCCTAAAAGTCGTAATAGTCCTAATAATCCCAATATATATGTCTATCACTGCTGCCCAAGTCAACGATCTTCGCCAACGCACCGGCATTTCCATGATGCAATGCAAGAAGGCTTTGGAGGAAGCCAACGGAAACGAGGAGAAGGCCATCGAGATCCTGCGCAAGAAAGGGGCTGCCAAGGCCGCCGAGAAAGCGGATAGGGTCATGAAAGAGGGGATTGTGATCGCCGAGGTCAAAGGCGACAAGGCCGTGGTCGTAAAACTGACTTGCGAGACCGATTTCGTGTCCAAGAACCCGGAGTTCATCGCGTTGGCTAACAAGGCTGCTGCCGAAGCCCTCAAAAAAGGCGCCGAGAAGGCTGAAGCCGTCATGGCCGATGAGCTCAAGGCCCTATTCGTCCGATTGGGGGAGAATATGGCACTCGAGATCAAGATGATGGAAGGAAAGGGGATCGGAACCTACATCCATACCACTGGTAAAATCGCCACCTTAGTGAGGCTGAAGGATTCCGATGAGGACAAGGCACGAGACATTGCCATGCATATCGCGGCCATGTCACCCAAGCACATCAACCCAGAGGATGTTCCTACCGCCGAAGTGGAAAAGGAGAAGGAAATTTGGAAGGAGCTTTTGAAGAAGGAAGGCAAGCCCGAGGCTATGTTCGATAAGATCATGATCGGCAAAGAGAGAAAATATCGCGAGGAGAACGCGCTTTCCAAACAATCGTTTGTGAAAAACGGGGACCAGACCGTGGAACAATACCTCTCCGGAAACACGGTGATCGAATTCATGCGGAAATCGATCTAAGGTTTTAGGACAAGGCAATAAATGGGGGCCAATTGACACATAGTGTATAATTGGCTCCTTTTAATACTATCTTCGAATATGAATTTCTGCCCAAACCAAGTTGAAGAGTCATCGGATATTAATCGTTCTTATATGCCGATTTGGCGTCTTAGGTCGATGGTTGTCTTGTGTCTTGCGCTTGTCTCGTCATGCGCCCATCGTGAGAAGGGGACTTCCTCGACGCCGTGCAGCGGAGTCAGCGCGATGATTTGCGATGATCAGCACATAGCTGGATCGAGATCCGAATCTGAACCTGATGCAGGGACGAAGAAGCCAAGCGTGCAAAAGGGCCAATGACACAAATTGCGCAATTCCAAAAAGACCCCCTTCTCCGCGCGAAGCGTTGAAAGGGGTCTTTGGTTGTATAGCTTATTGGAAATGAGGTTTTGAGCCACCACGGAACGGAGGCTTGGATCCGAAACCTGGCCTTGGTCCGCTTGAAGGTGGCCTTGGGGCTCCTGTGGATTTCGGGATCACAAAGCCTTCTGGCTGGGGAATTCCCTTCATGGTGAGGCGGAAACGGCCTTGTACCTCGTCGATTTCGAGCAGTTTCACGTTAACCAATTGCCCTTCCTTGAGGATGGTGCTGATGTCTTGGACATACTCGTCGGCGATCTCGGAGATATGGACCATTCCACCCTTGCCAGGCATGAAGTCGACAATGGCGCCAAACTCGAGGAGGCGGCCCACTTTCACATTTTTGTAGACGGTCCCGATCACAGGATCGGCCACGATACCTTCCACCCAGGCCTTGGCCTTGGCGCCTCCTTCGGCACTCTTGGTGGTGATGATCACGGTTCCGTCTTGTTCCACATCCAACTCTACTCCGCATTGGTCGATGATCTTGTTGATCATTTCGCCACCGGGCCCGATGACCAGGCGGATCTTCGAAGGATCGATCTTGATGGTGATGAGCCTTGGGGCGTATTGGCTAAGTTCGGCTCTTGGCTTGGCGATCACTTTCTCCATGGCATCCAACAAATGAAGGCGCCCAGTACGAGCCTGGTCCAAAGCTTCGACGAAAATGTTGTCGGGGAGGCCCTTGAGTTTGATATCCATTTGGATGGCGGTGATACCATCTCGTGTGCCAGCGACCTTGAAATCCATGTCTCCACCCATGTCTTCTTCGTCCTGCAGATCTGTCAAAACACGATATAGGTCTGGGTTATGATGTGAGGTCATCAGGCCCATGGCAATGCCAGCGACCGGCTTCTTGATCGGAACACCCGCATCCATCAAAGCCAAGGTGGAACCGCACGTGGCGGCCATGGAGCTTGAGCCGTTGCTCTGGAGAATCTCGGAAACGGTTCGAATGGTGTATGGAAACTCTTCGACAGAGGGGAGAACGGGGACCAAGGCGCGTTCCGCCAAAGCTCCATGTCCGATCTCACGATTGCCAGGGAGTAGGCGATTCGACGTCTCATGGACGGCAAATGGGGGGAAGTTGTAATGATGGAAATAGCGCTTTTTGGTTTCGCCTTCGACGCCTTCCTGAATCTGGATGTCGCCAGGACCGCCAAGGGTGCAGGTGGTGAGACCTTGGGTTTCGCCACGTTGGAACAGGGCTGAGCCGTGTGTGCGAGGCAAAATTGAAGTCTCGATAATTAAGGGCCGGATCTCGGTGAGCTTGCGGCCACCTATGCGCTTGTCGTTTTCCAGAATGTTCTTGCGGACGGTCTGTTTGATCAGATGGTCCATGGCCTCCGTGACCTGTCCCATTTCCTTCTCGTCGATCTTGTCCTTCATATAATCCTCGACCTCCTTGGTGAGGCTCCTGAAATAGACGTGGCGATCGATCTTCCCTGGACGCTTGTACAAGGCCTCCATGATCTTGTCTTCATAATTCTTGTCGACATAGCTCGTGATGGCATCGTTTATGATGGAGGGCTTCCATGCATAAGGGGGCAAGCCGACTTTGTCTTTGATCTGTTGGATGAATGCAACGATTTTCTGCCCCCATTTCTTGCCGAATTGGATAGCTTCGATCATCTTGGCCTCGGAAACCTCATTGGCTCCGGCCTCGATCATGATCACGTTGTTCGCATCGCTGGAGACAATAAGGTCTAAATCGGAACGGGTGCGGGCTTCGTGGGAAGGATTGAGGACGAATTCCCCATTGATCAGGCCAACACGCACCGTGGCCGTGGGTCCCTCGAACGGAATGTCGGAAATGGCAAGGGCAACCGAGCCGGCAGTGGCTGCCAAGATGTCGTGCTCGTTTTCCACATCATATGAAATGACATTCAAAATGATCTGGACATCATGCCTAAAGGTCTTGGGGAATAAGGGGCGCAGGGTGCGATCCGCTACGCGACCCATCAAGACCTTATCGTCATTCGGGCGCATTTCGCGTTTCATGAACTTGCTGGATTTGATGATTCCGGCAGCATAGAGCTTTTCCTGGTAATTGACGGTCATCGGAAAGAAATCGATGCCCTCGCGGACCTCGGGTGACATGGTGGCGGTCGCCAAAACGACTGTGCCGCCCATGGTGAGCATGGCGCTGCCGTTGCATTGCTGCGCCAGTTTGCCTACCTGAACCACCAGCTCCTTGTCGCCAAGGGCCAGCTTGAATTCTTGTGGCTTCATAATAATAAAGGGATTAGGGATAAAATTTCATCCCTTGAAGCCACAAGGCAAAGTCTCAAATTACAAGCCACTCCCGAATGGGGAATGCCCTTCAATTTGAAACTTTTTGGATTGCGGCCACAAAGGTTTGATTACTTGCGTAGGTCAAGGGTTTTGATCAGTTCCTGATATCCTTCCGGACTCTTGGTCTTGTAATAGTTGAGCAGTTTTCGGCGTTTTCCGACCATGGCCAAAAGCCCACGTCGGCTGTGGTTGTCTTTCTTATGATCCTTAAGGTGCTCGGTCAGCTCATTGATGCGCTCGGTGAGGATCGCGATCTGGACCTGGGCGGATCCTGTGTCTTTGGCATGCTTTGCGTGCTTGACAATGACTTTTTTCTTCTCGTCTCGTTTCATGGGAGTGGGATGGGATTAAAATTATTATGAGGGCAAAAGGGCAAAGTTGCCGCGACTTGTCTATTTTACTAAAATAATTTGTTCAATGCAAGTTTTTTTATTTATTATGTGTTTTGACGCTGAATGCACAGTCGAAAAACGGTTGAATTGAGGAAAAGGGGTTGGGTTTAGGGCGGGAATTGTGTATAAATAGACGCGTACCCAATCAAATTATGATCGACAAATTACTCAAAATCAGGACGGAGTACGAAGAGATCAGCCGAAAAATGGGGGATCCAGCCGTGGCATCCGACCCCAAGGCTTTTCGCGATTTGGCCAAAAAGGAGAAGCATCTTCGTTCCATTGTCGAATTGATCGGCCGATACGAGAAATGCCTCAAAAACATCGAGGAGTCCGATGCGATGCTTCAGACCGAGAAAGATCCCGAGATGCTCACCATGGCGAAGGACGAGCTGACCCGATCGAGAATCGAGCGCACGGCGCTTGAGGAGGAATTGAAAGTAGCGCTTTTGCCAAAAGATCCCAACGACGACAAGAGCGTGATTATGGAAATACGGGCAGGCGCGGGTGGTGACGAGGCTGCGCTATTCGCGGCCGAGGTTTCCCGCATGTATATGAGGTACGCGGAAAAGAAGGGTTATAAGATCGCGGTTATCGACCGAAGCGAGTCCGGCCCCAATGGCCTTAAGGAGGTTATTTTCAAGATCGACGGGCAAGGCGCCTATTCCCAATTCAAATATGAAAGCGGCGTGCACCGGGTCCAGCGCGTTCCCGAGACTGAAGCTCAAGGGCGAATCCACACGTCCACGATCACGGTGGCGGTGCTTCCGGAGGCGGAGGAGGTGGACATCGAGATCCGAGCGCAAGATTTGCGTATCGACAAGTTCCGCTCAAGCGGCCCTGGCGGGCAAAACGTGAACAAGACCGAATCCGCGGTCCGCATCACCCATCTACCTACTGGAATCGCTGTTGCATCCCAAACCGAACGATCGCAAATCCAAAACAAGATCATCGCCATGGAGGTTTTGCGTTCAAAGCTTTATCAGATCGAAGAGGATCGCCTGTCTAAGGAAAGGGGGGATATGCGCCTCGGGCAGGTGGGGAGCGGGGAAAGAAATGAGAAAATTCGTACCTATAATTTTCCTCAGGACCGCCTCACGGACCATCGGATCCACCAAAGCTGGAGCAATCTTCCAGGAATCATGGAGGGTGATATCCAGGATGTCATCGACAAATTGAACCTTGATGATCAATCGAAAAAGCTGGCAGCGATCTCCAAATGACCGCTTGAGTCAAATTCTGGTTAGGCGCAAATTGGGAACCAAAGCGCTTGTTTCCCGTCTCTAAAAATGGTATAATATTATGATAAAAATAAATCTCACATTATGAAACTCCGCATTGGTGTCATGGGCTCTTCCCAAGGACCCATCATCGAAAACCAGGAAAACATCGCCAAATCCATTCAACTCGGCCATCACATTGCCGAGGCGGGATGCATTCTGGTCAATGGCGCATGTCCTGGCCTTCCGGACGAGGCGGCCTACGGTGCTCACGAGGCTGGTGGTTTTGTGTTGGGCATTTCACCAGCATTCAGCGAAAAGGAGCACATGGAAACATATAAATCTCCGATTGAATATTACGATGCCATTCTTTTCACGGCCATGGGGTTGATGGATCGGGATATTGTGAACATCCGTTCAAGCGATGCGGTCATTTTGCTTGGTGGAGGTATCGGAACCCTAAACGAATTCACCGTAGCCTACGATGAAGGCAAGGTGGTGGGTGTGTTAAAAGGAAGCGGTGGCGTTTCCGACCACATCCCGGAAATCGTTGAGATTTGCCGGCGCGATATGACCTCCAATGTGATTATCGAAAACGATCCGAAGGTCTTGGTCGAAAAAGTCCTCGAGGCCGTCAAATCGCATCCAAGCCCAACGGTCCAAGATGAGCGCGTGGTGACTTCAGAGGGAAAGGTCTATCAGAAAACTGACAGGCCCGCCTAAACCCGGTCTCAAGTCGCAAGCGCGAGTCTCGAAAAGACATTTTTTGATATGTCATCAATCCACTTGAGACTTGAGACTCTTCACTTGAGACTTTTCCGCTTGCGCCCCCTCAGTGGGTCTGATACTATTTCCCTGCGCGTATTTTTAACATGTTCTTATGCAAGCGGTAATCAACTATTTCAAAGAGGCCTTACAGGAATTCAACAACATCACCTGGCCCACCCGAAACCAGGCGGTTCGTATCTCCATCATCGTTTTGGCGTTCATGGTGGTTTCCGCCGCGGTTTTTGGCATTTTGGACCAATTGCTGGCCTTGGGCTTCCAAACTCTCGTAAAGTTACCTAAATAAAACACTATTATGGCTAAACAGGCAAAAGGCACTGGCCGAAACTGGTACGTGCTTCATACCTATTCCGGTTACGAGGACGCGGTCGAAAAGGCCCTTAGGCAACGCATCGATGCGTTCAATATGGGCGAATTCATCTTCGATGTGAAGGTGCCCAAGGAGACCCAGATCGCCATCAAGCGTGGGGAGCCGGTTCAGGAGAAGAAACGCATTTTCCCAGGCTACGTGCTGGTGGATATGATCGTGACCGACTACTCATGGTATGTGGTTCGGAATACCCCCAACGTCACGGGTTTCGTCGGCTCCGGCAACATTCCAGTCCCAGTCACGCCCGAGGAGTTCGGTGTCATCGAAAAGCGCACAGGCCTCGAGCAGCCCAAGTTCAAGATCGACTTCCGTGTGGGCGAGCCTGTGGGAATCACCAGCGGTCCTTTTGCAAACTATGAGGGAATCATCGATAAGATCGATCCGGAAAAGGGTAAGGTGAAGGTGCTAGTTTCCATTTTCGACCGCGAAACGCCTGTGGAATTGGATTTCACGCAAATCAAGAAGAAGTAGACCTATGAGAAAAGCCCAGATCGCCATCGGGATCGTGGTGGCCCTGGCCGCGTTCGCGGCTGCTGATTTTTATCTCAACAATCTCGGAAAGGATCTGAATCTCGATTCCACCCCTGTGGAACCAGTCACCCAAAACCCTCAACCCGCACCGATCCTGTCGGCATTCAAGGTTGGCGACCAGGTGGAAGGGTTCAAGGTTGTAAGTCAGGTGGTCACACAGCAGGTATTCGACAAGGTGGATCTGGCAGGAGTGAAAAACATCCAGGTGGTGAAGACCGAATTGGAGAAGGCGCCTATTGCTCCAGCGGCGATCCCCACGATTCCGGAAACAAATGCTCCAGCGAATCCAACTCCAACTGTTGCCGAGGCCGAGCCGCTCACAATTTACGAGATTCAAGGTCCTAGGGACCAAGGCGCCCTCACTTATCTGGCAATCAAGCTCCAATTCGTGGCCCAGACCAACGCGACCACCGAGACGATCAATGAGGATGCGAAATTCGGTGACAACAGTTTCTTCTACAACGACCAGAACCTGGCGACCACTTCATTCCTGCTCACCCAAAAAGGGGACAACCTCTATGCATTCCGGTTCAACAAGAAGAGCGCCGACACCTACGAGTCGGTCCAGAAAATAATTCAGAGTTTGACACCGAAGCCTTAATTGTATAAAGTCCAATAACCTTTAACCCTCACTCCTGTGGCTAAGAAAATCCAACAGATCATCAAATTGCAGATTCCCGCCGGTCGCGCAAACCCGGCCCCGCCAGTCGGTCCCGCGCTGGGCCAGCATGGCGTGAACATCCAGGATTTCTGCGGAAAATTCAATGAGCGCACTCGCGAATTGGGCGACACCATCGTCCCGGTCGTGATCACCGTTTACGAGGATCGCAGTTTCACGTTCATCACCAAAACAGCCCCTGCCTCCGAGCTGATCAAGAAGGCCATCAACCTCAAATCCGGCAGCAAGGTCCCTCACAAGGAAAAAGTGGGCGTATTGCCCCGGGCCAAGCTCAAGGAGATCGCTGAGAAAAAGATGTCCGACCTGAACGCCAACGACGTGGAAGCCGCCATGAAGATCATCGCCGGCACCGCCCGATCGATGGGCGTCACTATCGGAGATTAATTATAAATTTAGAATTAAAAATTAAGAATTAAATTCGTAATTCATAATTGTTAATTCATAATTATTTATTATAGTGGGAGGCCCCGAAGGCCGCAAAATGTCCTGAGCTAGTCGAAGGGCAATACCACGCAACACCAACAACTATGGCACACGGTAAAAAGTACAAAAAGGCTATCGATCTGCTCAAGGGCAAACCATTTTACAATCTTGCCGAGGCGGTCGACCTTTTGAAGAAAACGACAGTCACAAAATTCAATGGGACTGCCGAGATCCATTTGAACCTCAATATCGACCCAACCCAGGCCGATCAGACCCTCAGGAGCACGGTCGCCTTACCCCATGGCACTGGCAAAAAGCTGAAAATCGCCGCTATCGTTCCGGATGAGAAGGTCAAGATGGCTTTGGACGCGGGCGCAACCGCCGCAGGTCTCACCGATCTGATCGCCGAGTTCGAAAAGGGAAAGGTCGACTACGATGTGATCGTGGCCACCCCCGATGTCATGAAGAATTTGGGTAAAGTAGCCAAGACTCTCGGCCAGAAAGGCATGATGCCTAACCCCAAGTCCGGCACGGTTTCGCCCGATATCGTGAAGACGATCCAAGAGCTGAACAAAGGTCGCGTCGAGTTCCGCAACGACAAGGAGGGGAATATTCACGCTATTTTCGGCAAACTCTCGTTCAAAGAGGAGGAATTGCTCAACAATCTCAAGACCTTCCTCATGGCTATCCGCGATGCCAAGCCAACAGGTGTGAAAGGCACTTACATCAACTCCATCACCATCAATTCGACCATGGGCCCCGGCATCAAGCTGGACACCAAGACCGTAATGGGCGAATTGCCGAAATAAATCCTTATAGTCTCAAGTCTCAAGTTTCGAGTCTCAAGGGAAGTGATCCAAATGCTTACCCTTGAGACTTGCGACTCGCGCTTGAGACTTTTTAAAATATGAAAGTCAAAATCAAGCGCATCGACAAGACCCTTCCAATCCCGGTGTATGAGACAGAGGGGGCGGTCGCATTCGACCTGATTGCCCGGTTGGATTCGGTCATTCAGCCAAAAGGGATCGAATTGATCCCGGCCAATGTGATCGTGCAAGTGCCGAAGGGTTACGCCTTGATTCTTGCCCCCCGAAGCTCGACGCCCCGAAAACATGGCCTTACTATGCCCCATGGCGTTGGGCTGGTCGACCAAGATTACTGTGGCGACGAGGATGAATTGAAGATCCAATACATGAATTTCACCGAAAAGCCTGTCTCGATTGCCCGTGGCACCAAGATCGCCCAGGGGATGTTTGTGAGGGTTTCGAGGTTGAGCTTCAAAGAGGTCGACCAGATCGCCAAGAAAAGCCGTGGGGGATTCGGGAGCACTGATAAATGAAAGGTCTGGCTATTTCTTGAATTCAGTTTCTAAAAACGTCATTAAGACTTGTGCCAATCGTCTTCGTGTGTACTCATCCTTGTTCCCCAATACGCTTTGGAGGACCACGAGCGGGATTTCATCGGCCTTAATCATCTTGGGCCCGAGATTTTTATGGAACCATGAGATCACGGCACTTGTTCTGTCTTCGCCGACACCGGCTTGTTCATTTGGCTGGGGAATTTCCCTTTTCATGCTCCACGCATGGGGAATGTTGGTCACGATCAATTTCTCCGAATAAATATGGTCTTTGCCTTCACTTGCATCCCCATTGATAATGAGTTTTGCTTCTAGGGTTTCCATAGGGCAGATATTAATTATCCGACTTCGACTTTTTCGACATCATATAGTAGTTTATTCTAGGGTTTTTAAACAGTAAGTCAAATATCCTCCGTTGAGATGCTGACAGCAGCGATTGTTTTGTGATCGGAAGAGGGGCGCTGAAACGGGGGCAAATTAAAAAAAAGCCGTGGCGGGTTCGGGAGCACCGACAAGAAATAACGATTAGCTATTAACGATAATTTAGGCTCGAAATTAGGGAATTTCAGCTTACGGTTAATAGCTAATAGTTAATCGCTATCCTTTTCAAACCAATACCCGCACGTTTCCTGAGTCACGTGATGGCTTTCTTTTTGAGGGTATTTTCGGCAATTGAAAGGCCTGACCTTGTGGATTTTGCAATAGGATTCGCCATTGGGACGGATTCCTTGGAATTGGCACTGAAAGGCAAGCTTGCAGCAGGCTCCGCAGTTATTACATTTGCCATGCCGGTTCCTAGCCACGGGAAGCAGGGAAAGGACCGTACGACTCAGGAACGCTTTGACTTTATGTTTGTGGATGGAAGGCATGGGTAGGTCTCTTGGGGTCGTATTTGAAAATATGCAGGCTGGGAAACGCTTACGGGCAACGCTTATAATTTCAGTCGAGGTGGGAAAAACTCCTTCTTGAGGAACAAATATGCGGCTCCTAATGCAATCGAAAGGACTAAAGCAAAAGCCGATCCGGTGAGGGTAGATCTTTGGACCTCGGACATNNCGGACAATTCGTAGTCTATGTTGGTCAACATGAACTTGGTGTTGGTGTTCTTGTTGTATTCATCCATCATTGACTGGAGGAAGTCCTTGGCCAAAACGATCTGCTTTTGATCGATAGGCTCTTTCGTGGTCAGCGTGAGGACCACGTTCTGGCGCTCCTGCATATGCAGGTTGACCCCGGTATCCGTGGGGAGTTTGGCAAAATCGATCAAATTGGCTGAAAAGCTCGGAAATTTGGTCCAGCCGATCATGGTTTGGCCGAAGTAATGGGCCGCGTCGTTAAGGGCGTGCAGATCGGTTGTGTTGAACCAGGCACCTGTGGTCGCGAACATTCGGCTTTCGTATCGTGAGGCCGAATAAGCACCAGAGAAAGGCCAAAATAGGATTTGCCCCGCAAGCGCAAAGGCGGCCAAGGTCAGCAACGGTGTCCTGAGTCTTTTGGTCATAGAAATTCAAATTACAATATCCTTGGGCCGACCTGCCTATTCAGATTTTCAGGGTTTAATCGACAAGGAGGATATTGTACCGCTTGGCGGCCAGGTTTCCAATGGAACCGTTCTGGTCCAATTCGTAGGCGGCCTGATACTGGACCTTGGCTTTCTCCTTTTCATTGGTGGCTTCGTAAAGCTTGCCTAGGTTGTAATGGGGCGCAGCTTGCGTCGGATCCATCTGGATGGATTTGAGAAGGTTTTTTTCGCCCTCCACATAATTTTGAGTCCCGATTTGGCTCCATCCAAGCAAATTATAGGCCATGGCATTATTGGGGAAGGCGATGACAGACGCCTCGCCAAGCTTGAGAGCCTTGTCGGGCTGGTTCAGGAACTCGAGATAGATCCAGATGGGGCGAACAAAGGCGTTGATGTCTTGGTTGTTTTCCTTGAGAATTTCCTCGTAGGCGGCAACGGACTTTGCGTAATCTGCCTTTTCGAGATAGAGGTCGGCGAGTTTCCGCTGGGCTACCACCTTGGGTTCAAAGCCGTTGCTGAGCGCATAGTTCAGGTAGACGATGGAGTCGTCTTGCCGGCCGATTTCGGCGTAGGAAAGCCCCAAGAAGTACTGCGTGGTGGCCAGTTGGGGATCGAGCTTATAGGATTGCTCGAATGCGGTCACGGCAAACAGGGTGTTGTTAAGATTCAGGTAGGCGAAGCCCAAAAGGTTCCAGGCATCGCGCAAATCGGGCCGGTTTTTGAGGATGTCTTTAAGCTTGGTGACCGCCAACTCGAATTCCCCGATCTGGTTGAGTCCTCGGGAGAGCAATTCTCCCAAATAAAGGTCCTCGGCGCCTTGGGCAAACTCGAATTCCTGATAGGCGGCAAGCATTTTGTCCGCCTTCTCCTTCAAGGAGGCAGTGGCGGTCGGGTCGGCTGAGACTTGGCTGAGCAAATCCTCGCCTTCCTTGTGTTTCCCTTGGGTGATGAAGATCAGCCCTTTGTAAAACGTGAGGCGGGAATCGGTGATGCCATCCTGCTCCAACTGGGAAATCTGCTGAAGGGCCTGGTCGAATTTGCTTTGCTTGGTGGCGATGAGGACGAGGTAGTACCGCGCTTCGGTATTGGACGGGTCGAGGGTCATCACCTGGTTCGCGTCGGCTTCGGCCTTGGCAAAATCGCCCATCTCGAAATTGGCCTGGGTCAATCGAAGGTAGGGAGTTGAATTCTTGGGTTCCAAGTCCGATGCTTTGACATATTCGTTGGCAGCGAAGGTGAGAAACCCTTTTTCGCGGTAATAATCGCCCTTGGTCATCCGCTCATCGTAAGACAGATTGGATTCCTCGGGTTTTTCAATCGTCGTGATGCCCGGGAGCTTTGGCTTTGTGGCAATGGTGATGGTTTCATCGCTTTTGAAACCCAACGCCGTTTTGACAGAAGACCAGCTGAACTCGCCAGAGGGGGCAACGGCTTTGTACAATTGGTCGCCCATGGCAAGCAGGAAGGCAAGGGCAACGGCAGCGACGATGGCGAGGACTTTTTTCATAGAAAGAAATGACTGGATTTCAGATTATCAAAATACCGAGATAAACTCTAGGGAAATTACAATTTTAACATTCGCTCCGCGCAGAGCGCTATCGCTAAGGCATCGGCCGCATCGTCGGGGCGGGGGATGGACTTGAGCTTAAGGGTCCGTTTGACCATTTCCTGAACCTGCCATTTCTCGGCGCTGCCCGTGCCGGCGACATTGTTCTTCACCTGTAATGGCGTGAACTCGTAGATGGGAATGCCTCGGGAATAAATGGATTCGACGATCACGCCCCTGGCATGGGCGACCAGCAGGCCATTCGTCACGTTTTTTACAAAAAAAAGCTCTTCGATTCCGACAGCATCGGGTTTCACTGAATCCAATATTTCCTCAATATCCTTCTTGATGGTATTAAGGCGTTCGGCCAAATCCGTTTTGGCGGGAGTCTTTATCACTCCGCAATCCACAAAGCTGACTACACCCTTTTCCCTTTTGATCACTCCGAAACCGACAGTCGCGAGCCCAGGGTCTATTCCGAGAATGATAGCCATAGATTTATTGTTTTAAATCATTCTCGAAGCGCCTCAGTCGACGATCTATGTCGTGGATATCATTTATGATCTCTTCGTTTTCCTTTAAATCAGACTCGAGTTCATCCTCGGTTTTCTCGACAATTTTTTTCTCTTTTTTCAACCCAGAGATGATGATTTCGTTGCCTATAAGGGTTGTGACAAAAAGGCCAACGATCAAAAGGAGTGTTGTTCCGATTAAGATGGACAAGGGACCATCCCACCAAGGCAATCCGGTAAGGCTTGTGCTTGTGGCCCTATCGCCGACTGAAAAAAAGGTCTCCATTATTTTGTCGGTGGTGTGCCAGACCCCACGCCAAAAAATAACGATTCCCGCGCCACCTATGAAAGCGTAAATAATGGGGTAGTGGCTCAATTTCCCGCGCACTTTGTCCTCAAGTCGATCTCCTAGGTTGTAGATTTTTTTAAATATCATTGTCGATATTTGGTTTTATGGATATTTTTGGGATCGATATTGAAAGATTATTCTAATAACTCAATCGCCGATTTGAGTGCTGCCAAATTATAGGGGTAGTCCATTCGGGTTGCCCCAAGGATGCCCATGATGCCGTGGAAGCCCTTGTAGCGGTAGCGCTGGACGAGCAGGCTGCAGCTTTTGATCTCGGGGATAACGTTCTCATCGCCAATGTAGAAGGAGGGTTGGTCGTCTTTGATTTCGATCGACTTGAGTAGGTCGCTGAATCGATTCTCGAGGACCTCGACTACTTGGGTGGCCCGGCTTGGATCCGTTGCGAACTCGGGCTTTCGGAGCACGTTGCTCAGGCCCATGTAGAAAAGCCTGGGATTATCCGGCACCATGGCGAAACTCACGTTTTGGGTGACGTGGGCGAGGATCGCCACGGTTTCGTACAACTTTTCCTTAACCCGTTTAAGATCAAATTGGTGGCGAAGGATCTCCATCTCGTTTTTCGCCTTTTTGAAAAGCATCAGATTCAGTTTCATCTGGTCCACGAAAAGACGGTAGGCCAAACTGGTTGGCACGCGGCCTGCCGAGGTGTGTGGCTGGATGATGTAACCCTCCTCTTCCAATACTGCCATTTCGTTTCGAATGGTGGCAGGGGACACGTCGAGATCGTATTCCTCATAAATCAGCTTGGAGCCAATGGGCTCGGCGGTCTCGACGAACTTTTCGATGATGGCCTGTAGGATTTTGAGCTTTCGCGGGTCCATTGGCAGTAAAGGGGGTAAAGTGCTAACGCAAGTTTCGCACAGCTAAACCTCAGAGTCAATTTTGCAGTACCGTGGGTTGAAAACACGATATTGACAAGATACATAAAGATATCGTAGTATAAAACAGCCCTATAAAGTTACCCAAAACCCATGGTTGCCCAAGCACCGGAAGATTCATTTGAAATAACGGTAGTTGAAGAAGGGTGTGGAGATCCAGAGGCCAAAAGGCTGATGGCAATCAAAACGCTCACCGAGTTGTCGCAAACGGTTTTGGTCAACCGTCATGCCATCGGGATCGTCAGGGCACGGGACGCTGGAGAGGATAGAAAGGCTGCTGAAATCATATCGGAGGCCAATAGTGCAAAAATTAAGTTGAACGACTTGAAAGCCGCATTCAGGAGGCTGAAGAAAAAATGAATGCTTTAGTTTAGATTAATCATTTATACCCATATGGTTTCCAACAATCCAGAGTATCGAATCAGTCAACCCCCCGTCGATGCGAATGCGAGGGGGGAGCTTAGGATAAAGATTTTGAATTCCGTGTTGGAAACACTGAGGGCCAACAGGCGGCCCACGGAGATCGAACGTCGAGCCATGGAAATGAACCGTTGGGCCATGAAGGTCGTAAAGGCGTTGGATGCGAAGGACGGCGGCAGGACGGCAACCTCGATCGTTGACGAGGCGACAATGGTCGGAATAGACCGCGAAGAGCTAAAAGCCGTGGTCAAGGCAATTAGAAATGGCAAAAAAAGTCTGAAATGACGCTTGAATCGTAGCTGGTCCCTTGAGTTGATAGATCATTCAACAATATAACCCATTGTTTATGGATGCCGAACAAACTAATCAAGAAAGAGTACTCCTCACGGTTCTGGCGACTGAAAAGCCCAGCGGGGAAATCGATTTCCGAATCGCCTCGTCACGCTTGGTGATGCAATTGGATTTGGGTGGTTCTCGAGCGGCGCTGAATGCCCTTGTCCGCCTGGAAAAAGAGACAGCCAGAGTGGATAGTCCCATCGAATTCTTTGGAGATCAGGTACTCGCATCCGCAGTACGCCAAGCCATTGCTCGCTGCCACGAGGGAGGGAATATGAGGACGGCCCGCGAACTTGAGGACGAATTCGGGAAATACTTGAAAATCCAACGATGAATATCCCTGAAAACTCCGACCAGCAATCATCGGGCAAAATCAATGGGGATCGAACAGGCAAACGGGTATCCGCCGCCCTCTTTTCCAAACTGCTGATCGACGCTATGGATGATGGGAATGTTTCTTGGGTCTTACGTCGGCTATCCGAGATCGAGCGCCAGCTTTCCGAAAAGGGGAGTGTCCTCGATTTCGATCATTGCGAGGGCATTCGGAGCATGGCCCAGGAAACGCGAGACCGCCTCTTGGAGATGGGCCGACGTGATGAGGCGAATGAGCTGGCGGAGGCCTTTGGGAAATATTTTACACTGGACGCTCAGGGGCAATGAAATTGTGTTTGGACCTTTTCACTATTAACCGATAATCATCAAGTTTATGCCAATCGGACACCCCGAAATGTCCCAAGACGACAAAGGTAAAATTTACCAAATGCCGACTCCGGAACAGGCGTTGACAAATGCCGGAAAGTTGGTACTTCGTGACGCCTTTAACCGCGGCTTAAGCGACAGAATCAAAGAATTCGAGCAGTATCCGGATGTGGTGAGGGCTCTTATGAAAGATGCGATCGAGCAAGAGGACTCAAATCTCGCAAATATGATTCGAATTCAGTTCCGACAGTTGCTTTAGGAAATCTTCAGCTCTTCGTATCCAGTATCGGGATCGAATTCCCGGCTGAAATGTATCTCATCGAAAGCCAAGACCACCAGTTCTGCCGTGGTGTTGATTGGGCACCCCTTTTGAAGGTGTCCGCCGGTGACTTTTCCTTCCGAGTCGGCAACCGATAAATGGATATGGCAGCCGTCTGGCGAAACGGTTCCGGTCGCAGAAACGATCTCAATGGGGCCTTTGAATGTTTTGACCGACTTCCCATCCGCCAAACGAAGTGTCGCCTCGTTCAGGCTGCCTACGGCTGAAATCAGGCAACCTGCTTGGATATTCTCGTTACGGACAAGGGTCTCGATTTCGGACCTCAGGTCCTGCCCAGGTTTTAGACGAAGAGCAATGGGTCTCATGAGTGAAAATTAGAAAGTGTCAGTCTCGGTAAGCGTGTAATCCAAAATCCGGTCTCCTGGGGCGAACAAGAAATAGGCTTTGAATGTCCGATTATCCAAAAAAAGCGGAAACCACAGCGGATCATCCGCCCACATGGAATGGAAGGGGATTTCGTCGAATCCGAACCATTGAGGCTTCATTTCCTCAGTTTCAATTGGATTATCAGCAAACGAATGGACTTTGAATAAGTGCACCTCATGGATTTCGGGGTTGCCCTGCCATTCGAATTCGATAAGGCCCAATTTCTCCATTTTTCCGATCGTGACACCCGCTTCCTCAAGCATCTCGCGTCGGGCAGCTTGTTCGACAGTCTCGCCTGGCGCCAATTTTCCTCCGAACCCATTCCATCGGCCTACACCGAACCCACGTTTCTTCATGCCCAAAAGGACACGATTGTCATCAACCGCAATACAAAGGGTGAGGATTTTCTTGGGAGATTTGCTATCCATTTAGCCTCATTAGCTTGTTAGACACCATGGCACTTCTTGTGCTTTTTCCCTGATCCGCATGACTAGGGTCAGTTCAGCCGGACTTAGACGATCTTGGACCAATCCCCGTTGATGACAACGGGTTTCACGGCCTCGATCTCGGACTTGTAATAGGAGATTTCGGGAATAGGGTTTAGAAGGAAGATTTTTTGATTGAGCACGTGCGCGAATCCGATTTCCATCAGTGTGTTTCCACCGATGTAATTCGGGATGCCGTGCTTATCCAGATTCAAGACCAAAACCGCATCGGCCCCTTGCATCAATTTCCAGAATTCGCGGATGGCGTCTTGGTTGTTCTTTTGGTGGATTTTGATCTTTTCCTTCTCATCATCATTTTTGCCGATAAAATCCGTGTGAAGGTTGGTTATGAAAACATCATGGCCCAATGAAGCCAGCTTATCGCGAGCCTCAACCATCTTTTCCGTGTGTTGCATGCTTCCGATAATCCCGATTCTCATAGGGGTATATTATCGATTTTCTCGCACATGGGACTCGCACTCGCACATTTATGAACCATGGCACTTCTTGTACTTCTTGCCAGAACCGCACGGGCAAGGGTCGTTTCGGCCAGCCTTGGGAACCGCGGGCGCTTGCGTTTTGGCGGACATGCGTTGGGCCACGCGCGCTTCAACGGAATTGTCGACTCGAAGGGCCGATTGGGTGATGTTCCCCTCGATACGATCCTGGTTGGTATTGAGCTTATTCGGATCGATCTCGGATTTGGGCAAAGCCTGTGCAGGGGCTTGTACGTTGATCTGGACCTTGAAAAGAGTATTGATTACATTGTGCTGGATAGTATTGAGCAGTTGGCGGAACATCACGAAAGCATCTTGCTTGTATTCGATGAGGGGATCGCGCTGGGCATAGCCCCTAAGGCTCACCGCGTCGCGAAGATTGGACATCTCGTCGATGTGCTCCATCCAAAGGGCGTCCACAACCCGAAGCAGGATTCCCTTTTCAACCTGCCGAAGCACGGCGGGGTCGGGGAGTGATTCCTCTTTCATGCGGTATTCGGTGTTGAAGACGTTGTTCAGATAGTCCACGATCTCGGAGGATTCGACCAGCTTCTCGAAATCCTGAACGTCCAGTTTCATGGTGTCGGTAGGCAGGAGAGCGTTCACCGCGTCGGCGATGCCTTGTAGATCCCATTCCTCGCGAATCTGGGAAGTAGTGCGAGTGCTGACAATATCCTCCGATTCTTTGCGGATCAGGTCTAAAATATCCTGTTTCAGGTTTTCGTTTTCCAGGATTTTCAGACGGCGGGCGTAGATGATCTCGCGGTGTTTACTCATCACGTCGTCGTATTCGAGCAAATGTTTGCGGATATCGAAATTATGGCCTTCCACGCGTTTCTGGGCGGATTCGATACTGTGGGAAATCATCCGATTCTCAATGGGCATGTCCTCGGGGAGGCCCAAACGCTCCATCATGTTCTTGATGCGGTCCGCGCCGAACATGCGCATCAGGTCATCCTCCATGGAAACGAAGAAACGGCTGGCACCAGGGTCGCCTTGGCGTCCGGCACGTCCGCGAAGCTGGTTGTCGATGCGGCGGGCCTCGTGGCGTTCGGTACCAAGAATGGCAAGGCCGCCCAGTTCGCGCACGCCGACCCCAAGCTTGATATCGGTTCCGCGACCGGCCATGTTGGTGGCGATGGTCACGGCGCCTTTTTGGCCGGCCAAGGCTACGATCTCGGCCTCGCGTTCGTGATGTTTGGCGTTCAAAACCTCGTGCGGGATTCCGTAAAGCTTCAATAGTTGCGATAGCATCTCGGATTTTTCCACGGAAATGGTGCCCACGAGCACGGGCTGTCCTCGGTCGTGGTATTCCTGGATGGCCTTGGCCACGCTCATGAATTTGCCTTTCTGAGTCTTGTAGATCACATCGGCCTGATCAAGACGCGTCACCGGCCGGTTGGTGGGGACCACGACAACCTCCAAATTGTAGATCTTGTAGAATTCCTCCTCTTCGGTCTTGGCCGTGCCGGTCATGCCAGCCAGCTTTTCGTAAATACGGAAATAATTCTGGAACGTGATGGTGGCAAGGGTTCGGCTTTCCTGCTTTACCTCGACATTCTCCTTGGCCTCAATGGCTTGGTGAAGCCCGTCGGAGTAACGGCGCCCCGGCATGAGGCGGCCCGTGAATTCGTCCACGATCAAAATTTCATCGTCTTTCACCACGTAATCGATGTCGCGCTTGAAAATGGCGTGGGCCTTGAGCGCCTGCTCGATATGATGGACTTCCATGAAGCCAGCCTCGGTGTAGATGTTGGTGACGCCCATCAATTGCTCCATTTTCGCGATTCCCTCCTCGGTGAGGGTGGCGGCACGATCCTTTTCGTCGATCTTGTAGTGTTCGTTGGCGACCAATTGTCCGATAAGTGTGGAGTACTGGAGATACTTTTTGGTGGATTCCTCGGCAGGAGCGGAAATGATGAGTGGGGTGCGGGCCTCGTCGATAAGGATCGAGTCGACCTCGTCCACGATGGCGTAATGCAATTTTCGCTGGACACGTTGCTCGAGCGAGGTGCTCATGTTGTCACGCAGATAGTCGAACCCGAACTCGTTATTGGTGCCATAGGTGATATCCGAATTGTAGGCGGCTCGGCGCTCCTCGTTGTTGAGGCCGTGGACAATGGTGCCGACCGTGAGGCCAAGATAGTTGTAGATCACGCCCATCCAGGCCGCGTCGCGTTTGGCCAGATAATCGTTGACTGTGACCAGATGGACCCCTTTTCCTGTGAGTGCGTTCAAATACACTGGCAAGGCAGCCACAAGCGTTTTTCCCTCTCCAGTTTTCATTTCGGAGATGCGTCCGCGGTGAAGGGCCATGCCTCCGATGAGCTGGCAATCGAAGGGGATCATTTCCCATGTCATTTCCTCCTTGCCCAGCATGAACTTTGATCCCATGAGCCTGCGGCACGCGTTTTTGACGGTCGCGAAGGCCTCGATCAAAAGGTCGTCCACAAGTTCGCCCTTTTGAATGCGTTCCTTGAACAGGACCGTGTTGTTCTTGAGTTCGCCATCTGAAAGTTTCTGGTATTCCAGTTCTTTGGCGTTGATCTTCTCGACCAATGGAGTGATGCGTTTGAGCTCCTTTCGGTTGAAGTCGCCGATAATGGCGTTGATGATTCTTGTAAGCATTATTTAGAGTTGAAAATTTACGTTCCTAATCCACGATCGGTGCCACAACAGGCTCCACAATGGGTGCCACCACAGGAATTAGCCAACCGATTATACGTGTCTCTCTCTAAATTGACAAACGAAACTCATTTTTGTACCATCGTGGGGATCATTTCTAACCCAACCCAATGTATTACCAGATGCCCCCGCGCAAGCGCGCGCACAATTACGTGCTGCCCTTTTTGGTCATTGTTCTCCTTTTCGGAGCCGTCGTCTTGGCATGGTGGGGGCTGAACAAGATGTTTTTGGGAGAGAGTCAGGCGACCTTGAATGAAAAGGTTTTCTTGAGCATCGAGGCAGGAAGCGCCAAGGCCATGACAGTGGGAAAGAGTGATTGGCAGAACGCGCCCGACAAAATCTACTTATACAGAGGGGAAGGTCTGAAGACTGGGTCGGATGGAAGGGCCACTCTCACGTTCTTCGACCAGAGCATCATGAGGCTCAACACGAACACCGAGGTCGCGTTCTCATCACTGAAGAAAAATACAGACAGTTTCAACATCCTGGTAAATTTGAAAAAGGGCGACGTGTGGACCAAGGTGGAGCGTATCGTGAATCCCGATTCCAAATTCAGCATCACCACGGATCTATTGACGATCGACACCCGTGGCGCCGTACTCAGTGTGACCGCGCCTTCGACCGTGTACGTGCTTCAGGGGAGCGCCCAGATCGGCGTGAAATACGACGATGCGGTGTTCAAGACCTACACCCTGGGGGTTGGCCAGCAGTTCAACCTGGATCCCGCCAAGCTGGACTCTCTCAAAAAAGGAGAAGACATGGAGACGATTTTTGCCTTGAGCGACCAGTTCAAGCAGACCAATTGGTATGGATGGAACGCCAAAAAGGATGGCATGATAGACGCTTTCGAGGAATCCGGCACCGACACCTCGGCAACCACGACCGATACGACTGGGGCTACGACGACAACCGGTTCCACCACAGGTACCGCCACAAGTTCCACAACTGGGTCATCAACAGGTTCCACAACTGGGTCCCCGTCTGGGTCACCCACTGGGTCCCCAACAGGGTCTACAACTGGGTCCTCAACAGGTCTAGCCAACATGGACCGTGTGGCCTATGTGACTTCACCAAGCCAGGGCTTTGCCACCAACAAGTCCAGCTTCAGCATTGAGGGCAAGTTCGACACTTCGAAGGTGAAGGCCGTGTACGTGAACGGCGCCAAGGCAGTAGCCTCCGATGACGGCTCGTGGAAGATGGATTCAGTGAAATTGCTGATCGAAGGCGAAAACAAGATCAAGCTTGAGGCCGAAGACATGGCAGGCGTGAAAAAAACCTTGGATCCACTCGTGGTCGTTTACGACAAGACCCCTCCGCCGGCGCCCGTGTTCACCGATCCAAAGCCCTCAACGACAGGGTCAACCGCCATTGAAACGGTCGAGCAGATGATCAAGGGCACCGTGAGCGAGGACACACAGGCCGTGATTGTGAACGACTACCGGTTGGGAAAATATGTACCTGGTAGCAAAGCATGGCAATACTACGCCAAGGTGGAGTTTGGCAACCTGAAAGCGGGCGACAACGAATTCAAGGCCATTGCCGAAGACAAGGCAGGCAACCAAAGTGAACCGGCCACGCTGATCCTCACGCTCGACCAAAAGGTGATCGATGCCGCAGGGGTCACGACAACGGCACCCACAACAGATACAACGACAAGTTCTTCAACGGGTGCAACCACCAGTTCCACGACCAGTTCACCTACCAGTTCCCCAACAAGTAATTTGCCCAAAGCATCCGCGACGGGTGGCGTGAAGATCACGGCCCCGAACAACGGTGAAAGCTTCACGACCTCGGACACCGAATTCGAGATCGCGGGAACCGTACCCGAAAGCACTGCGAAAGTGACGGTGAACGATTACGCGCTTTCTCTTTATGTGGTGGGCAGCGGCACGTTCAAATACCGCGCCTACAAGAGTATCGGCAACCTAGAGATCGGTAAACAGAACCTCTACACCGTGAAAGCCTACGACGATGCAGGGAAACTGCTGGGTTCCGCCAGCATCACGATCGATGTGCAAAGCGGCGCCAGCGCGGATCCGGTCATCACCATTCCGTCAGAGGATGCCACCTATTCCACCACCTTGGATACCTTGGTGATCGGGGGAACCATTGGCAAATGGGTCACCCGCGTTTACCTGAACGACAAGGAGCTGACCGACTACATCCCAGGAAGCGAAAAATGGAAGACAACCATGAAGCTGGCTCCTGGGAAAAACACCTTCACCGTGGTAGGGGAAAGGAACGGGGAACAGACGGGAAAGGACACGATTGTCATCACACTCGAGCAATAAGCGCTCAACGGTAAGCAATAAGCCAGGACCCAGAGTTCAGCTCAAGACTGGCTCTGGGTTTGTTATAATTTGATCATTGTTGCCTATGTACGAAAAGACAGGCTCGAGTTGATTCAGCCCCCTCAAGACCTTGGATGTACATCAAATGAAGAAAGGCCCAAATCGGGTCCGGGGCGAAGTGGCATGCACAATCTTCGATGAAGGGCCTCACGTTGAATTTGAGTCCACGAAGCCCCGGCGGGTTTTCCCAGGCATCTTTTGACCGACCAAAAGGTGCCTGCCCGTCGCGGCGAGCGACATTCGGGGAAGGAATGCCAAGTAAATTATTTTGATTGAGGGCAAATCGGTACGCTAGGGAATTGGGGCGAGCCTTTTGCATAAACGAACGATAAGTTTGCTATCCCATCCAATCGCGTTATAGTAAAATCAAAATCTGAACATAACTTTTTTTGCATCCAACTATGTCTTACGCGCAAGTAATCGTGTTCAAAAAACTGGGGGAGTTCGATGACTCGCTCACCTATCGGATTCCCAAAAGCTTGGAATCCTCGGTGAAAGAGGGTTCCTTTGTGGAATTCCCGTTCCGCGAACGGAAAGGGCAGGGGATTGTGGCCTCGATTGTGGAAAATATCCCTGCCGGTGTTCCCGAGGAGAAGATCCGCGAGCTTAATGCCGTAGTCCGCACCGATGGCATCCATCCGAATCATCTGAAATTGGCCCGTTTCATCGCCTCCTACTATCGAACCTCCGAGGCTCGCAGCCTTCGCCTCATGGTGCCGAAAGGCCTTTGGGAAGGGGCGTTCGAGGAACCCAAAACCATTCTGGTCGGCTCTGTTGCTGGAATCACGACCCCTCCCAGAGGCAAAAAGGCCCAGAAGATCCTCGAGATCCTCAGCCAGGCGGGCGGACCCTTGCCTTTGGAAGGATTGAAAGAGCAAAGCGGGGGATTCACCGCCGACACTTTGACACGATTGGTGGAATTGGGAATGGTCCAAAAATCCGAGGCTCCGTTCTTTGCCCCTTTTGATCCGAAATCGGCGGTCCTTAAGGAATCCGACAAGCAATTGACCCCCGAGCAGGAGGAGGCGCTTGCGCAGATAAGGTCCAGTGATAAGCCCATGTTGCTTTTGGGTGTGACAGGATCGGGCAAGACCGAACTTTATCTTCGCCTCATCCATGAAACCGTCCGACAAGGGAAACAGGCCATTTTGCTTGTCCCCGAGATCGCGCTGACCCCGCAAACCATCGGCTACTTTCGGCAATCGTTCGGCGACGCGATCGCTTTATTCCATTCAAAGCTTTCCGAGGGTGAACGCCTTAAGATGTGGTGGAAGGTCCGGACGGGTTCGGCCGCCTTGGTTATAGGCTCAAGGTCGGCCGTCTTTGCGCCTGTGAGCAATCTCGGTTTGGTGATCCTGGATGAAGAGCACGAATGGACCTACAAGCAGGAGTCGGCCCCCTATTACCGCACCCATCGAATCGCGGAAGAGATGGCCAAATTGTGGGGCTCCAAGCTTGTATTCGGCAGCGCGACCCCGTCCGCGGAAAGTTTCCAGAAAACATCGTCTGGCGAATATGGGATCGTCCGCCTTCTCGATCGAATCCAGAAAACCGAGATGCCCCTCATCCATCTGGTCGACCTGCGCGAGGAATTCAAGAAGCGAAACTTCAGCGTTTTCTCGCTTTTGCTCCAGAACAAAATCCGCGATCGATTGGCAAAAAACGAACAAGTGATCCTTTTTGTGAACCAGCGTGGCCTCGCGAACGCTGTGGTCTGCCGCGACTGCGGATACACCGAAAAGTGTCCGAGATGCGATATCGCTCTGAAGTACCACCGTTTTTACCAGAATTCAGGATTCAGGAGTCAGAATTCAGCCGCCGACCGTCTCGTTTGCCATTATTGCCAATTTGAAAAGGCGCCAGATCTCCTCTGTCCTGAATGCCGCTCACCCTATATTAAGCATGTCGGCGTGGGGACTCAGCGCGTGGAGGAGGAGGTGAAAAAGATGTTTCCCAAGGCACGGGTAGTCCGGGCAGATAAAGACACGACTGATGGGAAAACAGGCTTCGAACCAATCTACCATGATTTTTTGGAGAAAAAATTCGATATCCTGGTGGGCACCCAAATGGTGGCCAAGGGACTTGATTTCGGCAATGTAAGTCTCATTGGTATTGTTCTGGCGGATGTGGGGTTGCACCAACCTGATTTCCGCAGTTCCGAAAGGCTTTATCAAATATTGACCCAAGTCTCGGGCCGGTGTGGTAGAAGAGGGGATCGGGGCGAAGTCGTGCTCCAAACCTACAATCCGACCCATCCCACCATTCGCATGGCCGCGGAGCAACGGTATCCGGAATTCATCGAATCCGAGCTTCGGCACCGTCAGGCTTTCGGCTACCCGCCTTATAGCAGAATGATCAAATTCACGGTCGTGGGAAGCGATGTGGGAAAGCTTTCCAAGCACATCGTTGCCGAGCGAGAGATTATCGAGGATGTGGC
Source organism: Candidatus Peregrinibacteria bacterium (assembly GCA_003154375.1). GTDB lineage: Bacteria > Patescibacteriota > Gracilibacteria > UM-FILTER-43-11 > UM-FILTER-43-11 > FEN-1329. The sequence goes on from PMDG01000020.1 coordinate 45,863, forward strand.
AAAGGCTAATGCGCTTCCGGTCACAGTCGCAAGCGCGCCTGCCTCTATTCCGAAAATGGCGGATCGATACTACTACCATGTGCTCATCCGCTCGGAAAGACCCGAAATCCTCCTCGACCATTGGAAAATCCCCAAGGGCTGGAGGATCGATGTGGATCCTGTCCATACAACCTGAACAATTTGAAAAAAATATGAAAAAAATGAAATAAAAGGAGGAAATTTATTTCACATTTATTTCAAATTTATTTCATATTTGTTTCACATATCGATTATTTGGGAAGTCCGGATCGTATTGCGGTAACAAGGGTGCCAGTGGGGACACCGGCCAAAAGTTTGTTGATGATGTTCTGCAGATTGTCATAAAAATTGTCCACGGTTTTCAGGCCTTTGATGAAGGACTCCTCTCCAGGCATGAGGGTAAGTAACGTGCTTTTTATATTGTCGAGATCACCAGTGGTATTGGTGGACAGTGAAAAAAGCCGACCCAATTTGGGATCGATCCGTGTCATGAGGTTATTCAGGGAGTCTTGGCAGTCTCCCATGTTGAAATTCGGATGCTTGGCCGGACCACCTGCATGGGGTTTTTCGGAGCGATCGACCGAGGAGCCCCTGCGATAGGAGGGCTCTTTTGAGTAAGCCGCGCCACAAAGGATAGACTCCCACATGAAATAGTAACCGATGGCGTCAACCAAAATTTTATGATTGGGGGGCTGCTTGAGATTCGCATCTGTGTTCTGCTCGAAAAATTGGAGCACGCCCGCGTAGATGTTGGGCAGTTTGGTCAGCTGGGTAAGAGGTTGCGGACCACGGCCCGCAAGGATGCTCTTGGCAATCGTCGCGTTTCCGCACATGGCAAAGGATTTTGACCAGTCATGATCCCATCCGTCCCCGCCTGTGGGGACTTTCTGCTGGGCACGGGTCCGCACCCTGGCGTTGTTCAGCATTTCAGTCCAATAGAAGCGTCTGAAATCCTCGCCAGGCGCATTGTTGGCGAAATCCTTGCCAAATTTGCCACTTTTGCCGTCTTTACCCGCCACGAATTCCTTAATTTTCTCCGTTGTGGTTAGCTCGGCGCTCATGTCGTTGAAATAGTCCATCACGGGGAAAATGCCGAAGTGCCTGGCCAATTTGGTGCCGGAATTGGGCTTAAGGAGGCCGACGGCCATGCCGCTCCACAAGAAGAACATGGCTTCTTCGGGTTCTGAAAAGCCATTTTCAATGGAAAGATCCAGCATTTCCTCGTACTCGGCGCCATCGATGGGCTTGTCAGATGGAAGCTTGTCGGCTTGCTGGAGCTTTTTATCTTCCAACAACTTTTTCAGGCGTGAGCCGATAAAACGGATCGAGCTATTGATGACTGGTGCAGCCTTTGATTTCCGTTCGTCAAAAGCGCTGGTGTTGGTCTTGTTCCAGTCGTTGAACGCGCTTTCTTTGTTGAAAGCAGGGGGGGAGGCCATGGCGATTTTCAGTTTTTCAAAAAGATAGTTCTCGTCCTCAAGGAGCATGGGGTCGGCCACGGGATCGAGCGGCGTTTCACGTTGAAGGTGGTGAAGGCAAGCCAGGAAATACTTATTTTTCCAATCCATGGCGCCCTTTTCGCAGAGCGTCTCAATTGTGGCGCAGACGATGCCTTTGTCAGGCAGGTCGTATTTGGCCTGGTCCCTAAGGAAGCCCCAAAGCTTGCTGGTGTTCTTGCTTTTGACGCGATCTTTCCAATCGCCGACCACCTTTTTCCAGGCGCCCGAGACATACGAGGAGGCGTCCAACTTGAGTCCTTTACTGATGCCGTTAAAAATGATCTTGCCCAGATTCCCCTTGTGAACGCCAGCCACGCGTTCGAAGTAGCGTTTGGAATAATCGACCACTTGGTCGTAAATTGCCTTGAAGTCGCTTAATGAATAAAGGGACACGCTATCATAAATTGAGCTCAGGGGATTCGTACGCGGATTGCCTGCGGTTTCAGAGATCTCCCTAAGTCGGCCATTCAAGGATGAGGGACCGACCTCTAATGCCTCATGGAGTTTATCAATGGTATTATGGGCTTCCATGAGATTCTTTTGCTCAAGCAAGGCAGGAAGTTTTTTCCTCATGTCCTTGGCAGTTTGCTTCATTTGGGCCAGTGCGTCGGCTGCGCCAGAAATTGAGCTTAGGTAGGGCGATTTTTCGTAGGCCTTTTCGATATCCTTGATGATGGAGCCAAGTTTTCGATCCAGATCGTCTTTCGACAGATCCTCTTCTTTGATGACGATTTCATCTTCACCCTTCTTTCCTTTGCCCTCAGCTCCAAAGAATTGGCCCAATTCCTCGGAATCATCCAGATTGACCTCTCGGTCGGTTGGCAAGAGGGCATACAACTCAGCCAAAACATCGCTATCTTCCCACTCGCGGATCGTAAGCCCATCGGCATTGACCCGCTTCGGGAATGCCGTGACCATCTTTTCGCGAATCTGGATCCATTTGTCGGCATTTTCAGGGCCGAGCAGGGCGGCTTCCAACTTCCCTCTGACCTGGCTGTCCAGCTTGAAATGAATCACCCGTCGTGCCTTTTGGGCGACCTCGGGAAGGAAAGACCATTCGGGTTCCATGGCGTAAAGCTCGGAAAGCAAGTCGTCGTCCGGCCAAAGGTCCCCAGTGAATCGCGTCAGCTTTCCTTTATAGGTTGAAGGTGTTTTCTCGGGATAATGGTTCGCAAAAGCGTCCTTGATGGATCTCCAGTCGTCTTGGGAAAGCTGACGGGTAAAGGCATCCTTCCAGGGTCCGCTGATAAGCGGGTTGCTCTCGAATTCCAAATGGCGCAACTCGTGGTTGATGTCGTCCTTCAGGGAATTGGCCATGCTGGGATCATCGATCTTGCTCTCGTCCACGATGATTTTCCAGAAATCGCCTCGTTTGTAGAACACCATGGAGCCGGTCATGGTGTACCGGCGGTACTTCTCCTCGAAGGTGGCCGAGGAGACTTGCTTTACGTGTTCGGCGCCGACGGTTTGGCTTAACCTTTCCAAAATTTGTCGTGGCGTGCCTGGTTGCTGGATGATTTCCATGGCCTTTCGGGCCATCTGGGATTTTTCCTTGTTTTCAAAGGGTGTGGAAATCTGCCGCAAACGGGTGGCCCGCTCCACGATCTCCTCGCCAGAAAGCCCGTCAATGGGAAGCGGTTCGCGAATAAAAGTCTTCCATTCTGCGTTGGGGTTCTCGAGATCCTCTTGGATCATTTTCATTCCCTTCGCGCACTGGACCTCACGCAGGTCGGGATCGGACAAAGTGCTCTCCTTGCGTTGCAGTTCCAGCGAGGCTTTGGCAGCCTGGACGGTTTCCGGGGCTTCGGCCTTTCTCATAAAATCAAAAATCCGGGCCTCCCGCTTCTTCATCAGCTGGACGGTCTCGGTTGGATGTTGGGAATACTCATCAAGGTCTTCCGCCAGTTTTTGCATGGCCTGGATCGACTCTTTTGCTTCGGACTCGGTTTCGGCAATCAGTTCCTTGAGTTTTTCCCTTGCCGGAACAGGGGATAGGTCGTCCGGATTGAAATGGCGGATATCGGATTCAATGAAACCGCGGGCAGAATCGATTTGTGCTCGAACATCGGACTCCGTGTCCTGCGACAATTCATTGCCCCACTTTTTAACCAATTTCTCCAATTCCGCCTCAACCGAATCTACCTTTTTCTTCAAGTGTTCGGCCATCTGATCTTGCAAAATGCTTCTAGCTTCAAGGGCGAGCGATTTGAGCGTATTAACCGCGTCATGCGGGATCAGGTCGGAATGACCCAAAGCCTTCCGTTTCGCACGCTCTGTGCGATCCAAGTTCTTGGAGACCCAGGCATCACGGGTGCTCTCAACACCCTCTTCCTGGAGTTTTTTCGTGTACCATTCACGGGCATCCTCTTCTGAGAGGCCAGCGACTAACTTGGGCAAGTCCGTTTTCACGGTTTGTTCCCAGGCTTCCGTAGCAGAGGCTTTGATCTGGTCAGGCGTCACGGTCTTGAGCACATCCCCATATTGGTCGGATTTTGCAATTCTTGCGCGAGCAATTTCGACCTGGGCAAGGGTATTTTTATCCAAAAATGCCGAAAAATCTGAATCGAGAACACGGATCATCGCCAAATACGTGGTGTCAGAGGCGTCAAGATTCGCGAGCAGGCCTGAAAGCTGATCCCATTCGTTCAGGGCATTATCCAGATCCTTGGGGGATTGGATGGATTTGTTTAAGCGTTCCAAATAGGCATTACCTTTTTTGACCTTGTCCTTTAGCTCCTTTCTGAGGTCAGGATTGCGTTCGGAGTCCAACGCGACTTCCCACAGGGTCAAGTTGTTGGCCAACGATTTCTGGCCAGCAGGCACAGTCGGACCTGAGCGAACCCGGTCAGGATTGTGAGAGCGATAAACGAATCGGGATTCGTCATCCATTGGGAGGCCAGGATTGAAATGTGGAGTTCGAGTGATCATGGTCATATAAATAATCTTAATATTATACCACAATTGCTCTCTGATTACTAGACTCTTTATTGTGGAAACCGCTTTGGTTTCCCCGGCCTTTCCCGTTCAAGGTCTCGCCCTCGGTCTCTCACCCAGCTTCGCGAGCTTTTCGTGGGGCCCACGAGACCCAATAGGGCAAGCCTTGAATCACTTGTCCGTATTCACGGACTGCATGATTCATCCTCACTGCGCCACGGGCTTCTTTGTCGCCCTCGCTCCGTTCGGCACGGCTCGCTAGCTACTTGTCACTTCAACTCCTCGCTACGCCTGCTCGCAACCTCAAGCTCGATTAAGAGCTAATAAGAGTGAAAACTCGTAATAAAAAACCCATACAAAAAAACAGTCCTACAACACGGTGTTTGGGTACTGCCTGCCACGTTCGTTCGAGAGCGACGTGGCCTGGTAAGGGGTTTAATCTGATGGTTTTAGACTGCGGTGGGGAACGAGGATCACGAATCCGCAATTCGTCTGCATTGTATCACTGTTTTAACATTTGTCAAATAAAATTCTGATTGGTGACCTGATTGGGGGTCTAATCGGGGAGCTGATTGGACGTAAAATTGGAGACTAAATAAGACCCGATAACTCAATGCTATCGGGTCCCATTAGTTCACCTATAAGTTCACCCATCAGTTTCTCAATCAGGATCTATTTCATCTTATTCAAATCGATGATCGTCTTCACCACGGTGTCCGGATTCAGGCTCATGGAATCGATGCCTTCCGTCACCAGGAAGCGTGCGAAGTCGAGGTAGTCGCTGGGCGCCTGTCCGCAGATGCCGACCTTTCGCTTGTTCTTTTTTCCGATCTTGATGATCTGGCGGATCAGCTCCTTCACGGCCTCGTTGCGCTCATCGTAGATGTGGCGGACGAGTGCGGAGTCGCGGTCCACGCCCAAGGTTAGTTGGGTCAGGTCATTCGATCCAATGCTAAAGCCGTCGAAGATCTTGCAGAATTCATCGCCGAGGATCACGTTGCTCGGGATCTCGCACATCACATAAACCTGGAGCTTGTTCTTGCCACGTTCCAGGCCCCATTTCTTCATTTCGGCCTGAACGGCCTTGCCCTCGGCAATCGTGCGGCAGAAGGGGATCATGATCTTCAAATTGGTCAGCCCCATCTCGTCCCGCACCTTCTTCAGCGCCTTGCATTCCAAGGCGAAGGCATCGCGGTACATAGGATCGTAGTAACGGCTTGCCCCGCGCCAGCCGATCATCGGATTCTCCTCTTTCGGCTCATAGGCGGTTCCGCCAATCAGGTTTGCGTACTCGTTCGTCTTGAAATCGCTCATGCGGATGATGACATCCTTGGGGTAGAACGCCGCAGCGAGCGTGGCCACGCCCTGCGCCAGCTTATCAACGAAAAAGTCGGCCTTGTTCTCGTAACCATAGGTTAATTCATCGATGGTTGAAATCAGACCGTGGTCCGTCAGCTTGTGGTAGTTCAAGAGGGCCATCGGATGGATCTTGATGTAGTTGTTGATGATGAACTCCATGCGGGCCAACCCCACGCCGTCATTCGGGATAAAGGAAGATTCGAAGGCGATGTCCGGATTGCCGATGTTCATCATGATCTTGGTTTTCGGCATCTTGATGTTGCGCACATCGGTCTTGTGGATGGTGTACTTGAGCGCGCCTTTGTAGATGTTGCCGGCCTCGCCCTCGCAGGCGACCGTGATCATGTCGCCCGTCTTGATCTTCTTGGTGGCGTTCTTGGTGCCCACCACGCAGGGGATTCCAAGCTCGCGGCTGATGATGGCCGCGTGGCAGGTTCGTCCGCCACGATCCGTGACGATGCCCGATGCGATCTTCATGATCGGAACCCAATCAGGGTCTGTCATTTCGGTGACCAGGATCTCGCCCTTTTTGAACTGTTTGATCTCATGGGCGCTCTTGATGACGTGCGCCCTGCCGGAAACCATCTTGGCTCCCACGGGTGCGCCTGCGGTAATGACCGTGCTCCGTTGCTCAAGCCTGTATTCCTCTAGAACCGTCACATCCCTTCGGCTTTGCACCGTCTCGGGACGGGCCTGCACAATGAATAGTTCCCCGGTCCTGCCGTCCTTGGCCCACTCCATATCCATGGGCTTGAAATGCCCGGCTTCTGCGCTGTAATGGTCTTCGATGATCGCGGCCCATTTGGCCAGTTGCAAAACCTCGTCGTCATTGATGCAGAATCGTTGTTGCTCTGCGGGATTCACCGGGATGTTCTTGACCACCGCCTTCGTTCCGCCCTCGCCGTAGATCATCTTGATCTGCTTGGAGCCGACCACCTTGCGGAGGATCGGCCGAAAGCCTTGCTTGAGGGTGGGTTTGTGAACATAAAACTCGTCGGGATTCACGGCGCCCTGCACCACATTCTCGCCCAGTCCGTAGGCCGCATTGATCAAAACCGCATCTTTGAAGCCGGTCTCAGTGTCGATGCTGAACATAACGCCCGAGGCCGCCTTGTCGGAACGGACCATCTTCTGCACGCCGATGGAAAGGCCGACCTTGAAATGGTCGTATTTCTTCTCAACACGGTAGGCGACGGCGCGATCAGTGAACAGAGAGGCGAAACAGCGTTTGCAGGCATCCAAAATGGAATAGTCGCCGCGGATATTCAAAAACGTCTCCTGCTGGCCGGCGAACGAGGCGTCTGGCAGATCCTCGGCCGTGGCGGAGGAGCGCACCGCGACATCGCAGTTGTCCCCGTACATCTTCTCCATCTTATGGTAGGAATCCAAAATCTGCTTCTCCAGATCCTTGGGAAAGTCGCATCCAAGGATAATGGTGCGGACCTTGTGCGACCGGGTCTGCAAATCTTGGATATTCTTCGCATTCAGGCCCTTGAGAGCCTTTTGAATCTTCACCTTGGCGTCGTTGGCCTCCAGCAAATAGTGGTACGCATGCGCCGTGACCGCGAACCCGTTGGGGATCCGCACGCCCTTGGGCGTCAGCTTCTGGAACATCTCTCCAAGCGAGGCATTCTTGCCTCCCACCAAAGGCACATCCGTGATCCGGAGTTCCTTGAACCAGAGTACGAGCTCCTTGGAGCGGTCGGACTTCTTTTTTAAAAACCCTGAGTTCTTTATCGAAGGGAATAGCTTTTTGAGCATATTTTTTGAGTTATTTTTTATTTACAAAAGGAGTTTACCACGGTGAAAAAACGCTGACAACATAATTTATTCATGTCCAGCCCCCATCTGTCATTTCGACTAAGCGGAGCGCACGGAGAAATCTTCGAATGAATGGCTTTAGGCATTCGGATGATCCGCAGATTTCTCCACTTCGCTACGCTACGGTCGAAAAGACAGTGAGCGAGCGGCGAATAAAAACGAGGGCAATATTATTTATTTTCTGTCCAATTCTCCATCCTGTTTACACGCCGACTGGACTCTCCTTGGTTCCATCGACTGAAATTGACTGAAAATTGACGTTTGATTTGGTATAATGCAGCCAATTTAGAATCCAAAAACCGGAGTGAAAGATTCCACATCCAAACTCCACTAACCATTTTCAAAGATGAAAACCCGCTATTTGTTGCCATTGTTGGCGTTGCTCGTCATTACCGGATGCTCCTCACAAACGCGTCCGACAAATATCATCATTAGAGAACCGAGGACGCGTGTCGAAAACCCGCAAGCGCCCTTGCCGACCACGGCTGAGAATCCAGCGCCGTCCGCGGAGAATTCCATTCCGGCCGCTGCGATTCCAGTGGCCCCTACCTTTCCCGCCGTTGCTCCCACCCCCGTAGCTATCGCCAATCCCTCCGCTCCTTCCGCTCCCGCCGCCCCCTCTAAACCCGAGACCCCCTCCATTCCCGCTGTTCGATCCGCTCCCGAAGCCTCCGCCACCCCAATGACTGTTGCCGCTTCCCCGTTCGCCAATGCGGTGACGGACTCCAAAGCAAAAATCAAAGTCTTGGGCGTGTTCTTCGTTCCCTCCGATATGCCCAGCCCCACAGACCAGGAGATCCGCAATTTCCAAAAACACCTTGTCGTGGCGCAAGCAAACTACAAGAAAATGCTTCTCGGACGGGATACCTTCACAATCAACTCGAAATCACCCTACATTTACCACTCTCCAAACCCTTTGGCCTATTTCCAAAATTACGGGTCGTATCAAATCAACTCGAAATTCACCATCGAACTGCTCAAGGCGCTGAACGTGGACAGGAATAGCCTCACGGACGATTTGGCCATTGTCGTGATGGATCCGAAAACCGATTGGCCAAAAGGAGCGGGAAGACCCATCAACGGAGGCGTCGACAACGGGGCTGGCATCTTGGCGGTGGCCAGCAACCGGCTGGATGAAGCGAATGGAAATTTCCAAGGAACCCTGGAACACGAACTCGGCCACACCTTCGGGTTGGTGCACACCGACACCTACGGCTACAGCCAGTCGAGCGGGGACTCCATCATGTCCTACAACCATGAGCACCGATGGACGGCATTCACCCCGCCCGCACACCCAGGGATCTTGATCCCGGAGGACATTCGGACGCTCGCCGAGAACAAGAAGGTGTTCCCCAACCTCTATTTCGATCCGAAAACCGACGTCCCCAAAGGCTACGACCTCAAGAAGATCAAGACGGTGGGGCCCGCGATTTTGGACATCCAGGTTTCCGGCTACACAATCACCATCGACAAGGATCGAAAAAATACCAAGCAAGAGCCCAACTACACGTTGGAGCAGGCGCTGGCCGACTTCTGGAAAGCGAAGCAAGACCACCCGAACTCGAAAATCGATGCGAGATACGATGGCAATGCCCTCGAACTCAGCGGAAAGGGATACGAGGTCTACAGCAACGACGGCAAGCGCATCGCCGCCCATCCCAACTGGACCTACAACCAAGCCATGAAGGACTTGCAATCGAACATCCAGAAAGACCCCGAGGTCCAAATGGTGGGGCTCTACGACGGAAAAGTCATGCAAACGGACTAGGTTCCAGAAGTATATTAAAGGTGTCCGATTTTTGCACCGAACGCTAAAAATTATCTTTTAGCTTGTCTAAGGCGCTTATTAGCTTTTGATATTTGTCTTCGGTGAGATTCCTTTCATATCGTGTTTCAATGTATTTCTTTAGTTCCTCGATTTTTTTGACTATATAAATACCGCCGCAATCCTCAACAGTAACAATTCCGTCCACAACAACTACGGCTCTGGCTATTGTTAAATCAATCAAATTCAAACTTTTTAAATACTTTTTTAGGTTATTAGAATTGTGATTTATTCTTTTCCTTGGGTCTTCCCAGTCCGTTTTATTTCTTTTTTTTCCATTCAAATCGACTCTTACAATATTGTTCCTGTAAAAAGTTGTTGTGCCGGACCAATCCTTCACCTCCAATATAATTACACCCTTTCGAGGGCTAACAATTACGAAATCAAAGTCATATTTATCATTTGGATTCAGTTTTAGATTTTGATAAATTTTTTCATCGTCCTTTAAAATTTTATTCAATTCTCCCCATACTAAATTCTCACCCTCAAGTCCAGCCTCAGCACCCTTGAGTTTTCGATAATTTTTTTTGTCGATATTGACCAATATGTCAGAAATTTTTTTTCTACCACCAAAAATAATAGTAACTGCAAGAGCGGTTAAGATCACAAACTTAAATATGGGGCTATTCCAATAAGGGCTTTTGAAATTGATCGCAAAAAGGTACCAAATGTCAATCAGCCACAAAACAGTTACTAATATTTCGAATCCAATATAAATATTACGTTTTCTGGTGATCAAATTTTGGAGGAATGATCGGCGAGTTGCGGCCATAATCTAAATATTACTTAGAATACGTCACCCAGTTGTTCACCTGAATCATTTTGAGGCGGTAAATCGTCTCGGCCACCCCTGCGCGCGTCATCCCATCAGCGGGTCGGAACGTCTTGGCAGGCTGGAGCAGGTTCATCTTGTTCGCGAGGAACGCGAAAGGGGCGAACCAGTCGGTGAGCGCCACATCGTCATACGGCTTAGTGATCGTGCTTGAAGCCTCGATATTGGTCGACTTGAGCAGGAGCTTCAGGTATTCGGCGCGGTTCACGGTCTGTTCGGGCTTGAAAGTGCCATCCTTGTAACCGGAGGCGATGCCTTTTTCAACAGCCTCGTTAATGGTTTTGGCGTACCAGGCGGATTTGTTCACATCTTTGAAGTTTGAGTTCGAATTGGAGTTCAAGGCACCTTCGTTGAACGCGAGCATCAGCATTTTCAGGGCCTCGGCGCGGTTCACGGTTTGGCTTGGCTTGAAGGTGCCATCTTTGTAACCGCTCGAGATGCCGTTGTCCTTCAGGTATTTGATAGCCTCGTAGTTCGGGCTGCTGGGTTTCACATCGGTGAACACCATGCTGTTTTCGGGTTGGATCTTCTCGCTAACACCAACCAGAGCACCGTTTTGGGCGCGAAGGACGATGGGTTCGGAACCGTGGCCGATCACTTTGATGGTGGCTGTTCCGCCACGGAAATCTTCTTTGCGGATGAAATTGGGTTGGATGTCGGCCTCGCCTTGGGTGGCTTTGATCTCCACAAACCCGCTGAAATTCACAGCGGCGGCAAGACTTCCTGTGTCATCGAGGGCGATGATCTTCACATTCTCGACAATATTGTCCTGAAAAGTGCCATCGGCCTCGATCCTGAAGCTGGAAACAGGCTTAACCGTATCCACGAAACTGACTTGGTAAGCGCTCTTGCCGATCATCACGTTCGCGGTCCCGACCTTGTCGCTTTTCACGTAAAGCTTCAGGGTTCCGTTCACGAAATCGGACTTGGTGAACACCTTCTTGATAAGGGTCCCTTCGCCATCGATCGAAGCTTGGATGGTGTCGGAATCGCTGAGTTTGGAAACTTGGTCCTTCTCATCGGTCACGACCAGCGAAATGGAGCTTCCGACCAAGGCTACGCCATCACCCGTGATCTTGTAGCTGAACAGGGCCGCATCGTCGGTAGAAGGTTGTGGAGGTGCGACGGTTTCGGTTTCGGTTTCAGTTTGGGCTTGGGTGTTGGTTACAGGTTGGGTCTGAGTGTCCGAGGTGGTCGTATTCGTGGTGTTGGAAGCCACGACAACAGGGTCAGGCTTGGGCGTGGTGTTGGCATTCGTAGTCGATCCGCTTTGGGGAACCGAGGTATCATTGGCGGAGGCCACGCTGTAGGCGCCCATATTCTGGGTGACAAACCGCATCGGATTCACGGTATCGGTTCGGGCAATGGAGGAGCCCAAGCCCGCATTCACGGCCGAGAAAAAATTGAGTCCGGCGGAGGAAGCTTCCGCTGAGGTGAAAGGCCAGTAGGGATGCCAAGGCGCGGAATCGCGGTCGATCTGGAAATGCAGGTGGGGAGTGGTGGAGGTGCCAGTGCTTCCGCTAAGGGCGATAAGCTCACCCTTGATCACGTTTTGGCCTTCGACCACGTTGATGTCGCTCAAATGGTCATAGCAGGAATAAAGGGTGGTGCGTTGACCTGGATTATCGGGATCTGGAACGCCTTGGTGCTCAATTACGATATGATGGCCGAAGCCCGAGCTGATCATGGCAACTTTCACCACTTTTCCGTTGGCGATGGCATGGACCGGGGTTCCAAGGGGGACCTTGATATCTACGGCTAAATGGCTGCCCATATTTTCTTCATGGTCGTACTTGTAATCGCCCATGTAGACGACAGGGTAGGTGATTTTGGTGTTGCGGATTAGGGTCTGCGATTCATTCCCCCAGACCAGTTTGTCGTCGGGGAACTGCATTCTGGAAAGATCGTATGGCGGAAGGTCGACCNNTGACGTTCCGGATGCTGTCTTGCGAGGCGTTGCCCCACACCAGCTGGCTATCCGGAAATTGCATTTTGCCAAGGTCATACGGTGGCAAATCGATCAGCATATTTTCCGGAATCTGGTCGTAATGGATGGTCATATCGGGTTGTCCGCTCATCCAATGGGTCCAATCCGGTACTTTACTCACAGGCATCACGGTTCCGCTAAACGGCTGGGGCGCCTCTAGAATGCTTGCCTTAAACCACATTCCCGTTCGCTCGCCCGTATAAACCAAAACCATCAGGATGACAGTCACAAGGGTCCACGAGGCGATCTTTAGGACCTTTAATGTCTTATGGGAAAAAGTGGTGAGAAACCAAAGCCTCAAAAGGCGAAACTTTTGGGCTAGGAAAGATCGTTTGGAAACGGGGTGTTTTCGATGTTTGCGAATTCGGCTTATTTTGAGTTTCATTTTTTTGTGTTTCGTTTGATCAAAATTAATCTTATTATTATAGCAGAAATGCTCTCGAGATTCAATGATCTGACCCCATGCGCGTCCAGTCTCTGCACATCCAAGGCTTCCGCAACCTGAGCAAGGCCACTCTGGAATTTGACCCTGACTCGAATTTCGTGGGTTTTGTGGGTTCGAATGGACAGGGAAAGACGAATGTTTTAGAGACGCTTTTCCTCTTGGGGATCTCCAAATCGTTCCGAACCGCGGAAAACGAGGAGATGATCGGGTTCGACCAGGACTTTTTCTCGCTGAAAGGCGAGCTGGAACGCAAGGATGGAAAAGTAACGGCCGAGGTCATTTTGACCCGCGTTCCAGCCAAGAAAACCTTGAAGATCAATGGCGGAATCAAAAAGGCTAGCGACTACATCGGCAATTTGGGCGTGGTGTTCTTCTCGCCCGACGATTTGGGCATGGTTCATTTGTCGCCCAGTTTGAGACGGCGATATTTGGATCTTCTTCTTTCCCAGTTGGACCGCGAATATCTCGAAAACGCCCTCAAGTACCAATCCGCCATCAAACAGCGCAATTCGCTCCTCAGGCGAATCAGCGATGGACAGGCGCAAGTGGGGGAATTGGAATTTTGGGATCAGGAACTGGCAAACAGCGGATCAGTGATGCGCCAAAAACGTGAGACGGTGGTCAAAAAGATTTCCGATTTCGTCCGGCCCTATTACAAAGAGGCTTCCGGCACGCAGGATGAGCTTTCGATCGAATATCTGCCCTCGGGCGGGCATGATTCAAGCGCGGATGCCTTGATGGCTATGCTCCAAAAAAACCATTCGCGCGATGTCGCTATGGGTTCCACCCAATCCGGCCCGCACCGCGATGATCTGCAGTTCCTCTGCAACGGCCACGATCTGGCCTCGTTCGGCTCAAGAGGGGAGTGGAGAAGCCTGGTTTTGACTCTAAAATTCGCGGAAATCGAACTCTTGAAAGAGAAAAACGGGGAAGCGCCGATTCTGCTTTTGGACGACGTGTTCTCTGAGCTCGACGAGAGCCGCCAGAAAACGTTGTTCAATTCCATCAAAGGCTGCCAGACGTTCGTGACCACTACCCATCAAGAGTTTTTGGACATGGTGGAGGGGAAGAAACAGGTGTTTAGGGTGAGTGAGGGTATTATTGGTGCATCTTGACGACATGGTTTCCAACGTACCACCTTAAAGTCTGATATTTTAGATACGTCTGCAGCTAGGCTCGACGCTCTTCGGATATAAGCCTTAACGCATTGTCATCTGGCATTTTGGATGATGATTTTTGGAGCAGGTTTTAGGATGCCGATTTCGACAAAATTCGTGGAGAGCACATTGCCTGCCTTATCATGAAGGATAAGCTCACGCAGTATCCAGGTTCCAGGCGCCGAGCCGGGTGGCAGTCTGAGCTGGATTTTGTAAGGTTTCGATTCGCTCGGATCGCCAACGAAGTACGGTGTATGGAAATTCGAATGGTAAAAATAATCAAACAAGGTCTTTCCGTCTGGGCTTTGGATTCTATAGGCCACGGTTCCCAAGCCGGAGCTGTCGTCCCAAGCCTTAAACTGGATCGTCACATCGGTTTCACCGTCAGGATCCTTCGGATGCACGGGGGCCGCTTCGATATGAACGGAGGAGACATCGAGACTCGGTTTTTGGGAATCGGGGTTCAGAGTTTTCACATCGACATCGACACTTTTTTCCCTTAAATCAATCCGTCGCCAATTTTTGGCAATATCGGATGTCTCAAATTCCCTAAATGTCCACTTTCCACTGGCATTGTACTTTCTTACCGGGAAGAGCCATACCAAACTCTTTGTGGTTTTGTCATACTCAGCATATTGATGAATTTCTTGACCGGACTCGTATTGATTCAATATTCCGTAACCGCGCAAGCCCTCTTCATGCGCATCGGACACGGGAACGGTGATGCGTACCATGTTTTCGCCATTGAGGCTTACAAGCTTGGATTGAATATGCTCGACATCGGCGGTAGGGGCTTCCAGATCCTCTTCGGGATTGTCTATGACCATTTGCCATTTGAACTGGTTTTGGCCCTCATAGCGGCGATTGTCGACCTGGTCCTTCACGGTGATCTGTTTAGGAGCCCAGTTTCCCTTGGCCGCATATTTCGAGAGGATGAATTCGGCACGTAGCAGGAAGCGGTTTCCGTTCACCGGGAAAAAATATTGATCCACATAGGTATCGACCGGAGAAACAATCCGCGCGAACGCTTCCGAGGCCCCATCTCCGTTTTTGGGGGAAAGGTGGATATCCGCGATCACATGATTATCGCCGTCAGGAGTTTTGGAAACCGTCGTGTCGATTCCGATTATTTTCCCTGGAAAAGTGGTATCCGGCCTTGAATCCAGGACCTGAAAGGTGAATTTTTTGGCGGCGAAAGTGTAGTATTCATAGCCGCCCATGATTTCTTTTATGAATTTGTATTTCTCCGGCAGCCGTTTCATTGCCTCAACGAACTCAGGGGCAAGATTTCTCACCAGGTCGGGATTGTAAACGTAATAGGAAATAGTCTCGCAGAAATCCTCATCGGGATTCTCTGAGGCGGCATAGGCGGAAACGAAATTCTGGGTTGTGTCACGGACCCAGGTGTCGTTCTTCGTAAGGATCCAACCTGAAAGTGAGGCAAATTTTTCCCTGCTTTTATCCGTCAGGATATTCCTCCAGATAAAATGGCCTAATTCATGGGTAACGGTGCGCTGGATGCTTTCAGGGCTACGGCTGGAAAAGGCGCAATCCATAAATTCGATGAATCGCTCACCCACATGGGCAAGGGCGCATTTATCCGGCTGCTTGGGATTGGTGAGCCCCTGTTTTCTCCTTACGATTTTATCCAACCCGCGCGTTTTCCAGAAACCGCTGGGCAGGTCTTCGATGGTGGAGGCGACATATTGCAATTCTTCGGGTGAAAATTTCTGAAATTCATCGGCCGGCTCACCAAGGCCAACCTCGAAGCCATATCGTTTCTGTATCACCTCCTTTAATGAGTCATAATCATTGTAAAATGCCTTCAAAACCGCGCGGTAAAGGCGGTTGGAGTAAAACAGGCCCGAAGCGTTGTCTTCCTTACTCTGTTTTAAAGTGGGAACCGAATGGGCGAAGGCGGATCGGCTGAATCGGATGGTGCCGTCGGTCGCTATTTCCACGTCGTTCGGCAGAGGATCATTCGTGAGTTCAACCCGAAATGGCTCAGCTCCAACTCGTTCAAACGGGGACCGTGGCATTTGCTTGATGATCCCGATGACCATTTTGACTGATAAATCATCCCATTTTTCAGCGCCATTGGAAAAAATAACTCGATCCCGTTTCTGACCGGATTCGGTGGCGGCAAAACAATTTTGGATGCCGGCACGTGTCGACTCCATGTCTTTATTGTTTGCCAAGACTCTCTGGATGCAATCTCTTTTTCCGGCGGACATCTCTTCTTCCGCGTTCGCGCGAGGGGTAAACACAACTGAGGACAGGCCGCCTTCTAGCAACATGACGGCTCCGGCCAGCGCCGCTTGCTTGAGCCGTGAATATTTTCCGGTTGCAGACATACCTAATTGGGTTAATCAGCTAGTTCTCGAAGCGTGAAAAGCAATGTGAACGGTAGAAATTTTATGTATATTATACTAATAATTAATATATGTCAATTATAGTTACCTAGAACAACTTTTGCAGTTACATTTTATTCTTCAAAAAAGGTGTTAAACTCTCGGTTGTCTTGACGTTGGACTTCTGGTAAATTCTATCTAAACAAATTCCTATCGAAACCGAGAGCGAATTCGTTTTGTCACCCCTTAAATTCCCTTCATGTCGCTTTACCTGAAATACCGCCCCCAGAATCTAAAGACCATAGTCGGCCAGGACCACATCGTGACCACCTTGCGGAATGCTCTGGTCCACAACGCTTTGACCCATGCCTACCTGTTCAGCGGCCCTCGCGGAACCGGCAAAACCTCGTTTGCCCGTATCTTGGCCAAGGCCATCAACTGCAAGAATCTGGTGGATGGTGTGGAACCCTGCAACACCTGCGAAAGCTGCACTTCGATCCTGGCGGGCCGAATGGTCGACCTGATCGAAATCGACGCCGCCTCGAACCGTGGCATCGACGAGATGCGCGAGCTCAAGGAGAAGATCCAATTCAGTCCCACACAAGGCAAGGCCAAGGTCTACATCATCGACGAGGTACACATGCTCACGAAAGAGGCGTTCAACGCCTTGCTTAAAACATTGGAGGAGCCCCCGGCCCACGCCTTTTTCATCCTGGCCACCACCGAGGTACACAAGATCCCTGAGACAATTCTCTCCCGATGCCAGCAATTCAGCTTCCGGCGAATCGGGGAAGAGGATATTGTCCAGCGTCTAGGAGAGATCGCCCATGCGGAGGGAATCCAGACAGAGCCCGATGCGCTCACCCTCATCGCGCGGATCTCCAACGGCGGACTCCGCGACGCCATCGGCCTTTTGGAGCAAATGACCATCGATAAGGCGATCCTTTACAAAGACGTGATAGACCATTTGGGAATCACGGGGCCGATCCTGACCCAGGCGTTTTACCAAGCGTTGCTGAATAAGGATGCGCG
This sequence comes from Candidatus Peregrinibacteria bacterium, assembly GCA_003154375.1. Classification (GTDB taxonomy): domain Bacteria; phylum Patescibacteriota; class Gracilibacteria; order UM-FILTER-43-11; family UM-FILTER-43-11; genus FEN-1329. The sequence continues at coordinate 63,123 of PMDG01000020.1, forward strand.
CACGGCGATCGAATTGATCGGACAAGTGAATGGCATGGGGCAAAACCTAGCCCAATTCACAAGGGAGATGATTGCTTTTTTGCGCGAACAGATGTTGGTGGGTTTGAATGCCAAAAGGGATGTCGGATCCTTGGTCCGTCTTATCGAGATCTTCTCCGAGGCCAAGTTGCTCCTAAGCCAAGCCGCTATCCCTCAGCTTCCGCTGGAGATCGCGGTGATCAAGGCCTGCGGGTTCGAAATCGAACTATCAAAAGCCAAACCGGAAAAGGCGGCTGAGGCGCCTGCGAAGGCGGAGAAAATGACGGAAAAGAGATTGGAAACGTCGGATGGATCTTACAAAGAGCTGACCCTCGAGGAAGTCCGACAAAACTGGAAACAAATTCTGGATAAAATCGAGACCCCGTTCATCCGCATGTCGTTCATGGATGGCGAGCCGATCTCGTTGGAGAAGGGCGGGTTGAGGATCGCTTTCAAGTCGAACACGCTGATGGAAAAGGTGGCCAACACCATGAACCAAAGCGAGATCCACAAGGCATTCAACCAAATTTTCAACACCAAGGTCATCCTAAAATTGGAACTCAAGAAAGTGACGCTCGAACCCATGGTCGCCCCGAAAAAAGAAGAATCCTCAGCCGTGGTCGACATGGCGAAAGAAGTCTTCGGCGGCTGAGCATAAACTTAAATGAAGGTGGGTATTTTAGTTTTGTTCCATTGAGTTCACTAGACCCTAGCCCCTAGTCCCTAGACCCTAATCATTAATCCAAACAAAATGTACGAACACATCAAACAGCAGGATCCCGAAATCTACTCGGCCATTGTCGATGAGGAAAAACGCCAGACCGATGGCATCGAGCTGATTCCTTCCGAGAATTACACCTCCGCGGCGGTGCTCGAGGCCTGCGGATCCATCCTGACAAACAAATACTCCGAGGGTTATCCTGGCAAACGGTATTACGGCGGGCAAGAAAACATCGACCGAATCGAGAATCTGGCCATCGACCGTGCGAAACAGCTGTTCGGCGCCGAACATGCCAACGTCCAGCCCTACTCGGGCTCTCCGGCTAACACCGCCGTCTATTTCGCCCTGCTCGATTACGGCGACACGGTCATGGGCCTTCGGCTCGACCATGGCGGCCACCTGACCCACGGGCTCCCCATCGCGTTCTCGGGGAAATCGTACCATTTTGTTCCATATGGGGTTAACAAGGCCACGGGCAGGATCGACATGGACGAGGTCCGAAAACTCGCCCTGGAATGCAAGCCGAAAATGATCGTGGCAGGATTCACGGCCTACCCGCGTGACATCGACTGGAAACGATTCAAGGAGATCGCCGACGAGGTTGGGGCCATCACCATGGCCGATATTTCCCACACGGCGGGTTTGATCGCGGGAGGTGTTTTGGAATCGCCAGTTCCGTTCTTCGATGTGGTGACCACCACCACGCACAAAACGCTTCGCGGCCCGCGTGGCGCCATGATCATGTGCAAGGAAAAATTCGCCAAAGCCATCGACAAGGCCGTTTTTCCCGGCCTTCAAGGCGGTCCCCATGAACACATGATCGCGGGCAAGGCCATCGCCTTTGCCGAGGCGCTGAAACCCGAATTCAAAAACTACGCCGCGCAAATCAAAAAGAACGCCGCACATCTGGCCTCGGAACTCACAAAACGTGGGTTTGAATTGGTTTCCGGTGGTACCGATACACACTTGATCCTCGTGGATCTCACCAACAAAGGGATTCCCGGGAAAATTGCCCAAGAGTCGTTGGATAAGGTCGGAATCACCCTAAACAAGAACACGGTCCCCGATGATCCAAGGTCTCCATTCGACCCCTCTGGAATCCGCTTGGGCACACCCGCTGCGACCACGCGGGGAATGAAAGAAAAAGAGATGGAAAGGATCGCCGACTGGATCGACCGCACCCTAGCCTCGGCAGGCGACGAGACGAAACTTTCCGCCATCCGCGATGAGGTTCGGACCCTGAGCCGGAAGTTTCCTGTGCCAGGGATCGGAGCCTAGATGACAAAAAAACGACAAAATCCGATTTTCAAGTGTGGGGTTTTTGGAATCAGTGGTAAAATCTTCGAGCTTAGAGTACGACTAGCCCCTAGCCCCTAGTCCCTAGTCCCTTATTAATAAGACATTAATTATGTTTTCTCTGAAAAGACTATCCCGCATTTTCGTGTCAGTACTGCTCGGTTTCGCGATCTTGGCGCCCTACACGTTGGCGTACGACGACATTCCGAACGAATCGCCCTATTATTACCCGATCGAGTACCTCCGCAAAAACGATGTATTCCAAAACACGAAGCTATTCAAGCCGGATTCGCTCGTCACCCGGGCTGAATTCATCTCGTATCTGGTTAAGCTGAATAGCCCGAAATTCAAAAGGGCTGTTAACATCAAGCTTCCCTACAAAGACGCTGTGAACAGCGCCTGGTATGCTCCTTACATTGCTGAGGCCATCCGGGTCGGAATCCTGTTCGGCAACGAGGGGAGGCTCAACCCATACGAGAACATCTCCATGGTGGACGCTTTGGAACTCTTGTTCCATTCCCGAAGCATTCCGCTTCCAAGGCGATTTGTGGGTAAAGTGGTATACCGTGACCTTCAAAAAAATCTTCGGGACCAGGCAATGGTGATGCGGGCCATGGAGCTTGGCGTCGTGACCCCTGATAAGCCGGATTGGTTTGGCATTCTTCGAAAACTTACGCGTGGCGAGGCGGCCAAGATGATTTACAAAATGGATTTGGTAGACCTGAGGGACTCCAGCAGTGCGAGGGGTGGATACAGTCCCGACCCGCAATTGGAAAAGGTGGATAGCGCCTGGAAACTTCTTATGTCCAATTATGTGGGGAAGGACACCATTGATAAAGATAAGGTGGCGGCCGGCGCCATCAAGGGGATGGTGGATACGCTGGGGGATCCGTACACGGTCTTCATGGATGCGGAAACAAACCAGAATTTCAGCGACGAGATCGGCGGGCAATTCGAGGGAATCGGGGCCTACATCGAAATGAAGGACAACAAAGATATTGCAATTGTATCGCCCATCAAGGATTCGCCAGCCTACAATGCCGGTATTAAAGCAGGAGACATAATCCGGAAAGTCGACGATTTCGATACCAAGGGCGCTAGTTTGCAGGACACGGTAAGCCACATCAAGGGTCCCAAGGGCACCAAGGTGACGCTGACTCTTGAGCGTAATGGCCAGACCGTGGTCATCGAAGTGACGCGCGACGTGGTCGTTGTGAAATCATTGGAATACGAAGTAGTCGGAGGTGGAAAATACATGCACATCCACCTGATCAGTTTCAATGATAACCTACTCAGCGACTTCAAGGACGTGGTCGAAATCATCCAGCACAATTCGGAAATCAAGGGTCTGATTCTCGATGTCCGCGATGACCCAGGAGGACTATTGGATGCAGCGGTAGGGATTCTAGGCTATCTGCTCCCCAAGGATTCCGTGGCCGTGAACATCCAATCCAATTTCTACAATTATGCCCAATACACCACGGGCCAAGCCGAGCTGTCTTCTTACCCGATGGTGATCTTGATCAATAAGGGAAGTGCCTCCGCCTCCGAGATCGTGGCAGGCGCCCTTAAAGACGATGGTGTGGCAACCGTGATCGGCGAGACCTCGTTTGGCAAGGGGACAGTGCAGGAAATCAATTACTTCGCCGACGGATCCAGCATCAAGTTGACCATCGCCAAGTGGTTGACACCGCTCCTCCACAGCATCCAGAAAGAGGGGATCAAGCCTGACATCGAAGTGGCTTCCGGCACCAGCGAGGGCTCCGATCCTCAGCTGGATAGGGGAATCCAAGTGCTGAACAGCAAGGTCCATTAATTTAGGAAAATGGACAAAGAATTCATGGCATTGGCGATTGGACAGGCTAAAAAATCCGATGAACCCCTGAAATGCGGAGTGGTCATCGTGAAAAACGCCGAAATCCTAGCCCAGGCGCACAATAGCCAAAGGGCCGATAAGGATGCCAGCGCCCATGCAGAGATCAACGCGATCCGGTTAGCGGGGAAGAGGCTCGATTCAAAAAATTTGGAGGGTTGCGATGTCTTTTGCACCTGCGAACCGTGCGTAATGTGCATGGCGGCCCTGTCTTATGCCAAGGTAAAAAGAATTGTTTTTGGAGCTTCGCTTGATAAGGTTTCACCGCCTAAGAAACTGATTTCCATTGCTCTCGACACTTTTCTGGAAAAGGCGCCCCATAAGCCAAGTATTCTGAGAAACTTTATGGAGGAAGAGTGCTCGCGGATCAATGAACAAGGCTCTCGCCGTTCAGCACTTGAGCACTTACGAACTTAAGCACTTAAGCACTATGATTGAAGTGGAGGCCAAAGTTCGGCTAAAAAAGAGGGATTATGACCGTTTGGTCAAGGAGATTCCTAAATTCGCAAAAGCCAAAGGCGAGTCGCTCAAAATGGATCGATATTATGGAGAGGGACGTGTCGACCTGAGAATTCGTGAAGAGGGTGGCGAAGTGGTGCTCGGCCTAAAAACGCGTGTGTTGAAAAAGGGGGTCGAGTCCAACGAGGAGATTGAGTTCCCCATTGATAAACCCAAAAAATGGGACCGCTTACTGCGCGAAAACGGATTCCCGCTCAGGATGAAGAAGGAAAAACGTTGTCTCTCCTTCCGATTCAAACAGTTCACGATTGAATTGAATTCTGTGAAAAGCCTAGGGAAATTCCTGGAGATTGAACACCTTGTCAGAAGCAAGTCGCAGGTTCCTCAAGCGAGGAGGGGATTGGTCGATTTATTTGGCCGGTTGGGATTCAAACCAAAGGACTTCGAGAGGAAGTTTTACATTGAGCTTCTGGAGGAAAAGCGAAAAAATAAGAAAGCGCGTTAACGATAATTTTTAAACTGCAAAACTGAAAATTTTTAAAGAAACCTGCTAAACTTTATAAACTTGATAAACAAATAAAAAAAATCACTGTTTTTGAAGTTTTGGATTAAAGATTTATTTTGCAGTTTATAAAATTTTCAGTTTAAAAATTCATGTGAGTTATGTTCGATTGGCTTAAGCGAAAACCGCAGGGAAAGACGTTGGTCGCGTTGGACATCGGAACCGAGAACGTGAAAGCGCTTGTTTTCTCGATCGAGGAAAAGCAAAGCATGGCAGGGGAGGTGACAGGGAGAAGGGCTGTGGTCAAGGGAGTTGGGAAGTCCCCCTTGCGCCCAGGCGACATCCAAAATTCAGGGATCACCGACATCGCCAGCGTGATCCGATCGACCAAGGAGGCGATCCGCCTAGCCTCTCAAGAGGCAGGTCGTCAACCTTCCCAATTGGTGTTGGGGATCGCGGGCGAATTTGTGAAGGGGGCCACATCCACATTGATTTTTCCCAGAGAGGACACTCAATCCAAAATCAACCTCGCTGAACTCCGGAACATCGTGCACAAGCTTCAATGGAAGGCGTTCGCCGAGGTCCGCAAGGCATTGGGCGACGAAACAGGTTACCCCGAAATTGATATCAAGCTGATCGAAAGTTCCATCGTGGAGGTTCGCATCGACAAATACAAGGTCTCGAACCCCTTGGGCTTCCAAGGGAAAGAGGTGGAAATGTCCATTTTCAACGCTTTCGCGCCGCTAAGCCATTACGATGCCCTGCAAAACATTTCCGAGGAATTGGGCTTGGAACTGTTGGGAATCGTTTCGGAACCTTTCGCACTCTCGAGGTGTATCGAGTCGGAGGAAGGGAATTCCGCGATCTATATCGACGTTGGGGGTGGATCCACGGACATCGCCGTGGTCTCGGGTGGATCCATTGTCGGAACCAGGATCTTCGGCATTGGCGGCCGCACCTTTACCAAACGACTCTCGGTTGAGCTCAACATTTCGTATGAGGAGGCCGAAAAACTCAAGCATTCCTACACCGCGGACCGGGTCGAACAGAAATCCAAAAAGATCATCAGCGACATCATAAACGACGATATGGAGGTATGGCTTGAAGGTGTGGTCCTCGCCATGTCTGAATTTAAATCCGAGACCCTGCCTCCAAAAATCCTACTTTGCGGTGGTGGAACCTATCTGCCGGAATTCAAGACCATCCTGAATTCGACCAAATGGCACAAAAAGCTCCCCTTTGCCCGAACCCCCCAGGCCATGATCATGAACCCCAAGGAAATCGTCGCCATCGTCGATGAGACAAAAAGAATAAGGGAAAGGGAGGATATTATTCCCATGGCGCTGGTGAACGAGGGGATCAAGCTGTCAGGCGAAGAAACAATAATCCAAAAGGTTCTCCGCAAGGTCATTGGCATTATGAAGGTTTAAACGTCCGACAACGATTGCAATGGTTAAGATGACGATCAAAAGGATCAAAACATTTTAATCGAATGATTTTTGCAGAGGGGATTGATTTTGGACAGACAAATAATCCCGTACAATATATCTTATACGGTATTAATTATTACATTCCAACTCGTAATTACAGTTGCTTGATCTTTTCACGGGTCCCGGTGAAATCGATATCCTTGTTTCCGATCAGGGAAAGGGTGTCATCGATGTCATAAAAACCCATATTGATCACATAATCCAAGGTATCGTTAGCTTCTTGCTGAAAGGAAGAAGCATCCCCAGCGCTCTTGTAAATCGATAATTTCATCACCTTGAGCCCGATCTTGGCTCTGGCATGGGCCACTGGGTCCTGAATGCCATCGATGAAGGTATGGGCCATAACCTCATAGCGACCCAATTGATCCTCAAAATGCCCCTTCTCACGAATGAGCGCTATTACGGATTCCCGTAGGATTTTCATTTCCGGTGATTCAATTACACCGAGCGCTACGGCATAATCCGCAAAATCAGCGTATTTCAAAACCTCCTTTGATTCAGATTGGGTCTCCATAGAATAGTACGCAATACCTTATACGGGATTTATTAGAATGAGTTCACATTAAAACCCAAATGTCATGACAAATCAGACAGTAACACTGCCACTTGGTTCTCATTTGGTAAGAGGGTCATAAAAAGCGGATTCATTTTCAACCAACTTCCAGACCTTGCCACGGCCTTCTTTTGCAAGATACTCATCAAGCTCAGCTTTGGTCTGATTCAGCAAAGGTTGGATTTTGGACAATTCATCAATGTTTCCTGGCTCAATTATGATTTGAGCAATTTGATAGCCAAAACCAAATTGGTGTCCGCAGCTCGAAAAAATTGAGGCCAGCAACAATTTTAGACCAAATTTAGCTTTTGCCTTAGCTTGCTCGCCTTGGATTCTTTCGATCTGTTTCATTGCTATATGCTCGTATTTGCGTACGATTTCTTGATAAGCAAGATTCCCGTCTTTGATCAGGCGAATCATTTCCACTTTGAGCATAGACATAATCGGATCTTCGACTATTCCCATCTGCTGGGCATATTCGTTCAAATTTCTCGGAAAACATGCTTCTTTGGTCTGGGGCTTGTCAATCATATAAATGAATTACTAAACCTCTTTCGCTGTAATGATCAACCTCCGCAAAGCCGTTCCGACCGGGGTGCAGGTCATCAGGGTCGAAATCTTCTCGTCCTTGGGCTGGCTTAAAACATCCACATTGGAGGGTTTAACCTCTTTTTTGGACGTGACCTCGTAGGAATACTGCTTTTGATTGTAATACACGTAATACCGATCCCCGACCTCGAGTTTGCTCAAAGTCGCGAAAACATCCTTGTATTGGCCCGGATCCCACGGATAGTAGGAACTGTGACCCGTGATGAAGACGTTGCCGTACTCGCCAGGCTTTGCGGTTCCGGGGTAATGGACGACTCCCTGTTGGAGCCCCGATTGGATCTGTTTCTCAAGCTGGCCCCAGTTTTCGCCTTGGATTTGAGAATCGCCTGTCTCGACGATCGGAATGCTTTTGCCGAGCTTGGGGACGACCAGGCGGTTATCGGTTGGGGTGATGGGGAAATTGAGCCAAGCGTAGGATTTGCGCTCCTCCTTTTTATCGGGAAGTACCGGGAGCAATGCCGAGGAATCCAAGGCTTTGCCGCCTTCGCTGGCGACCTCGAGGGTCTCTTGCGCCTTGGCTTGAACCTGGGGATCAAGGATGCCAGTAAAAATCTGTTTGTAGGCGGTGAAATTGAGAGCAAAAAATGAAACCACGAAAACCATTCCCGTGACCACGGTGAAACGGACGAACTGCCAAATCTTCTCCGAAATGGAAATTCCTTCGACTCCCCTGCCGATTTGTCTCTGGTTTGTGGTCATAAGATTCGGACCTTCAATTATATCAGATCTCAGAGAGAATTACAATGCGTGAATGGCGAAAGACATTAAATACATTAATAAAATATCATAAATATAATATTTTGTCAATACTATTTAGCCTCTAGTTTGGGTGGCTCGATCAGAGGGAAAAGGATGACCCCCTTGCCCACATTGTGCCATTGGGTCACACTCCCCCACTCTCTCTCATCGGCAAAAGAGGCGACGGGAGGGAGCCCGAGCATAAGTCGGAGCTTCCCGCTGGACTGAGGGATGAAAGGCTCGACCATCAGGCTAATATGACGGATGACCTCCAAGAGATTGCAAAGGACCGATCGGGCCTTGTCTGGATCTGTTTTGATCAGTGACCAAGGCTTTTCAAGGTCGATGTTCTTGTTGGCGAAATCGACTAGCTTCCACACATGCGAAACCGCCTCGTGGACGTTGTGCGAGTCCATACTCTCTTCGTAAAGCTTCCAGGTCTCGTCGACCTTTTGCCGGTAGGCCTCGGAACCGGTCTTGAATTCGAAATCCAGAATCTGGTTTTTGTTGACGAGGTTGTGGACGCGGTTCGCCAGATTCCCCAAATTGTGCGCCAAGTCGGAATTGTAGCGTTCAATGAACAGCTTCTCGGTGTAGTCGCCATCGCGGCCATTGGGGATCTCACGCAAGAAATAGAAGCGCAGGGCATCGGTCCCGAAGCGGTTCACCAGCTCCACGGGGTCGACTACGTTTCCGAGCGATTTGCTCATCTTTTGGCCTTCGTGGGTCACGAAACCATGGACCAGGATCGATTTGGGAAGTTTAACCTTGGCCGACAGGAGCATGCCGATCCAGATGCCGGCATGGAAACGGACGATATCCTTGCCGATCACGTGCAGGTCGGCGGGCCAGAATTTCTTGAAAGTCGCCGATTCCTCGGTATAGCCCAAGGCCGAGATGTAATTGGTTAGCGCATCGCACCACACGTACATCACTTGGCTGGGGTCGCCCGGCACCTCCACGCCCCACGGCAACACTTCGCGCGGGCGGGAAAAACTGACATCGTTCAGGCCTTCGCGCACGATCCCCAAGATCTCGTGCTTGCGCTGTTCGGGAACAATTTTAAGAGTATCGGATTCAATCAGTTCCAAGATCTTGGCGCTATATTTGGAAAGGCGGAAAAAATAGTTTTTTTCTCGGATGACCGTGGGTGCCTTGTGATGGATGGGGCATTGTCCGTTTTCGAGATCACGAGGCTGCATGAACATTTCGCACCCTTCGCAGTAGAGCCCCTCATACTCCTTTTCGTAGATGTCGTCGGCTTCAACCAGCTTTTTCCACATCTTTTGGCAGGCGGGCCAATGGCGCTTGCGATCGGTGGTGCGGATGAAGTCGTCGTACGAAAGATCCAAAAGCCCCTTCAAATCCATGAACGCCTTGGCGTTGGCATCCACAAACGCTTGGGGATCAATATTGGCTTTCGTTGCCGTGTTGAAGATTTTGACCCCATGCTCGTCGGTTCCAGTCAAAAAAAAGGTCTCATCCCCCTTAAGCCGATGGTATCGGGCAAGCGTATCGGTGAGCACGTATTCAAGCGCATGGCCCATGTGGGCCTTGGCGTTCACGTAGGCGATGGCAGTCGTTATATAAAACTTATTTTTCATAGGTTTGAAATTCGAAACTTGAAATTTGAAATTTTAAAAAGCTCGAAGGTATTATATAGATTCCTCTATTTTTTTCGAGTTTCGATTTTCGTGTTTCGAATTTCAGCTACGTAGTAGCTTTGTAAATCAAATCGATGATATTCGTAACCGCCGCGTAGGAAAGGATGACTGCCAAGAGTCCGACAAGCGCGTATTTGATGGTCTTCTTGGCCGCCTCCGTCTCGCCGCCATTGGCGAACGAAGTAATATATTGGATAGCTCCGACCACCAAGAAAAGCACGGCCAGTCCGCCCGAGGCATAGAGAATCAGGTTAATGGCATACCGGAGAATTTCGCTGATTCGGACCTCCACGCCGGCATCGGTTGTCTGACCGGTCGGCAGGTTGTCAGGGGAATAGAAAGTGTCTTTGAACTGGCTGACCCCAACACCAAAAGTATTTGAAACAAATAATGGCAATGAGATTAAAAGCCCGATGAGTGTGAAGAAAAATTTTTTCATATTATTTCAATCTGTGGTCAGTCGTCAGTTGTTAGTCGTCAACGGTAATTAGATGATCCCAAAATAATTGACATTTGTGATCCCCTTCACGATGGCGTAGGCCAGAGTCACAAACGCAAATCCGATGATGGAATAATAAAGCATGCGCTTGGCCTTGTCCGTGAATTCCGTGTTGTCGAAAGCAATGATAAAGAGGACGCCAGAGACCACAAAGGAAACGAGCACCGCAAGGGAAGTGAAACGGAACAGCAGGCGTATCACCTGAGGGATGAAATCCTCAATTAGGGTAGCGGGTTTGGGCCCTGATCCGGGAACTGAGCCGTTCTTGCCCAACGACTGGGCTCCTGGCTGGACCGGAGAGACCAGAAATCGGCTGACGGCGTTGATGGCGTTGATGGCGGCCGACTCGGCATCCAGGAATTTCTGGCTGGGGACGTATGATTGGTCGGCATTCTGCACGATTTCGGAATCGGCATTTAGGTTTTCGAGGGCTTCCTTGGCATTCTTGGCATTGTCCAAAAGCGTCTCTGCACCTGCATACAGCGGCTTGCCGTCACTGCCCTTCGGGGGATTCTTCCGGGGATCATTGGGGTCGATCTTGTCGACCCGATAGCTTAGGTCATCGAAGGAACTGGTGACCTCTTGCTGGCGACCCTCCATGTCATTTTTCAGATTGTCCCTAGGGCTATCCGCGAAGGCAAGGGGCAAGAACGAAAGCGCGACGATCCAGAGACCAAGCAGGGCTGACGTTTTCCTGAGCCAGGGATGTTGGGTCGAGACGGTCATGAGAATAGGTTTATGGATTCGGAGTGGTGGTGAACTGGATGTTGGTGACCAGTGCCACGATGCCATAGGCCGTGATCGCCAGGATAAGGCCTAACACTGCCCAAGTGATGGTTTTGGTGGCTTTTTTGTGCTGTTCCTGGTCACCGTAGGCCGTAAGATACTGGTAGCCCCCGATCATGATGGCAATGACCGCAAGCGCGCCCGCAAGCCCGATCAGGTATTTGATGGCAAAAGGGATGAGCTTGCTGAAAATGAAACTGGATTTGATGCTCGGTTGGTAAAGCTGTCCGCCTGGGAGGATTCCGCCGCCAACGGGCTTGGTGAGAACCACATCATCCGCAAGGGCAACCGTGCTGAAGGCATTCAAGACCAGGAAGCTGCCAAATTTTAAAAAAGTGCAAAGTCGTTTCATTTAACCAAGGGTAAAAAATGTGGGGTTGATGGTATACAGGATGAGAGAGGCTGTGAACCAAAGGACCAAGCCCATGACAGCATGTTTGATACGTCCTATTCCCTTGCCATATCCTTCTTCGGAGCCACCCGAGGTAGCGATTTGGATACCGCCGACCACAACGAACAGCACCGAGATACCTATGATGATGCCTGAAAGGTAATTGTAGAGGAGGTGCATATAGTTGTAGAGCAGGCCGAAAGAACCCTGCTCAGGCTTGCTGGCCTGGCTGGTGAGAATGGCCTGGATCGGCCCACGTGATGTTTTGGTGTCGATAACGCCACCATTATAAGGGAGCGTTTTGCACAGAACGGGGCTCGCCTCATCGGCTAGTTTTCCAGGAACAGTTGAAACAGGTGTGCAGGTGACGACATATAAATTTTTGTCATCCAAAGGCTCCTCTAAAAAAAGGCAGTTCGAAGGAGTGGCCCATTTGCCCGTGGATCCTATTTGCTGGGACTGGCAACCATTCGCGTCCGCCGCGGGTGGAACATTATTGGGGTCCGCGGCGAAAGCAGGAAAAGCAACAGAGCTGGAAACCCACAGTACAAACGCCAGGACCGCCAATGATTTCAAAACGGCCTTTTTAGCCATAGATGCCATTGATTAGGAGTTGGACCGTGATTACCAGCAAGTAGGCGCCAAGCACAAAGACAAGGCCGATGGCGGCAGACGTCAAATAGCCCTTCCCTTTTGTAATTTGCGCGTCTACGCCCGCCGAGGTAATCATCAGGAGGCCTCCATAAGCCATCATGAGGACTGCAAACGATCCGGCGGTCGCGGCAAGGATGGAGACGATCCGCTCGGCAAAGTAGTTGATTCCCTTGCGTATCCAGTCACTTTTGTTCTCGGTAGAGGTTATCCCGCTGAGGCTGAAACTCATATCAGAGCTATTAACTGATCCTTCCGGAGGGGGGTCGGCGGCCTTGAGACTTCCCACGCAAAGAAAAGTCCCCAACTGTAGGGCCAACGAAATCAAAACGATTGAATGGATTATTTTTTTGAGCATTTTCTGTTTTGAGTTTTTGTAGGCTGATCGCTGATAGCCGATTGCTGATCTCTTTTAATCTTAATATTATATCACACTTTGATCTCTCATGCCACCTCTTTTGACCGAGCGGGTTTAAGTTCGATCTTGAGCTTGGGGGTCTCTGATTCCCCAAAGGTCCTGGGCTTATCCAGTTCTGGCAAATCGGGATTGAGGGTGACTTCGCCTTCAGTGATTTTGATCACGTCCTTGTCGATCTTGCCGAATTCCTTACCAGCGTTGTTGTAGCTGCCGATTGCGGTCGAGAGATGGGTGCCCAATTTGGCCATGGAATCCTGATAGGAATTCAAATGCCGACCCAAATCCCCCACCCGCTTCTGGATCTCTCGGGCGGATTCCTCGATCTTCAATGCCTTAAGCCCCTGCATAACGGTTTGCAAATAGGCGTAGAACGTCATCGGTGAAACCAAGACGACTCGCTTGCTGAAAGCATATTCAATCAAATCATGGGTGTTCACCTCAAGCGTTCCCACGCGAATGCTCAGCAAATTGTAGAACACGCCATCAGCCGGAATGAACATGAAAGCGAAATCCGTGGTGTTTTCAGAGGGCCGAACGTACTTAGCGGTTTCATCGATACGGAGCTTCAAGTCCTCCTTGAACTTCCGCTCCATCTTTTCACGGGTCTCTTCGCTTTTTTCCTCCATCATTCGGTTGTAGTTTTCCAACGAAAACTTGGCATCGATCGGGATGATCTTGTCGCGGATAAAAATGGCCGCATCCACCACCTCGCCGTTCTTGAATCCGTACTGCATCTTGAACTGGGTTGGCGAAAGCTGGCCGTTGAGCAGGTTCTCCAAAAAAAACTCGCCCAAAATTCCGCGCTGTTTTGGATTTTTGAGAATGTTCTCCAAGCTTTTCATCTGCTCCGCAAACCCGACCACCTGCTTGTTGGTCTCGTCCAGCTTGGTAAGGCGCTCAGAGACGGATTTGGTGCTTTCAACCACCTCTTTGATAATCTTGGAGCTGGCCGCGAACTGTTGCTGGAGCGAATGGGTCAGAGTCTCGCGCGATTGGTTCATCTGTTCATTGATCGATTTGTCTTGGGTCTTTAACCCCTTTTCAATCTCGAACAACTGTTTTTGGAGCATTACCATAGACTGGTCGTCCTTTTTGCCCTCTTGCATGAGCTTAAGGGTATCCAAAATCTTGTACCCCACAAAGGCAATGGCCAATATCGCGAAAATGATCAAAAGTGTCGTCAGGTTCATAAGTTCGGTTTAAAGTTCGGAAACATTATCATACAGGAAACCATAGAGAGCAACGAATTCTTCTTCTCGCTTTTCATTCCTGCGCACGACGTGTCATTCCAGCCACCCACCTGTCATTCCCGCGCAGGCGGGAATCTACCGCTTGCTAAAAAAAGTCATTCCAATACGAATAAGCAGATTCCCTTCTTCAAGGGAATGACAAAAGAGAAAGGGTTACATCGCCGAGTCACAGATCTTACGGTATGGACAAAACTTGCACGTCATCTTGTCAGGTGTCGGCGCAAAGTCGGATGCATTGATGCGGTCGCCTAATTCCTGCACCGTCTTTTTGGCCTTCTCCAGAACCTTTTCATTCGGAACTGTGGTCACCGCCTCATCGGAGTCCAAAAATAGGAGGGTCAGCCCGGACACCGGAAGTTTCAACTCCTGTTGGGTGGCCAAGGCGTAAAGAGCCAACTGGAGGTCGTTATCCACATCCTTTTGAGTCCTCACATTCCCAGTCTTATAATCGAGGATCTCGACACTTCCGTCCGGCTTCTCGTCCACTCGGTCGATGCGCCCACGAATCGTGTACTCGCCCAAACGCAAGGCAAAGGATTTCTCAAGATATTTCACATTGGGAACATTCTGGCTGAACCGTTCATGGAAAACCTTGAGGATCTCACGGCCACGCTCCTTCCGAAGCTCCATATGTTCCCTGGTCGTATAGCCCACAGGGATCCATTTCTCCTCGTAAATCTCAAGCAGGCGTTTGAGTGAATAGTCAGGCTGGAATTCGGTGAAAAGCGAGCTTTGCTTGGTCTGTTCCACGGCCTTGAAGAATTCCTGCAAAGTCGAGTGCATGGTTCCGCCAAAGCTGAAGTTCGGATCGGGTGGGGTGGGGATGCCGTAAATAGCCTGATATTGGTACTGCCTCGGGCAATTCTCAAATGTGGAAAGCGCGCTGTAGCTAAAATGGTCGATCCGCTCCCCTGCCTTTTTTGGAACCATCGGCTCCGCGTTCAATTTGGGCTTCAAGAATCGCTCCACGCCCTCGGCTGATTTCTCGATTTGGGCAAAGGCGGCTTTTCCTTCCATCTCGTCCACGAACTTCGAGCGTTTGTTGATTCGTGGCTTCAGGGCGCTGGAGGCGCCCGTGTAATCGCTGTGGAGCAAATAAAGCCTTTCCTTGGCCCGTGTAAGGGCCACATAGAACAGACGACGTTCCTCTTGGGTGTGGATATCCGCATCCGTGAGGATCTCGTGGATCAGTTCATCTGGAATCTCGATCGAATCTCGGCGGTTCATGGCCGGAAAACGGTTGTTCAAAACGGAGCCGATGAACACCAGCTCGAACTCGAGCCCCTTGGCCGCGTGGATCGTAGAAATCTGGACACCATCGCGTCCTTCGACCTCAAACCGTGCCGCGGGATTCTCACCCGCCTCCTCGGCCAGATTCAGGTAATCCACATAGTCGATAACGGATCGCTCCTCGTTGTTTCTTTCAAATTGTTTCAACTTGTCGAAAAAGCTAGCGATGTTCACGATCTTTTCCTCAGCCTCGATCGTCCCCTGCTTCAATAGGTTTTCATATAAATGGATCGTTTCGGTGAAACGGTAAAGGGTCTCCCCCACTGTGTGGGTCTTCGAGAATTCGAGCAAATCCTTGAGTGTGTCCATGAGCATGGCGCACCCTTCCGTCTTCTTGGCCTGCGCCCAAAGATGAGAAAACCCTTTCTTGGCCCCTTGGACCAAATACGCAATGGTCTCCATTTTGATGTTCCACGGCTCCATTCGCAGCACATGGTAAAAACTCACGTCATCGGTCGGATTCGAAAGCACACGCAAAACCGCAATCAAATCCTTCACTTCGGGCTTCCCGTACAACCCCTTCTCGGAGGGAAACTGGTAAGGAATATTAAATCGACGGAACGCCTCGATGAAAGGTTGTGCGTAGGCGTTGGCTCGGACCAACACCGCGATCTCGGAAAGCGGGATGGTGGCCTTTTTGATCTCGTCGATCACGAATTCAACCTCCTGATCCATGGTGGTGCAATGCACTACAGTCACGGATTCCGGTGTGCCTGGGCGAAGGCCCTTGAGCTGTTTGTTCACCTGGGCCTTGATCTCCAACCGATCGGGATTGTTGTGCTGGATGGAGGCGTAGGCAAAATCCAGAATCGCTTGGTTCGAGCGGAAATTCTGGGTCAGCACCACCTTTTTGGCATCCGGATACTTTTCCTCGAATTGTAGGATGTTCGAAATGGCCGCCCCGCGGAACTTGTAGATGGATTGGTCGTCGTCGCCCACCACCATCAGGTTGCGATGTTTGGCGCAAAGCTGGTCCACGATGCGGTTCTGGGCAATGTTGGTGTCTTGGTACTCGTCCACCAACACGAACTTGTATTCATTCTGCAAATGCCTAAGCACATTCGGCCGTTTCTCGAACAATTCGATGGCCTTGGCATGCAGGTCCGCAAAATCGAGGTAACCGTTCTCCATCAAAAGCTCCTGGTACTGTCCGAACGCCGTGGCCAGCTCGTGATATTTCTTGGCATCCAATTGGTCAGCCTCGTCTTTGGCTTCTGCCTTCTTCTTCTCGGCAAACTTGAGATAGTCCTCGGGCTGGATCAGCTCTTCCTTCAATCGACCGAAATGCGAGACCAGCGAATCGATAAACTTGGTCGGATTTCCGAGCGGACGATAGTAATCAAGCGTGAAATCGAACAGATGCTCCTTCAAAAACCTCCACTGGTCGACCCCCGAAAGGATCTTGAAATTCATGGGGATGCCGATGTCGGCGCCATACCCCCTTAAAATGTTGTCGCAAAACGAATGGAACGTGGAAAGTTGTATCTCGGGATAGCCCAAAGGCATCAAGGTATCCAACCGTTCCCGCATTTCCTCGGCCGCCTTGTCCGTGAACGTGAGACCCAAAATCTCGGAAGGATCGGCAAAACCTTGGTTCAAAAGGTGCGCGATCCGTTCCGTGATCACGCGTGTCTTGCCCGTGCCAGCGCCAGCAATGACCAAAATGGGTCCTTCCTTGTGGGAGACGGCTAGCCGTTGTTGTTCGTTGAGATGATCGAGAGGCATTTTAAAAATCAGATTACCTTTGCATATAGGATCTCGTCGGTGTAGACATCCCCGTTTTTTTGAGCCTTTTTCATCACCCCCTCCTTCAGGTATCCCGATTTGATGGCGACTCGCTCGCTGGCTTTGTTCAGGGGGTTCATCCAAATTTCAATCCGAACCAGGCCCAGCTTTCCGAAACCGATCTGCTCAAGCAATTTGACGGCCTCAGGGGCGATCCCTTTTCCCCAGTGGGTCTCGTCGACAAAATAGCCGATCTCACCGATATGCGGGCGGTGCTGGTCAATCTTGAATCCGCAAGCTCCGACTATCGCCCCGTCATACAGGATAGTGAAATTGTGCTCTAGATTGGCGCATTGCTTTTTGAAATTTTGTCTCAGAATTACTTTCTCGTCCTCGATGGTCTTCGGCTTCGCGGTGAAATAGGTGAAATTCGGACTATTCAGGATCTCGAAAAAGCGCTTCGCGTCGAATACCTTTTGGTGTCTCAGTTCGACTTTAGGCATAACACTTAGTTACAAGTCTTTAATAAATTGATCGATCGCTTGTGTCGCCTGCTCAAACGTGTCGTAGGTCACATTCTTGATCTTTCGAGATCCCGCGATCATGGCTGAGAGTCGCCTGTTCGGATCATTCCTCCACAGACACAGGATCGGTTTGCCCAAGTTTTCGGCCCTTGCGATTTCGTAGCCGACGCCCAAGGAGGGAACCGTGACCTCCGCCACGACCACATCGGCTTCCTGGATCCAGGCCATGTCGCGGTCGTAAATCCATTCGCTGGTCGGACCGTCCTCGCCCATGTGAGTGAGCGAATGGTCACCCACATGTTCAGTCAGGACTTGGCCATGTGTCTTGAGATGTTCAATAAGTCGATGGTAAAGCTCCTTGTCCCCTCTTCCTCCACGGATGGAGCCTGCAAAATAGATATTCATGAATTCAATTTTACGCAAAGACACTATAACGGAATCGAAACCTTTTCAAAACCCCCATCACCTTTCGGATCAGGGGGTTTCAGTGATTGGATACAATTATTCAGCGGCTATCTCTTCTTCCTTGTCCTCGTCCTTCTTGGACTTCTTGGACTTCTTGG
>PMDG01000015.1 GCA_003154375.1 Candidatus Peregrinibacteria bacterium
ACCCGGTCACCTGCCCAGACGACAACAACGTCTGCAACGGGACCGAGCAGTGCGAGCCTTCCACCGGGAACTGCGTGCATGTGAACCCCGTGGTCTGCCCCGACGATGGCGACAAGTGCAACGGCCAGGAAGTCTGCAACACGACCAACGGCCAATGCATCCACGCCAACCCGGTCACCTGCCCAGACGACAATAACGTCTGCAACGGGACCGAGCAGTGCGAAACCGCCACTGGGAACTGCGTGCATGTAAGCCCCCTCACGTGCGACGACGGCGCCAGGTGCAACGGGACCGAGACGTGCAGTCCTACCCTGGGCTGCATCCCTGGGACCGCCGAGACCTGCTCCGGCCACGGCTCCTGCCATGAACTGCCCGCAGCGATTTGCGCCTGCGGCGGTAACTGGACGGGCACGCACTGCGAGACCTGCCCGGCGGATTCCTACATCGACGGGAATGGCGATTGCGTCACTGACCACTGCCAGCCCGACCCCTGCAACGGCCACGCCACCGCGTGTGACCGTTCAAATGGGAGCTGCACTTGCGCCACGGGCTTTGCTGGTTCCACGTGCAATACGTGCGACACTGGCTACGGCCCGGGTTACCCAGTGTGCTACCCCAAACCAGTGATGACAGTGCCGCAGATTGACTGTGGCACCGAGCCTTGCTGGGCAGGTGGAACGGTTTACACCGTTACCTTCTCAGTGACGAATGCCATCTCCTGCACAGCCAACGCAGTAAGAATATCAGGGCTAGGAACATCGGGTAGCACCTCCGCTTGCGTGGTAAACGGAAATACAGGCTCCTTTACCTTTACCACTGGATCAACCGCTGGAGATGTGATCCGCATCACAGGTCAAGTGGTCGGCCCAGGCGGTACTGACAGCAAGTATGTTGACGTGCATCAGGAATAGAAGGGAACACAGCCTCATCTAAGAGCCCGGCACCGCAAGGTGACCGGGCTCTTTCCAATGTATCATTTCAGGTTCCCAATTTTTGATCCACACAGATTAGCTAGAGACAAAATAACCATAGTTTTTTGTTTCTGATTTAAATTATCGTTTCGAGGTGGGCAGTTCCAAATGATCCAGTAAATCCTTATAACCCTTAGCCAAATAAGGGGGCCTGTCCTCGTAAATGGTCCCATAGGGCTCTATGGGCTTGGAAGACTTCAAGTCAAATATTTCCTTACTGTTGCCCTCTGGCGTTCCATCGGTCAAGTACCACCATTTCCTAACCGCCCGAATGTGTCCATAAAAAGTGCGAAGTTCTGAATCGAGGTTGACGGTTTTGCCGCTCTCGTCAAAGCAATAATCATCGTAACGCATCCAGTCTCCTGATGGCGTGGAGGTTTCCAGCATCACATATTTCACGCCTGAGCCTGACCACAGGCGAATGCCCATATCAGCGACTTGTCCTTCGAGAATTTTTGAGGCTGGAACCCAACCGCTCTCCTTAACGCTCTCGTTGAAATCCTTGTCCAAATAGCCCAATTCCTCATCCGCAGGCTTTTTGCTTAAATTAAGGCACTTTTGTATCTCGACGGCTTGGCTTTTTTTTGAATCAGGAACTTTGGAGCCCACATCCTGATTCTTTTCACTAACTGGGCAATTTTTTTTGACCACCCTTTCATCGAGCTTTAGAGTGGCGTACTCATCCTGCCATTCTTTCGCTTTTGATGAATATTTATTCATTTTTGGATCAATGGTTGTGCCGTTTCCGATTAAAAGAGCCAATTTATTGTTATTAAGATAAAGCTGGCTCGGAGTCTTGGATTCTACCTCGGAGCTATCTGAATAAATTTCATGATCCGATTCCTTGATTTTGTATTGATAATCCATTTCATCCACATAAACAGCGTCCCTATTTTTAAAATATATTTCACGATCCGTCTTTCCCGATTCGAAATACTCACTGGCTGAAATTTTCACCAAAACATCACCATCGTAATAGGAGACGATTGAAGTGTAATCGGTGGCCATCCCCATAATTTTTTCCTTGCAGACCCTTGAGGTTCTCAATTGGTAATCGACCGACTTAACATAGGTATCAATATCTTTGATTTCCTCAGGGCTTATGTTTTCTACCGATGAAGTGGAGGTAGCAGGGTCCGTTACAATTGCATCCTTCGTTACGCCCTGCTGGCATGAACTCAGCAATACGGAGACCATCAGAAATAATGGGGATAAAAAAATAGATGGGGCCTGAATCTTATTTGGATGATTTTTTAGCATTGTCATATATTGATGATATTACTTTTTTGCCTTACTTTTTAGGTCTTTTATTGACTGATCAAACGTCATCTGGAAATGAGGATAGTCCGGGTCCTTCCAGGATCCGCCCCATTCAAAACCAAATTTAGAGGCAATATTTGAAATAGTCTGAGTGATGAGGTTTCCGGTCAATGCCTTATCTTTTATTTCGGCGGCATCAAATGCGAGACCGTAGTTATGGTAACTCTCTCCAGCCGGGGCATGGGTAACAATTTTTCCAGGCTTCGTTCTTCCCTGCGCGTACTTTTCACCCTGTTCCTCGATGGAGCGGTAGGCGTCAGTCACCCTTAGCTGGATTTTTTCATCGGTTTCAACCTTGTTGATGAAGTCGGTCGTGGGGATATGTAACCTTGAATCCAAAGTTTGGATCCTTTTGTTCGTGACCGGATCCCATGTCTCATCTGTGAATGAGAATGGGGACTTTATGAGGCGATCAAGCGCCTGGGTCTGGAGGCCCATGACCTCTTTAAGCCCATCCTGTGTCGGATTGTCATTGTATTCCTTGGCTCCGCAAGCCAGCCATCCCTCTTTGCTGGAACTATCAAATATCAGGATCCTGAACAGTTTGTCCAACGGGGAAGCATCTTTTGGGATCATGCCCGAGGGGTCGGTATGCGCCAAGGGGTTGTTCAGCACATAGCTGTACTTATTGAGCGACTGCGGATTGCTTAAATCGCCTTCCCAGGGGTCTAGGCTTGTAAACCTCCCGATCATCGGATCGTAATATCTTGCTCCGTAGTAGTACAATCCGCTTTCGTCATCCAATTCCTTTCCTGTGAAGCCATGGCGTTCCTTGTCGGTTTTGGCTGTCTCAATTACCCGTTTCTCGCCGTACGGCAAATAGTCTTTCCGTTCGACCACGTTCCCCTGCTCGTCCAAGACGGCGTCCACCCCACCCAAGTGGTCATGCAGGTAATACTCGACCTTTTCCTCTGGATCCACGCCTTTGGCGGAGGTGTGCGGGGCAAAAGAAAAAATCGCCATTGGCAGTGCTAATGCAATCGCTATGGCAATGGGGCGACGGATATTCATAAAGCCACGATATTAGGAAGCAATATCGGGCGGGAACTTTGTATACAAAATACATTATAGTTTACATATTGTCAATAATATTATTAAATATACAAATAGCCCCCGCAGATATTGTGCTGTGGGGGCTATCCCTAGATTCAGCATTTATCGACACTTGCAGATTCGTTGTTTGTCGAGGTCTGGACGCATGTTGCAAAGAGAGTCAGAGCCTGTATAGGAATAGTTACCAATTCTGTCATAACATTTTGAATAGTATATATAGGGGGCATATCCATAGCTTGAGTTCGTTTTATAACTGTAACCTGTAATTGCATTGCAGGCCACACCACCAACGTCATTCCAGTTATCGCTAATCGGGGCGCAACTAGATGGATCTGCCGTCGGATTTTTGTCCATGAGCAAATTGCAGGCGATATCGCAACTTTGACCTTGGTTGGGTGATGTGGACCCAGGAGTACCCATTACCCAGCACGTCCCGCCGCCGCTGATTTGGTAAAATGAGTTTTTTCCCGCGTTCTTATAGCCAGTGATATTGCCAGTCGTCCCTACATCTGACCTAACACCTGCTTGCCCGACACAGTTCACCAGAAGACTCGGTTCACAGAGTGTAGCCGGGATGAGCGGAGTGTTGCTGGGGTTCGGGTTGGCATAGCATGTGAAGCCCGGGTCGGATACCTGTTGACAAGTATCCGAGCAGCCATCGCCACTTCGGGGCAGGCATTTCCCATCACCCACCAAGGTGCACGAAGAATCATCCGCGCATTGTTTTCCGTTTGAGCACTGTTTTCCATTGTCGCAGGTTTCTGTATAGGTCGGGTTAGAGGTGGTATCAATGACCCCATTCCCGCAGAGTTGCACGCATCCCGAATGATGGCCTGTCTTTGGCGCTGTATTGGTGACGAGACTGCATGACCAGTCTGGGTCAATATTGCAGGTGGTAGAGCATCCGGCAATGTCTTTCAATGAGCAGGTAGAACTATCGCTACAGGTGTCTGTCGGCGAGCCACAAGGCGTGCCGTCCGCGCAATGGAGGCCATTGTCGCACTGCTCTGCGCCCTCGACGATGCCGTTTCCGCAAATGTCACAATGGTTTGTGTCCGTGTTCCAGACGCCCGTGTTGTCGTTTCCACCAGGTTCGCCGTCTGGTCCATAACATGCGAACTGGTCTGTTTTAAGACATTTGCTGCCGTCGCCCACGTATTCGCAGACCGATAAGGGTATGGCGGTCACGCCTGTAGCGGTAAGGGTGAAGTTTCCAGTGGCAGTTGGATTGAACACCGTTTTGCCGGTCGTACCACTGGTCGTCACATTCCCCTTGCCTGTCGGCGTTACTGTGATTTGGGCTGCAGTCAGATTGGTAAGCGTTAACTCGATCTCGGAGTTGACCTCGTAATAGGTTTTTGGGGCCGCCAATGTCATGGATGCCACAGGTGCCACTACAGCGATCGTGAAAGAGATGGGTTGGTTAGCCGGCGCTACTAATGTGTATCCGTCTGGGATGGAATCGTGTTTAACACCGCAAGAGACTGTATATGTGCCGGTGATGCCAGGCGCTGAGTAATCGTAGCCCGTGCCTGCGATATAGGTCAGGTTACCGTTGCCAGTCGCTACGTTACATTCGGGGGTCAGGGTTTGGCCAACAACAGTCGAAGGATTCGCCGTTGTGATCTTCAGGTCCGGAAGGGCGAAGCTGGTTGATTGCCCCGCCGTCACGCTTGGGCTGGGTAGAGCGGCGGCAAACCCGATCCCCGTGATCTCCGCCTTCCTTTTCACATTCACCGTCTTGGTCTGCTCGGCCACTATGTTGCCGAGGTTATCGCCTTCCGTTTTTTTCCGGACCGTAAGCGTCACGGTCTTGGATAACGATGAGCCGGCGGCGATGCCGGTGAGATCCAATTTCGCGAGTCGCGGGTCGTTTCCATCTTGTTGGGCGGCTCCTTTCCATTGATAGGTGTAGAGGCCCGTTTGAGGCGTTTGAGAGGTAGAAAAATCCAGCGTGACATCCCGACCTGAAATCTCGACCACCCCCGATGTGTTCGGAGTGGGGGTGTAGCTGAAATCTGCATTGGCCGCAGTCCCCACCCTAGGGATGATGAAAGTTGTTTGGATATCAGGTTCGGAGCCGAGTTTGAAGATCGCGGTATAGGTGACATCAGATGTGCCAGAAGACAGAGATTTGCAGTCCCCTGACGGTAACACGAGCGGGTTGGCTGTGACTGAGGAAATTGTGCATGGGTACGGAGCGGGTCCGTTTACAGAAAGACTCATAGGTGCTGTCGAATTCCCCTTGTTCCAGGGAATCGAGACCGACCATTGGCCGCCTGCCTCCTGCTTCATTATCGGGTCCCCGACCGTGAGTTGTGCGTACGCTGATTCAACTTTGACAGGCTTTGAATCTGTGACAGTTTTGCCGTTGGGCAGGGTTGCTGAAGCTGTCACCGAGCAGGTGCCAACCCGCCCCATTGTGATTGTTTTGGTGATGGGTGCGACTATTTTCGTGAAGGGGTCAGCAGTGCAAGTGCCAGTGATATTTTGAGTGCAGATATCTGTGGGCGTGCCAGTTGCCGAAAGGATGTAGGAGGCGCCATCTGGACATCCGGTGATCGATACAGAGAAGGTCTGCGTACCTCCAGCCGTCTCCGCGAAAGGCGCTCTGTCTGGCGCATTAAGCGAGAAGCCAGTTTCCAAAGGGATCAGATTTGGATATATCGCCTTTTCGTCCATCGCCTGGCCGGTCTGGGGTACTGGCAACGGGGTCGAGCCTGATTGCACATCGGGCAGTATGCCAGCGGGGTCCCTATATTCGAAACGCAGCGCCCAGGGGCCCGAACCGGTAAGCTCTTTAAGGCCGAAGGTGTACGGATTCGTCGTGTCGGTCGCTAAAATATTATGACTGGGGCCACTTGAATTCGGGTCCGAGTTGAAGATCCTGAACCTTGTCACCGCCACGTGGCGGTCGGACACGCCCGAGGCCACGCCAACTTTGTTCACGTACCAGTTTACGTTCCGAATCGTGACGGTTCCGCTTGTGTCGATAGAAAGGATATGCGGGCGGAGGTTGTTGGTGAGGGAGACGAGGCCGTAGTTCTCGGTTAGGTCTGTCAGATAAACCGCATCTGTCGAGGTGGCCAAGGTCATTGGGGCACCACTATCGATTGTCACCGATAGCAACTTGTCGGCATATTCTGGCGAATGTTTATCGGTAGGCAGGCTCGGGACGCCCGTGAGCGGGATTTGGTAAACTTTCCCCTTCTTGACTTTGATTGTGTCGTTGCTTTCGATCCCGAATTCTGTGCCACGCACGCCTGCGATGGCCGAGGTGGTTTCCACACGGAATTCCGAGGTGGAGGCGAGGCGCGCCACCTTGTTCCAGATCTTTCCCAAGTTTAGCTTGAGCAGGATCTTGGTGACGGTTCCAGAACTGTCGTTCTTTTCGGTTTTCAGGCTTTTCATCTGGAGCTCGCCGTTTGCATCCAAATGGGTCACGCTACCATCGGAGAAATAGAGGTCGGCGGAACCATCTCCACCCGAGTATATCGTGTCATTTTCCATGACGATGTCGCCGCTCTGGGCCTGTTTCGTTTTCGCGGAATCGTGGAAAACTCCCCCGTTTACATTCTCCAAAGTTCCCGTGAGCATCAGGCGATCCGACGGGTAGGGCAGGTTCGCCTCGCGGTCGACCACGAAGTTGGGGCCGTCGTAGGCACGGATGAGGCTGGGAAGCTCAAAACCCTTGGCCAGGTTTTCCACGGTTCGAGCCTCGAATTTCCCGTCATCGTTTTCCCAGATGCCGGCCACCTGGTAGAATTTTTTGTCTATTGATACGCCATAAACATAACGGCTGCCGGTGCGGGGGTCCGTTGGCACTTCGCGAAGATAGCGTTTGGTCAGGAGATCGTTGTCGATCATTCCTTGGCGGAAGGCCACCCCGCCATCCGTATTGTCGCAATCGGCATAGGTGGCATCTTTGTAAAAGCAGAGGACGTTCTGGTTGGTGGCGGTGGTCGGCTCCGGGAATGCCCCTTGGTGGTCTCGGCGATAATCTTCTAGCGAATTGGCAATGGCGACCAAGTCATCGAGCATGCGTTCGTTCAGGGCCCGTGTTTTGGTCCGCTGGATCGCGATAAATGAAATGACGCCGAGTACCCCCACGATCACAATGACGATGAGAAGTTCGACGAGGGAGAATCCTTTTTTGCTGGAACCATTTAGCTTCGTTAGCTTCACTAGCTTTTTCGAGGAGGCTAAAAGGGCGGGGCCGCTCACCGAGCGCGCATCCGCTTTTTTAACAATTTTATTTCGATGATTGAAAAATGACATTTTTTATTTTTTTTTACCACGTGAAATTATTCTCTCAAATTCGGAGGTGAAAGTAAAACGAAAAAAGCCCCTAAGATGATTGGGGAGTTAGTCGAGACTAGTTAAATGGCGAAGTGGTGGAATTTTTGGGCTATCTACCAGACCACCTCCCCCTTCGGGTACTCCTCCTTATCCCTTCGGTTACGCTCAGGGCAGGCAAGGAGGAGAATGTTTGAGGTGAAAAATTTTGCGAAAATCAAGCCACTAAAAGACGCCCGAGATTTGAGGATGCGAGTGGGTGTAGCGAGGAGTCGACATGTGCTTTGTCTTATCTGTCTTATCCGAATCGACAAAGTGAGCCTAGTAAAAGACGAGCGGGTGTAGCCCCGCACGCGGCATTGGGTAGGCTCCGACGGGCCCCGATGCCGAACGGGGCGAAACTTAGCGAGACTTTTAAAAGGCGAAGACCGCTATTTTGGAAAGGCGGAAAACCTTTTTTAAAGGTTTTACAGGTTCAACTTTCCCAATCCCAAATCTTGGATGTTTTGGCGGTGCGGGCCTCTTCGTTGCTGATGGACAGTTTCATCTTGGCTCCGGATTCGGGGCCTGCGTATTTGATCACAATCATGCTGCAGTCGTCGATTTGCACATATTCTTGCACAAAGGCCTGGAAATCCTTGGTCACGTGGTCGAAAATGCTTTCGGCGCTAGGAAAGTAGCCGTTTTTTTGGAAGGATTGGACCATACGTTCCAACGTGTACATTTCGCCCGTTTTGTTTTTGGCTTCGGTCATGCCATCGCTGTAGAGCAGAATCGAATCGCCGATCTCGAGGGGGATTTCCTTTTCCTGGGCAATGAGCGAATTGTCGGGGATCATGCCCAGAGCGATGCCACCGGAACGTATGGCCTCCACCTTTTCGGTCTTTTGGCGATAGACCAGAATATGCTCATGGCCGGCGCCGGTGTAATACATCTTTTGGTTTTCAGAGTCCCAGCGCAACATGACCAGGGTCATGAACAGGCGCGAGCTGATTTTTGGCGAAAGCAAGGTGTTGGTGAGCACCACGATATCCCTGGAGCTGACCATGCCCATGGAAAGCATGGATCGGACCAGGGTGTTCACCATCATCATGATGATGCCGGAGGGAACGCCATGGCCGGTCACATCGCCGATGTACAGGATCGTCTGCTTGTCGTCCGCGGTTTTCAAAAAGTCGAAACTGTCGCCTCCGATCTCGGCAGCGGGTCGTGTCTTGGCCACGATATCCAAACCTTTGGATTCGGGCGCGCTCTTTGGCAAAACGTCGCGTTGAATCTGCGCCGCGATGTCGAGTTCCGAGGTCATGCGTCGGCGCTCGCGCACATCATAGGAGATTTTTTCCAGATCCCGTGTGATTTCGTTGAAGAAATGGGTGAACATGCCGATCTCGTCGATCGTGGTTGGTGGCACACGTTGATAGTTTTTGCCCCCAAGCAGTGCTCGGACCTCCTTGGCCACTCGGCTTAACGGGGACATGACATCCAAAAGGAAAACGATGAGAATGAATAACAAAACCGCGAGCAGGGAACCCACGAAAGTCCACAGGGACACCTGGACCACCCCTTTGCGGAATAAAACCGTTGCCACAACAACCAGCGCCGTCAGCAAGACGGAGAAGAGGAATATTGCCTTTTTTGTGAGACTGTCTCGCAGAAACTTCATTCGAGTTTGATTATTCAGGATTAATCAGCTTATAAGCATCTTGGATCGCGACATCTAACGTGGGCGCGGAGTCCACCAGCTTGTCGAGTCCCACTAAGGCCAGAATGTCGTGAATAGTCTGGTTGTAGCTTGCGAAAATGATGCGTCGTTTGTCCTTGCTGAGCGTGGTGTACAGATAGGCGAAAAAGCCGATCACCTTGCTGTTCATGAATTTGAGTTCCATGAAGTTGAAGATGAGCACCTTCACGGATTTATCCTCCATGATCGGAGTGATAGCGCTTTCGAACTGGGGCAGATTGCTCTCGTCCAGCTCTCCCGCCACATGGATGACCTTGATGGCGTTGTTCCCCTCAACTGAGTTGATGGTGATGTTTGCGGTTGTCGGCATATTTGACGATTAGCTATTAACTATTAATAATTAGCCCTAAACGATTGTAGATAAAATCAGTCGACCATTTCGATCACATTGATAAGCCCCACAAGGGTCAGAATCTCTTTCACTGGTTCGGTCGCGTGCAAGAGGCGCAAACTTCCCTGTTTTTGCTGGATTGTTCGGTACCAGCCCGCCAGATTCCCGATGAAGGTGCTGTTGATGTACACCAGTTCGGAAAGGTCGAGCTCCAACACGGCTCCGTTCGGCATGGCATTCACCTGTTCGGTTACGGGGGCGATCTTTTGGGCCATGTTGGATTGGTCGATTTCGCCCGAAAGTTTCACGGTGTAGACAGGACCCTTTCCAATTTGGGACCCGATCGGTGACCCAGTAGGGGCTCCCATTGGGGTTTGCGGACGGAGGGTGGGTGTCACAGCCGTTGTGGGTAGATTCGCAGGGGCCTGTTCTGGCGAAAGAATCGGCAATTCCATGGGGGCGTTCTCTGGAGGCTTTTCGGCATTTTCCAGTTTTTTCGTGAATCCGATCCCGATTCCGCCATAGGTGCTTTGCGCGACCTGCATTCCATCGGTCCACATCTTGGCAATGAGGGCGAGGCCACGACCCGAGGTGCGGGTCAGATCGTTGTTCGACTCGTTTTTCTGGATTACGGCCCTGAGCTCTTCCGCCGATTTGGCCTTGGGTCCCGTGCCATCATCTTCGATGGTGAATTGGACGGCATCCTTGTCGAATTCGAATGTGATGTAAACAAGGCTCTTGTCCTTGGTGGAGCCGTATTTCACGGCATTCATAAACAATTCGTCCACGACCAGCTTTAAGCGCCCGCACCAGGCCTTGCTGAACTTTGCGCTCTCAAAAACTTCTCCAGCCACATGGCGGATCATCGAGGAATAATCCAGGTTCGCGGTGATTGTGATTTGGACGGTTTGTTTTTCCATTCCTAGTTCCACTTTTTATTTATCTGTTTATTATACCATTATTCACTCTTAAAAACAAGTGCTTAAGGGGTAAGTGCTTAAGGGGTAAAGCACATTATTAGTTTTTGATCTTTTTGTTCAATTTCAGGACCTCGATGGCTTTTTGGACTATTTCCGATGGAGTGAAATTCGATTTGATCAGATAGGCGTCCACCTGGTCGATGGATTCCTGCTTTGAGAAATTCTCCATATCCAGATTGGTCATCATGACCACTGGCACATATTTTTTGTGGTCTTTCCGGACCTCTTTTAGCACCGCATATCCGTCCACATTGGGCATCATGATGTCCAAAAGCAGGATATCCGGCTCCTTGGTGTGGAATTTCTCAATCGCCTGCTGTCCATCGCTCGCTGTGTAGACCATGAACCCTTCGCGTTGGAATGCGATGGCATACAGATCCAGGATGTCTTTGTCATCCTCGACGAGAAGGACTTTGAGGTTTTTTATGGGCTGATTCATATAATTTAATTACAAATTACGAGTTAAGAATTACGAATTGATGTTGTAATTTCATTTTAACTCGTAATTTGGAATTCGTAATTAGTTGAGTGGCAATTGAAGCCTGAAGGTGGTTCCTTTTTTAAGCTGGCTTTCGGCCCAGATCATTCCTCCGTGGAGTTCCATGATCTTTTTGACGATAAAGAGCCCAAGGCCCGCTCCGCCTTTGTAGGCCGACTGGCTATTTTTGGCCTGAATGAATTTGTCGAACACCTCGAAAATTTGCGATTTCGGGATGCCAATCCCCTCATCGGAGATGGTGATTTGCACGCCAATCCCCCGAATCTCGATTTCCAGATGGATTTTTTTCCCTGGGGGCGAATACTTGACCGCATTGTCCAAAAGATTCCTGAAAACCTGGCGCATGCGGATGGAATCGATGTTGAGAATCAGGGCTTTTTCGGCGAGTTTGTTTGAAAACGTGATCCCAAGATGTTTTTCCCCAAGCTGATATCCGAAATTGCGGATAGTCGTCTGGATGAGGTCCACGATGTCGGTGGGCTTTTTGTAGAGCTCGAAACGCCCCGTCTCGATGCGGGAAACATCCAAAATGTTGGTGACCAGATTGTTGAGCACCTCCACGTTGTCGTGGATGCGGACGAAATAATCCTTGAGAGAAGCGGGAATGGCCTCGAAGGCGGCCTTATCCTCCACAATGAACGAAAGATATCCGCGAGCAGCCGTAAGGGGCGACCTCAGTTCGTGCGAGGTGACGGCAATGAATTCGTCCTTGAGCTCATTGAGGGAAAGCAGACGTTGATTGGCCCGTTTAAGATCCTCGGTGCGAGCCGCTATTTTCTCCCGAAGAACACGGTTGAAATCCCGGACCTTCTCTTCAGCCCTTTTGATCCTGCTGAAGTCCTGGGCCATGCCCATGATGGCTGTTTTGCCATGGTAATCGATCCATTGGGTATGAACCTCGAGTTCGATGAAATTTCCGTTCTTCACACGCCCTCTGGAAATCATCCGAAGATATTTTTTAAGCCTTTGTTTTTTGACCGCCACTTGGCATGATGGGTCCACAAAAATTTCGCAATATTTTTTGCCGATAAGATCGGCCCCCTTGTAACCGAGCATGCGTGCAAACTTGGGATTCACGAATTTGAAGGCATTGTCTTGGACAATGAAAATGCCCATGACCGATTTTTTGATCAGCCTTTGGTAGCGTTCCATGATTTCGCGGCTGCTCACATGCTTGCGCACGGATTCTCCCAAAGTGCCCAATGCCTGTTTGTCGTTGTTGAAAACAGCTGATGACGGATCTTTGGATCTCAAATAATAGAGTTCGATCATCCCCCGTTTTTTTCCTCGGACGATAATGGGCTCCTTGACGCTGTATTTAGGCCTCCCCGCCTTGAATGTTTTTGAGTATTGTCTTCCGTCAAATTCGATTTTTGTGCTTGCCCCTGGCGTTTCGCGGCACGAGGCCTCCAAATCCCTGGCCAAATCCGAAAAAACGTGTCTGACGGAATGGACCATGCGCATGTGCGCATTGGCTTGGTACAAAAGATGCGCTTCCCGCACCCGCTTTGCCAACGATTCCCGTGTTAACCGATTTTCCGTCACATCGCGGAATGAGCCAGCGACAAATAAAATTCCACCTGTTTTACCCATCTTGGCTTCGCCCCGGGTGTTGGCCCAGATGGTCTTCCCGTCTTTTCTTCGGATACGATACTCGATTTCGAAACTTGAGCGGGAACGAAGGGCGGAGAAGATCCTGTCAGTCACCCGTTTTTGGTCATCTGGATAAATCAGCTGGAACCAGGATTCGAACCGGTCCGCAAGCTCAAAATCCCGATATCCCAAAATTTCCTTGTGCCGTTTGGAATACCAGAGTGGGTGATTCATGAAGCTTTTGAAATCCGAATGACCACGAATCGCCTTGGATGGAATCTCGGTATACCAGAGACCGTCATTCGAGCCTTGGACCGCAAGGTCGAACCGGCTTATCAGGCTTTCCTCCACCAACGCCTCCTTTTCCTTGATCTTGCGAAGATCCGTCATAATGCCGATGGTCCCGCCATCGGGCAACGGCGTTCCCGAAAGAAGCACCGGGATTTCCTTGCCCGACTTGGTCACCAAATCCCCCTCATAACTTGAACTGATGCCTCGTTTTCGGTCGCCTTTATTCACAGCCCTCACTCGCTCAGCGCTTTCAGCGGTCCAAAAATCATAGGATGGCCTCCCCAACATTTCCTCGAGCGAATATTCCGTGATTTCGCAAAATTTGGGGTTGGCGTAAAGGGTCAATTCGTTCTTGTCGCCTACCCAAACCGCCTCGTTCATATGTTCCACCAGGCGTTTGAATTTCATTTCCGAAAAACGCGCTTTCTTTTTCAAATCACGGACAAAAGGAGTCGTTAGCCGAGTTTTCGGCTTCGGGTCGGGGGAGCTCGCTGGGGTCAAACGTTTGGGTTTCGACATAAAATAACCATGAGCGGTTCAATGGCCTTTTTGTTTTTCAGATCGCTTCCACAATACATGATTTGAGAGCTTGGCTCAAATCCGTTTTCGAGTTTAATTCTATAATCATAACCATCTCTTGTCAATTTTCTTGAAATGAGCTATAATCGTTTGGCTACTCGGTTCTTTCACACCAAGGGGATGCATTGGCTTTGACAAAGATGGTTCAAAGCGAAAAACGGCAATCAAGGCGTCGCGCTGTCCGCCTTCCAATTCGTTCAGCGCAAACTAAGTGCCAATAACACTTTCGTTTCTTTGAAAGCTCGCTTCGCACAGGCCGTTAGGGGTTTTACTCCTAGCTTCGCCGGTATGAATGCGTAATTTCATTGAATCAGGCTGCCAAACCGCGGCCACGTCTTTCCCAGTGATACTCGCTGGCTAGGCTAGACGACAAATAGCGAGCCAAGCACGCATGACGCCCCTGGAGGCGTGTGTGACCAAAACCCAACCCAGGCAAGCGATGGAGTTCTTCGTAGGCATCCTATTCCATCGACCGAAATCGAAGCCTGCCATGATTGTGAACGACGTTTCCGCTTTCATCTTTGGACCCGGGTTCGACTCCCGGCATCTCCATGCTTCGACAAAGGCTCAGCATTTCGACGTCTCAACCAGGATTATGCGAAGACACAGAGAAGCATGTCCTGAGAGAAACGTAGCATAGCGAAGTGGAATCGAAGGAGATATCCTTCAATATTGTCGGCGCATGGAGGTGCCTTAGGGCCTTTAAATATTTTGCTATCAATTGAATATGAGTTTTACACGATTTTTTGTCTATATTTTAGAGTGCCAGAATAAAGCCTATTACGTTGGGTCGACTTCTAGCGTTTTTGCGCGAACCGAGATTCATAATTCGGGTTTGGGTGCCAAATTCACTTGGAAACACCACCCTTCTAAATTGGTCTATTTTGAGGTGTTCAATACGCGAAAAGAGGCCATGAGACGTGAGCGACAACTCAAAGGATGGACGCGCGCCAAAAAGGAGAAGCTTATTCGGGGCGAGTGGGGTCCGATTGGGTGAAGCGCCAACAAGCCCTAGATTTGAATTTTTGAGAACAAATAACCTCCCAGCGCCATCATGAAAGCCACTAGGATACTCAGGACCAAAAAGTCGTACGGGATGCCGAAATGGGCACTGCCCACCAGGGTTGCGCGCAATCCATCGATTCCGTAGGAAAGCGGATCCATGTGGGAGATGGTGGCCAAGGCCCCCGGCAAATTGTCGAGCGGAAAAAGTGAGCCAGAGAGGAAAAACAAAGGCATGATCAGGAAATTCACGATCAGCTGGAAGCCGTGCATGTCTTCCATGAACGAGGCGATGGCGGTTCCTAGTGCCGTGAACAAGACAGCGATCAAAAACATGAATAGGAGCGCCACGGGGAAGGCGAGCCAGCTGGTGGGTCGGAATCCAACAACCATAGCCATCAGGAAAACGATGACCCCCTGGATCGTGGCTACTGTTGCCCCACCCAAAGTTCGGCCGATCATGATATTCACTCGGGAAACAGGCGCGACTAGGGTCTCTTTGAGGAAGCCGAATTGGCGGTCCCAGATAATCTCGATTCCCATGAAAACGCTGGTGAACAGGATGCCCATGGCGATGACCCCAGGTGCCAAGAATTGAAGATAGTTTCCGCCCCCAGCTTTTTGGTAAATAGGACCGAAGCCGAAGCCCAAGGCCACAAGGAACAGCAGCGGTTGACCGAGCGATCCGACCATGCGGGCCTTGGAACGGACGTAGCGTTTAAGTTGGCGAAGCCACAATATGTAGATGGTATTCATGTCACAAAGTTACAATTATCTAAACCATAAAAGCTGTGAGCTCTGAGCTAAGGGCTGAGAGCCTCTCAAAGCACAAAGCTCTCAGCTCAGAGCTGTCCTTATCGTCTGGTCCAAATTCGATGTCGCATCCTCAATTGGTCGGATGAACCGGCAACTTCGTCGCGGATCTCTTTTCCGGTTAGAGCCAAAAAGGCTTCCTCCAAGGTATGGGTTTTCGTTTTTTCCTGGAGCGCTTTTGAGGTGCCATGGATCATGATTTTTCCATGGTCGATCACCGCGATTTCGTTTGCGACCCGATTTGCCTCCTCCATGTAATGGGTGGTGAAGAAAACGGTCATGCCCTCCTTTTTGTTGAGATCCTGGATATAGCTCCAGATATGATTTCGGGTTTGGGGGTCCAGACCCAATGTCGGCTCATCCAGAAACAGGATCTTGGGATGATGGATGAGACCCCGCGCGATTTCAAGTCGTCGTTTCATCCCTCCAGAGAAATGTTTCACCAGATCGTCCTTTCGGTCCCACAATTCCACAAATTTCATCAGTTGCTCAATTCTCTGTTTCAACAATTTCCGAGGCACCCCGTACAGGATTCCATGGAATTCCATGTTTTCCAATGCGGTCAATTCATCATCCAAGCTCGGATCCTGGAACACGATGCCAAACGATCGTCGGGCTCCATCCTTGTCCTGGGTCGGATCGACCCCGTTCATCTCGATTTTTCCTTCCGTGGGAAGAAGCAGGGTGGTCAGCATTTTGATCGTAGTGGTTTTTCCCGCTCCATTGGGTCCCAAAAAGGCGAAGATCTGCCCCTTTTTCACGGAGAACGAGATATGGTCGACGGCCGTGAATTCGCCGAATCTTTTGGTGAGGTTGGTGACTTGGATCATGGGAATATTTGAAAGAAATTTGAAAAAATATGAAAGAAAATCGAATTCACAATCGGATCTTATTCTGGCTAACCCATACTATCACGACTCCGTGGGGTCCGTGTCAAAACTTTGTCGGTTTTCTCTCTTTAAGCTATAATGCGTACGCTGAAAAATCCAAACCTTTCTATGGAATTTCTGATGTCTCACCTACTCGGCACTTTTCTTCTGTATAAGTACAGCGCCTTGTTCGTGATCACGGTTATCGAAGGGCCATTCATCACCATGTTTGCGGGGTATATCTCTTCTCAGGGTTTGGTCAGTTTTGCGATCGCCTACCCTTTGATCGTGGTTGCGGACCTTTGTAGCGACAGCCTTTTTTATGCCTTGGGATACTGGGGACGCCTTCGAATTGTGAAGCGTTTTACCCAGTTCGCCAAGGTTTCCGTCCCAACCACCGACAGGATGCATTCGCTTTTTCATCGTCATACGATCAAAACCCTTTTCATCGCTAAGATCACCCATGCGGCTGGCATGCCATTTCTCGTTGCCGCCGGCGTGGCGAAGGTCAAATATCGAAGATTTTTGTTTGCCAATTTTTTGGCAACCCTTCCCAAGTCGCTCACCTTTTTCTTCATCGGTTATTATTACGGGAAGGCTCTCAACACCATTAGCCAGTACCTCTCTTATGGCACTTGGGCTGTGCTTGGCCTCATGATGCTGACCGTTATTATCTATATTTTCGTTGGTCGGCGCATGTATAAGAAGATGTTGAAAGAGAATCTTATGGCAGCCACAGGGAACAGCGTAACCAAATAATGCCTATGAAAATCCTTATTGCGGCGGACACCTATTATCCCCATGTGAACGGCGCTTCGTATTTTGCCCAGCGTTTGGCGTTTTATCTGAAAAAACAAGGGCACGAGGTTTTGGCCATTGCCCCTTCGGATACGTTGGATTTCAAGATGGGGCAGCACGACGGCGTGGATATCTTTGGAGTCCGATCTCTCCCTGTCTTTTTTTACAAAGGGTTCCGTTTTTCCCCGCCCGTGATGATCCGAAAAAGGATCGAGGACAAGATCCGCGAGTTCAATCCAGACGTGGTTCATGTGCAAAGCCATTTCTTCGTGTGTCGGACGGTCGCTGCCGCGGCACGAAAGCTTGGCATCCCGGTGATGGGCACCAATCATTTTATGCCGGAAAACCTGGTTCATTATTTGCATTTCCCAAAAAAACCGGAACAGTGGGTCAAAAATTGGGCTTGGCGAGGATTCCGCAAGGTATTTGACCAGCTCGATTATGTCACTACCCCTACGCAGACGGCTGCAGATCTTTTGATAAAGACGGGATTCGACAAGCCGGTTCTCGCGATTTCATGCGGAATCGACCTGGAACGCTTCAAGCCGGAATCCGTCGAGAAGATCGATGAAGTGCGACGACTCTACAAACTTCAGAACAAACCGACTTTTCTGTACGTTGGCCGTTTGGATAAAGAGAAGAACGTCGATTACGTACTAAAAGCCATGGCCCTTGCCAAGGGAAAGGCGGATTTCCAGTATGTGATTGTCGGCAAGGGGACCGAAACCGAACCCCTTAAGGAGCTGACAAAACAATTAGGCTTGGAATCGTCCGTGGTATTCACAGGTTTCGTACCAGACGACAAATTGCCCGATCTGTACCAAGCCTCGGATATTTTCGTGATCGCCGGCATCGCTGAACTCCAAAGCATAGTCACCATGGAAGCCATGGCCTCAGGTCTTCCCATTCTTGCCGTGAACGCAATGGCGCTCCCCGAGCTTTGCCTTGATAGCGAAAATGGTTACCGGTTCGAGATGGGAAACGAAGACGCCCTTTCGGAAAAAATGATCGGATTGGCTACCGACTCCGAGCTTCGGAAAAAGATGTCCGAAAAGAGCCTTCAGATCATCCAGAAGCATGACATCCGCAAAACCATTCCCCAGTTCGAGGCGTTGTACAAAACCATGATGAAAAAATAGCCCCGCTACCCGATTTGCATTACAATCAAAGAATCTAATCAAATTTTCCTATGAAGAAAACATCCGCACTGACCATCATCACCGTTTCCTTGATCGGCATGTTGAATGCCATTTATCTCACCTATCTTTTTTTGCAGGACAAATGGGGCGAGGCCGAGAAAAGCTTTTGTGACATCAATTCTTCGCTTTCGTGCAGCAGTGTGATCACCAGCAAATACGCCCAATTCCTTGGGGTTCCAGTGTGCACCATCGCGCTTTTCGTCTATCCCGTCCTGATCGTTTTGGCTTGGATGACCCTGAAGGCGAAAAAGACCCGCAACCTTTTTTATGGGATCAGTCTCCTTTCCGCCATGGGCCTGATGCTCAACATCGTTTACATCTACAACGAGATGGTCTACATCAAGGCGCTTTGCGTGCTCTGTATCCTTTGCACCGTATTCATCCTCACCGATTTGGTGATGTCGATGATCGGATATTCAAAGTCGAATGAATAATTGATCTATTTCACCTTTTCCCGCCTAGGTTAGGCGGGGCGCAGGCGTTAGTCCAGCGAGCCTTTGCGAGTCGGAGGCGGTACGTCGGTTGGGACAGCGACGTTACTGTTCCACTCGGCGGACCACCTCCCCCTATGGGAACTCCTCCTAGCCTAGGAGGAGAATGATTGGAGGCGGAAACAAAAAACCCAGGAGACCGAAAGGTTCCTGGGTTTTTGATTGTCGGTTGATTATTAACGGGCCACGTCGATGGCGCGGGTTTCGCGGAGGACGTTCACCTTGACGGTCCCAGGATAGGCCATTTCCTTTTCGATACGGCGGGCCATTTCGTGGGCCATCTGGATGGCACCCAAATCGTCGATCTCGTTGGGTTTCACCATCACGCGGACCTCGCGGCCGGCTTGGATGGCATAGGCCTTTTCGACACCCTTGAAACTTAGTGCCAAGTCCTCCAATTCCTGCAGGCGTTTGAGGTAGGTGGCCAAGCTTTCGCGGCGGGCACCTGGGCGCGCGGCGGAAATGGCATCGGCGGCCTGGACGATCATGGCTTCGGGTGATGCAAAAGGCACTTCCTCATGATGGGATTCCACGGCATGGATGACGTCTTTCGAGATTCCGTATTTTTTCAATATGTCGCGGCTGATCAGGGCATGGCTGCCTTCTACCTCATGATCTACGGCTTTGCCGATGTCATGCAAGAAGCCAGCGGTCTTGGCCACGGTGATGTTCAGGCCCAGTTCGGCGGCCATGGCGGCGGCAATGTAGCCGACCTCCATGCTGTGCTTGAGCACGTTCTGGCCGTANNCGTTTTGGCCGTAGCTGGTGCGGAAGCGCAGGCGACCCACGATCTTCACCAGATCGGGATGCAGGCCCACGATTCCCATTTCCTGGACCGCCTTTTCACCGGATTCGACCATCATTTGACCGACTTCGTTCTTGGTCTCTTCCACAATGGTCTCGATGCGTGCGGGGTGGATTCGACCGTCCTCGATCAGTTTCTCAAGCGAACGCTTGGCCACATAGCGGCGAACCAGATCGAAGCCCGAAATCACGATGGCACCTGGGGTGTCGTCCACAATCACATCCACGCCCGTGAGATGCTCGAAGGCGTTGATGTTGCGGCCTTCGCGTCCGATAACCCGGCCCTTGATGTCATCGCTGGCAAGCGCCACAAGCGTTTGGGTGGATTCCGAGGTGACACTGGAAGCCATCTTTTGGATAGCCTGTACGATCACGTCCTTGGCTTTTTTGCCAGCCTCCTCCTTCACATCGTTTTCAATCTTGTGATAGTGCTTCACAATGTCGTCCTTGTAGTCGCGTTCCACATTGGAAAGAAGCAGGTTTTTTGCATCCTCTTTGCTGAGGCCAGTGAGCGTGGTGAGCACTTCCTCTTGTTTCACGTACAAGGCTTCGACTTTTTCTTCCTCGACTTTCAGCTTTTCGATTTTTTTGGCGTATTCGTCCTTGATTCTTTCGCTATCGGCAATCTTTTTGTCGATAATATCCTCCTTGCTGATAAGGCGTTGCTCGAGCTTCTCGAGACCCTTTCGGCGTTCCGTTTCCTCTTTCTTGGCCTCGTCCATGATCTCTAATGCCTTGTTCTTGGCATCCAAAATCTTTTCCTTGATCTTGGTTTCGATCTCGAGAGACTTGTGCTCAAGCTCCTTCTGATGTTTTTGGATCTTTGCAATCTCTCGTTCGCTTTCTTCCTGGATCTTTTTTAGGCGGGAGGCTCCCTGCGCATTGAAGAAGGCGTAAACGCCTCCAGCGCCGATGGCCAAGCCAATCAGTGCGTATATTAAACTCATGGGGTTAAGTTAGGGGGTAATTTAACCTCGAGTCTCCCATGGTGGCCTAGCAGGATTTGATGCTTTTTCGTTTTGTGGTTTTCAGTCGATGATCGGTCGTATTTGGAATGAGATCAGAAATCGAAATTGCGGAATCAAATCAGGGTAAGCGGGGTCCATCGGGTCTCTCGAGCGTTACTAGAAAACACTTTTGTTTGGAATTTATTTTCCGACTGAATTGTATAATGATGGATTTATTTGTCAAAAAACCACCCTGTCAATTAAATGGCTTCCAGAAGCCAATAAAAAATGGACCTTTTTACCTCCACTCCCACAAAAATGAGTCAAAAAACTATTGCGGAAATAGCAATAATTTGGTATAATGCTATGATACATGATCTTTAAAACAAAGCTTTGGCGAGAGAATTCTGCCCGTTAAAACAAAAACAAATAAGCTGGCATCTGGTGTTCGGCTTTTAAGCCGACCCGGCCACTGTTTTCGGGTGGAACTCTCTCACCAATGGCGCCGCGCTTGCTTTTTGGTCCTGGGTTCTCGCTGGTCTGCGGATCGGTGGTTACCTATGGATGTTTGGATTTCGTTCTCTGCTTCGGCAGGTGGAGCGGATTCCATTCGCGTCGTGCTTGTCGCGATTGCCAGAGAGTGAGATGGGTTCTGTCTGCCGCTCAATCGTAAATCGCACTTCTCAGCCTTAATCGGCTCAGGGTGTGGCTTACGACATCCTTTCTTATTCTCCCGATTTACTTCGGGATTGAGTTAGGTTGAATGACGGTAGGTAAAACAGAATCGTGAATGCTCTGCAAAACCAAAACAAAAGATCACACCTTGTTCGCTTCGGCGGATGAGTTTGGTCACACGTTTCGTTGTTTTGTTAGAGTGCAGATGTCGTGCATTGTTTAACCATGATGCGTGCCATCTGAATTTTAACGGCCGCTGTTGGTGAGGGTTCAAAAAAGCCTTTCGGAAACGAAGGGTTTTTTTAATCTAATATTTCAAATTTCAACCCTTGTTTTAAAAATTATTTAGATTCCCCCAATTCAGTTAACAAATCTTCAAAGTCGGCATTTTCCCAGCCAGGGTAATACTGCTCACGCACGCCATCGGGATCACCCCCTTCAGCCATATCCATAATCGCATTCACTGTACTGGAATACATGGTTGGCACCTCTTTTTTCATGAGCTTCAAATTTTCCAATTTATCCTCGAAACCGTCGGGTCTTTTCGGATTTTCTGATAAAGCCATATTTGTTTGTTAAGTTTAATCTTGCAATTATAGCATTTTTTACAGAGAAAATCCACTTCAATAAGGTCGGAACGATTCCGATCCGAAATACCTTGGTGGCTGGCGAAGCGGTCAAATGGTAAACTTGATATCTGTTACACGATTGCCATGATGATCGAATGCACAACGCTGACGGGTGGCAAGAAGCTTGTTCCCAAGGAAAAGCTGGTTTTCCGGCCGGCGGCGTATGGGGTGATTTTGGATGGGCGGAAAATTCTGCTTATGAAAACGAAGTCCACGGGCAAATATTGGACCCCTGGTGGCGGCATCGATTTGGGTGAGAGCATTCACGATGCCCTGATCCGTGAGATCAAAGAGGAGACAGGTGTGGAGATCGAGATCCAAAAGCTTTTGAAGTTCGACGAGAGTTTCTTTTACTATGAACCCAAGGACGAGGCCTACCACAGCTACTCCTTTTTCTATCTTTGCGAAGCGAAGACGACCAAGCTCCTAAAAGACCATGAGGTGGATCCGAACGACGAATCCGAAAAACCCCGATGGGTTAATTTGGACACCGTCAAAAAAGAGGATATGCAGACAGGGGCTGAAGGAATCCTATCCCTTATACGGTAGTCGCCCCCCATTTCGCATTTCTTCCTCCACAGGCGGATCTACGAGATTTCTGGTTTTGCATCTGAAGTTTTTCGAAATAACCCCCTTGGTATAAAGTCGAGTGATGAAAATTCACTATTATATTTCGATTCCTAAGTTTTTTTTAATAAAATCACGAATAAAACCAATTTCTATCCAGATTATTTGTGCTTCGGATGCGTTATCCGGCGGTGTCATTGGGGGTTGATTTTCGAGCGAATGTAATAATTGTTTTTTTTCTTCTTGCGAAAGATTTTGTGCTGAATTAATCGCTTCTCTTGCTTTGTTTGCTACTTTTTCAATTTCTATTTGAGCCCCTTCAGTTGAAAAATAAGGATTGGGCAACCACATTTGCATTTTGGGTTCCATAGACTTATTTGGTTAAAATTTAGAGATTTATTTTATTACATTTTTTTTATTATGTCAATATTTTTAATCTGAAATCAACCCACACCAAAAATGCTAAATAAAAAAAGCGGTTTCCATAGAATGCGAAATCAGAAATCCGAAATGTTAAATCTTCTCCCACGCCCTGTCTTGCCTGCACAACAACTGACTAGCCAGTTCTGGGGTTTCCATGATGATTTTCACCAGTCGCTCCATGCGCACGCGGTTCTGGGAGCCTTTCACAAGCACCAGATCCTTGGGCAACAGGAAATCCTTGAGGAAAGCGCCCGCTTCGTCGGACGTCATGAAGGTGTAAATTTGGTTTTCTGGCATACCCGCCTCCTTGGCACCCTGCTTAATCGTTGAAGCCTCCTGCCCCACAGCTACCACGATGTCGGCGGCTTTGGCTGCGTTGGCTCCCAACAGCAGATGCGCCTCCTTCGTTCGGTCGCCTAGTTCATTCATAGTGCCCACTGCGGCGATCTTGCGGTCGGCCTTGAGTTCCTTCAATAGCTCCAAGGCTCGCGCCATGCTAGTGGGGGAGGCGTTGTAGGAGCTGTCGATAATGGTGCTGTGGTGGATGCCTGGGATCGAGTTCATGCGACTGTTGGGGAGCTGAAAATCACGCAGGGCGGCCACGCAGTCTTTTAGTGTCAATCCGAGCGTCAGCCCTACGGCGATGGCGGGGAGCAAGGTGTAGATTTGAAAAGTCCCCAGCACTGGCACGGCGAAGTTAGCCGACTCGGTTTTGTAGGTGACCGTGAATTTGAGGCCCTTGTTCGTGGATTCGATTTCGCTGGCCCTCACATCCACCTCTTGGGTTGTGCCAAAGCTGAAAATCCGGCCTTTGGTTGGCATGGTCTTCACCAGCGGGTCGTCGAAATTCAGGATGGCTACATCCTCGGACCTTAGACCGCTGATCAGCGAGGCCTTTTCGTTGCGGATGTCATCCAGATCCTTGAACTGACCCTTTTCCAGATGCACGGGGTTCACATTGGTGATCACGGCGATGTTGGGCTTGGCGATCTTGGTCAGCTTTCGGATGTCGCCTGGCTTGTCTGCGCCCATTTCCAACACGATTTTGTTGTAAGGCAATTTTCGTTTGGCAAAAGCCCGTTTCAAAATTCCGAGCCACGCCTTGACCGATGAGAATCCCGAAGCCTCCTCCTGCAGGACGGAAAGGCTCAACCCCAACTCCGTGTTGAATCCCTTGGGGCTGTGGTGCGCCTTGAAATGGCGGCCCACGATGTGATAAATGGCTTCTTTTGTGCTGGTCTTACCCACGCTGCCAGTGATGGCGATTATTTGAGTGCGATGCCTTTTGAGCACCGACTTGGATTTGGCCGCCAGGATCTGGGTGATCAGAAAACGGGAAACGCTTTTCATGGTTTCGTGTGGGGTTCACTTTAAAAACTGACTGCGTTTGCGGATCAATCTAGCTTAGGACTCGGGCATTTTACTTGAAAAACCCAAATTAGACAAGATGCCCAACATAACCCTGATTGGGGGCCTAATTGTTGGCCTGATGGTTGGCTTAATCTCGAATGCCGCCATTTACCTTTTCGTCGTCAACGCGTTGTTTTAAACCTGTTGCCTCAGATATTTTTTTTCGAGTCCGCTATTTGTATTAAGGGCTTTCTCATATCTTTGATAAACTGAGTGAATTGATCCTCGGTAAACACGCAATTGGCGACCGTATTGACCGTCTCTTCGCTGGCCACTACGCCTTCTTCGGGGAATGCGGTTTCAGTGCCATCCATACCTTTTAATATCGCGAAGAGTTCCCCGCTTTTTTTCCTGATTTTGGCCAAAATTTTACCTCCAATGACACGATAGGGAAGATCTTTGTCTATTGGTTCAAAGCTATCCCCCTTGGCTTCCACTTCCCTTTTCCATTCTTCAACTCCAAATTGATCGAATTGTTCTTTTGATGAGGCACTTTTGAAAATTGTGCCGATCCTCTCCTCACCGATTACCAACTTCCCGCCCCCCAGGATTCTTTCCCCGTTTTTTTTACTTTTCAAAACCAATAAAAGGGTACCCCCTGTTTGTTCCGCTCCGTTTTGTGTGCCCTCTTTCGCCTTAACCCTGATTTTGGCTAAGACGTGACCTCGGACTTTAAAATTATAGGCCACAAATTCATCCCCCCTGGCCTCCACTTCTCTTTTCCATTCCTCCGCGAGAATTACCAGCTCAGGATCGGGATTTTTTTCGTTGTTCGGCAAATTTTCCGTGCTGTTAAAAGGCGCAGGAACGAGTTCTGATGTGAGCTTACCGAAACCCTCATCCGCTAATGGTTCGGGCTCGCCCAAATTTTTTGCAACATTTTCAGCCATAGCCTTCTGGTAATTCAATTCAAACCTTTGGCAAATCCTCCTTGGAGCCTATTCGTCATCGTCTTTCGCATCGGTGTCCGTATTTTCCGCAGACCCCTTTTCGATTTTATCACTTCGTTTGAAAAATTTCCTAACACTAGTGATTTCCTGATAGCCCGATTCAACGGTCTCAGGGGCAACGGTCTCAGCACGTTCCCCACCCAAAACAAACACTTTCGCACCATCCAATTTGAGAACCAGATATAGCCCATCCCTGAGCTCCCGAATGTTTTCATACGCTTCCAAGGCAACATTAGGCTTCGGCGATGGCTCGATATCCAGGTTTCCGCTTGGCGTGTCTAAGGCCGAGGCCTTCTGCTCTTTTGAAACGAGCATGACCGCAAGCAGATCCTTTTTGATGAATCGATGTTTTCGGATCACGCCTGAGATTGTCCAAGCGATTTGTTGTAGTCGATCCAAAAAATATGGCTGGGAAACGTGACCTGCTTTCTCAAGATAGTCGGGTGAAATGGCGGGTTGTGTCAAAGAGATTGTGGCCGTAGGCTCACCATCCCCAGACATTGCGGAAGCCGAACCGTTTTCTTCCAGTGTTTTTTCGATCAAATCAGCCAATTTTCCTTTTGGCTCTTCTGGCTCTTCATAGGCAACGAATTCACCGATGACCGAACCCTCGGGCGGGTATTCAAGCAAATCACTTTCGTCATCCTTTGGCGAAGCGCCCCCATTTTCGTTTGCTCGGGGGGCAGGCATTTGCCTATCCAATGGTTTTGGAAGATCAGCACTCATGGGAGGGGCTCGATTTTCAAAAATTTCCTAAAGCATTATTGAATCGCGTCGAATATGATCGTCAGCATTTCTTCGTTCGCCAAATGAGCTTTTTCTCCAGCAAATACAGAAAGGCCAAATTTCGGCGATTTTAAAAACAGGTATATTCCGTCTGGATATTGTTTTGCCTCAGCCACCCATTTTTGGCTATTTTCACCCTTTCCTTGTTTAGCGCCTTGCCCCACTTCTTTGTCTGAATTTGGAGTTTGGTAGACATTTTGTTCCATTTCATGACAAATATGCACTTTTGCAAGAAGGTAGCCGCCATTAATCTCTTTAATTTCCCTCTCCTTTTTTTCATTTTTCATGATGACCCCAAAAATTCCCGAAACCATTTTTTCCAATTCTTCAATTTCCTTTTTTAACATTTCAGGACTCATTTTTTGGGTAACAGTTGGAGTCGGCGCGGGACTCGTTTTAGAAGGATTAGGTTGTATCCCAAGAATCGCGTCGCTTATATTTCGTCCCGATCGTTCTTCAATATTTTTCGGGAAAGGTTGGGGTTTTTCAACAAACCATTTCTGCTCCTCGGTCATTTTGTCCTCCGTTTTTTTTGACTGAAACATTTGTTCAGTCATAGTGCGCGGCGTGGGTTGTGGAGCGATCCTCGATTGTCCTTGGGCAAGAGGAGTCACGAGAACCT
Organism: Candidatus Peregrinibacteria bacterium; assembly: GCA_003154375.1. Taxonomy (GTDB): domain Bacteria; phylum Patescibacteriota; class Gracilibacteria; order UM-FILTER-43-11; family UM-FILTER-43-11; genus FEN-1329. The sequence goes on from PMDG01000015.1 coordinate 26,640, forward strand.
CTGGTTTTGACCCTGACCCATTTTGGGTTGGCTGTTCCCCAGCCTTTTCAACCCTATTTTTCAGCTCAGCTGATCCATACTGCATGGTCTTCAGGCGACCCTTGATCGAATTGGGCGCAAGTCGGTCTTTTTGCCCGTCGTCTTTTTTGAAAATCACAGGTGGAGCTGGTGGCAACTCAGCAATATCCACATCAAATTCCGATCGCATTCTTTCATAAACCTTAGCAGCAGGCTCCTCATCGAAATCCGTTTCCACAGGCTCGGACACCTCGACCCCGGGTTCCTCATCAAAATCCATTGGCACAGGTTCGGATACCTCGACCGCAGGCTTCTCATCGAAATCCGTTTCCACAGGCTCGGAGACCCCAACCTCAGAATCCTCGGCCACATCAATATCGACCTCTGGTTCCGCGGGGGCCTCTTCAAGCAGTACGCCTTCGATCACTTTTTCGCCTTCAGTTTCGCCCTCGATCGGTTCCACCTCTTTGATTTCGGGAAGGTTCGTGTCTGAACTCTGTGCGATTGTGCTCAGAACAAGGGTCAACCCTTCGCGAGCGGTTTTGGGCTTTCCATTATTCTCAGGATCCTCTGGTGCGACCCCGTTTTCCCTTTGCACATTCTTCGTCAGCAAAATCGGCTTACCTGAATCGGAAACCGTTGGCCCTTGAGCCGGCGATGTGAATTCCCTGTGTTCCATTTGGGGGGCGGTTCTCACTTTATTGCTCTAGCTTTCCGGACTTTCCATCAAGGGTTTCCGAAATCTGCGACCTTGTGCCGTTCCCTTGTGAATTGGAATTTTCGACCTTTTCCTCTAATTCCCTGGCCCTTTTCATAAAATACTCAAGGGCGATTTTCGTCAGATCTGCGAGCGTCTCGCCATCTTTGGCTTTCAAAAAGGTTAGCAATTTGATCCGCTCATCCTCGTTCTCCGTGTTTTGAACAATTCCAAGGATCATTGAGCGCGCCTTGTTCAGTTGTTGCTCCTGGTTTTCCTGGGCATTTTCAGGTTTTGAAAATTTTTGAGCCAATAGCTCAATGGAGCCATATAACGTCTCTGGGGCATTTTCGGGTTTCATAGGGAGGGGTTTAATAGGTAAAGGAGATTATTATAGCATCCTTCAATACACGAAACCGTTTTTTTCGTTACAGGATAAGGGTGATGGAGGCAGGCAGTGCTTCACCCTGGTGGGGGGGAGACCAGAGCGTCGGCTCCCACCTGCCTCCATCGTAAGTTTTTTCCCACGACACGCAAACGTATTGCAGCGCGTCGAAACGGGATGAAAATGTGAGGTCCTAAGACCTCGATCACTGGTCGCCCGAAGGCGACTCAGGTTGTTGATTATAACCTTTTACTACTTATTAGTCAATCTATTTGATCGTAGACGGATTCCAAAGAGGGCCGAAGCCAACACCAAGAGGACTAGGGCTAATTCCCATTCGACGCTTTGGCTTTCCTTTTTTTCAGATTTTTCCGGATTTTTTTGGAATGGTTTGATCGCCACCAGTTCCGATCCTCTCAATTCCATGATCACAGGCGAGCTGGGATCAATCATTTGCATAACCGCTGCCACAACCACATTGGAGTTGGAAAAGGAAATCTGAATAGTTTGGTTATCACCTTTGAACGTGATCAATTTTGCATCCTCATCCACGGATTGGATGGTGCCAGTCAGGGTTTGCGTTACGAGAGAGGCTAGATATTTGTCATAGGGCTGGGGCAAGGTTTTAATTTTTGGCTTGGGCGCGAGATGTTGTGTTCGTACAACCTTCTTCTTTTTCGTGCTGGCCTTTTTAGCTACAATTTTCGGTTTCCAATCTCCGCCGGCATGGGTGAACAGTTCGTTCGGGTGAGTTTTCGCATAGCAGATTTGGTCCACGATCTCATTCAAGGGGTTGATCAGCGTCGCGCAATCGTCCGCATTGTTGAGGCTGAGTTTTGTCTCGTCTTTGAGGAAGGTTCGATTCGCATTTGGCTCGATTGAACCGTCTTTCATTTCAAACGGTTTCGACCCGCCTTCGGCTTTGTCATCCAATTTCCATCCCATCAGGCAAATGGTTTGATCGTTTGGGTTCTCGATGCGGATGAATTCCACGCCCTCACCTTTTTTGGGATTCGGAAGGATGGTTTCGATTCGGAGCCCTTGGGTGGGGCATAGAGGTTCTGTCGGTTCTATTTTTTTCTCCTCCTCTTTTTCGACTTCCTTCTCCTTTTCGAGCTTGGGCTCCTTTTCGTCGAGGACCAAAGGTTTTTCGAGTTCTCCCGTTTCCTCATTTGAGTTTTCGGATTCCTCAACCCAAGCTTGGGTTAGGGGGTCGGCCCAAAGCCCTAACCCGCCTTGTTTCGCCTCCTGTTCGAGTTTTTTGAATTCTTCCAAGTATTTGAATGGGAAACGGGTGTATGCGATTCCGATTCCTTTTTGGACCAGCTCGGCATTGATGTGCGTTCCATCGAGATTTACATAGGCCAACAATCGACCGTACAGGTCCGTTTTTCGAGGCTCGAACGATAACGAAACCGTTTTTCCGGTCAATCGGTTTTTCAAATAGTCGCTGGCCTCCTTTCCGAATTTTTGAACGGGTTTGAACGGATGCACTGTTTCGGGAGTGTCCACCCCGAGCAGTCGAATGGTGACCGGCAACCCCTCCACAATGGCGTGGAATGTGTCACCGTCGACCACCCGAGTCACTTCCGCCGAAATTCCGTCCTCCAGAAAGTCGGGCCGAAACAATATTTCGCCATCGCCGCTTTTCGCCCATTCGATGGTGTCGATCCTATTGCCTGCAGGATCCAGCAGGGTCAACTTTTCTTCCTTGTTTGCCAAAGTTAATTTGATATCGGATGGATGAAAGGTCCATCGCCCTGAGGCTTGGATCGATCCGTTTTTCAGCACGAATTGTTTGCCTTTCGCATTCTCCAGCTTCCACCCTTGCAAACTTACCGCTTGGCGTAGGTTGTTTTTAAAGGTTATTTTTTCGTTGCCCGCGTCCTTTCCATCCGGATTGGGAATCACACTTTCGATCACCACATCGCCTTCGTTGTAGGATTTGATGATTGTAGGGGCGAGGTTCAAAACATCGCGGTTACGTCCACCCCCAGGCTTAATTTGGGCGTCGAAAGATAAGGTGGCCAAGGCGGAAAGTCCGAATTCATCCGTCACGGTCAGGCTGACCGTTTTTGGCCCAGTAGTCGCGTATCGATATTCGGTCGGATTTTTCCGATTGTCCGTTGCGCCAGGCTCGAAAACCCATGTGAAATCGATTTTGTCCCCATCGGGATCCATTGAATCCTCGCCCGTGACGTTGACGGTCATTTCGCGCGTGCCCCCCTGTGTTTTTATCGAGGCGACGGGTGGCTTGTTAATATCCACATTCGGCGCATTTGGCGTGGGATGCCCGAGCGCAAACCATTCATCGGTCTTCTCCGGTCGTCGTCCCCATGAGCGGCCCGTGAGCATGGGCGAAAGGTCCACATGATCCACTTCGTTTCCATCCGGGTCGAACAGATAGACGCTGTCACCCAGGTTTCCCACAGAAATCAACGTCTCGTTCGAGTAAAACACTAGCCCCGAGTTGGGTTGAATGAGGTAATCCCGACCTTCGTCATTGAAGAAATAGGAAAAATCATCTTCCAGATTCCCGTTGTCCAGTTCCCAACCTCGCAGATCCGCGGGAACTGTGCCGTAATTCCAGAGTTCGATAAATTCGTTCTCAGCCTCACGCAGTTTTGGTTTTGGCAGGATTTCGTTGATGAGGATTTTTGGTTTCGGCTTCCATTCCACCTCCTCGCCGTCGCTTTCTCGGCCGAGCCGGTCAAGGGTGGTGACCTTGAACGAGGTTTCCAAAGCCGATAGGTCCGGAGTCGTCCAATTTTCGATGGGTTGGGCATTTGCGACCAAATCCCACCCGTCGCCCAATGTGTTCAATCGATAGATGTTCAACGAGGCCAAGTTCGGACTTGCGGGATTTTTCCAATTCAAAATCAGATCTGAGCCGTTTTCCGAACAGGTGAGGGCTTCCACATCACCAACGGGCTGATCCAACGAGTTTTCCGCCTTCGGCGTTCCGAATGTTTGGGTGAGACCCACCTTAAGATTCGTTTGCATCGTGGAACGTGTCCAACTTTTGGCCAAAGTGCCGTCCGTGGCGGGTAGTTTTCGTTCAAAAGACCTGAAATCCTGTGGGGATTTTTCGATTTGGATTCTGTCCGCGATTTTTCCCGATGGATCCCGAAGTTCGATCTGGATCGTCGGATTCGGGAATAGCAAGGATGACTTTTGGACATGGGGCTTCACCGCCAACGCCGAGGATTTGCTGTTGGTGTAATGGGAAATCAGGAAAAGAGACTTGGGTTGAACCGCTCGGCCAGGCCCATCCGAAACATCAATCCAACTTCCACCAGAAGTGACGCCGTTCATGGACCAACTGTCCAATGGCACTTCCTGGTCGGTGGGATTATAGAGTTCGATCCAAACGTCTTTTTCTGGATTCAACTCGGTCCCCGCCATCACCTCGTTGATGATCAGCTGAGCACTGATGGGTGAACTAATGGGGGAACTAATTGGTGGACTGATTGGGCCGGAGGACGGAATAACAATCGGCTCAGCTATTTGATTCACAACAGGGTTCGCGCTAGGTGATGTGTTCTTCTCAACGATTGGCGCCACAATCGGTTCCAAAATGGGTTCTGCAACAGGCTCAAGAATAGGCGCCAGAACAAGTTCCGCAATAGGCTCAGCAATCGGTTGGACGATAGGCTCAACAACCGCATCTGCGACTGGTTCCGCAGTTGGTTCGACGACCGGATCCACCGTCGGTTCACCTATGGTTTCTACGATTGGCCCTACGACTGTTTCCACAATTTGCTCGACGACTGGTTCGACGACAGGGCTCATTGAAGTCCCATCCGTTGGCTCCACGATAGGCTCTACGATTGGTGCCACAAGTGGCTCCACAACAGGATTTGTCTCTTCCGCATAAGTCCAATGAGGCACGACAAGACATAGACATAGAAGTCCACAACTAAAGCGTTTCATAAAGGTTTCGGGAAGGCGTTTAGGCAATAAACGCCGAGAAGGGGGTTTTACAAAAGCCCATAGTGATCCTGTATGACCTGACGTGTCGTTAGGGCATCCGGGGGGTGCAACCTTGGGCTTTTGCTCCTTTATTCAGGCCATGTCGTAAAAGTACGAACACGGTATGCAAAGTAGTTTATCTTAGCACCAATTTTATATTTGTCAATCCAATCACCACAAATAAAAATCGGAACCAATGAAATGGGTCCGATTTTCAGGACTCAGATTTATTTCTGCGGCACAGCATTGTCTGGAGCCGGGAGAACCGTCACAGAGGTCTTGAGCGTATTGTTAAGCTTTACTGGCTTATCAATCTGATTGATGAGAGTGGTTGAAGATTGGCCGCCTTTGGGCATGAGTACATTGAGATAAAGGGCGACAAGGGCGAATATTACCAAAAGGACCGCAAGGACGAGGGTCAGGATTTTTTCATTTTTCTGCATAAAAATTGGAGAAATTATTTTATTTACTCGTTAATCTTACCAGCATCGTTTTTTAAAAGAAATAGTTTTTCTGTCGTACATCCTTGATTTTCTAGGGGAAAAAGGCTATAATAATAAGCTAACCAAAAAACAAAAAAACAAACCAAAATCCCATGGCTCAGATCACTCGGAACATCAGTTTTTCCCAACTTGGAGAGCTATTGCAGGAGGAGTGGGAGAAGGGAAATATCGGCAACGATGTGCACGAATCCATCGAGGCGGGCTATCTGCCGATTCGCTATTTGCGTGAACGGCTAAAATGGGTCATTGAACGCAATGGCGAAGGGTTGCAGTTGACCGTCGAAAACGACGATGTGGATAATTCACTCAATCTAAGACGTGCGGCTTAATCATTTGTGCCCCATCTTGTTAAGGGTCGGGCTTGTTCAATGTCGATCAGGAAATGCGCAGACTCCCCATTTTAACCATTAGCCGATTCTCTTTCTGGCTTGTTTTGTAAAGCCTGAGCACAAACCAAATTCCGAATACGATCGTCGGCACCGCAACGACCCCCCAGCTCAGCTCGAACAGCACATTCGCCAAGGCGTGGAATCCAGTCGCAAACAGGAAACCCTCAATGATCTTTTCCTCGGAATACACCGTGGATTTCCTGAGTGTCATCAGGCGCTGCAGCCATCCGTGGCTCGCCATTCCCCAAAGGTGGTTTTGATAGATCTTTTCCCCACCTTCCAAGGCCATCATGGGTTTGGCAAAATGGGCGAGTCCGTAGTAGTAGCCGAAGATACCGGAAGCCACTACGTGCACGGGCAGGCTCACCATGGTGCGAAAGAAAATCATTTTAAAATCGTTGGCCATGATTCCGTACACCATGGTCTCGGTGAAGGCGAATGCCAGACCGACCACAATACTAAGTGTAATTGCGTCATCGATGTCTTTGATCCGTTTGTCATCGGTCACGCGGACGATCAGATGTTTCACGTACTCCTCGATGATGGCCAAAAACAGGATCGAACCGAGCGCCGTGGCCAAGATCGGGGATTCCCAAGTGTCCTGGGCCCATCTTTGGAGCATGATCGCCACGCCGATTAGTATGCTGACCGTCACGAAACCGAGTGGCTCCTGCCTCAGGGATTTTTTTAGGTTGGCCAACGATTCATGGCTGAAAAAATTCAGAATCAACGATAGCAATCCGCCCAGCGCGAAAATCAAGAGTGAGAGCATGACCAGATTCAGGACAAAGGCGGTTATTCCGCTTTCAATAGGGGAATCGAGAAGCGGCCTGAAGATCCTGAATTCTGAAAGCTCGGGCAAGGCATGTTGGTAAGCGTATTTGTAAGCGAATACCGGGACCATGGAGAACAGGCCGACCCCGAAGCTTTTGAGCACAATTTTGACGGGCTGGGGGTGGTAGTCCTTTTTATAGAACACGACTCCCCAGATTAGGGTTGTAAGAACCAATAATGTGACATAGAATACGTTCACTTTGGTCATCGTTAGTTATTTCGTATTTCTGATTTCAGAATTCGCATTAGAAGGAGAACCTTTATTTAATATTAAATTATAGCATATATTTGACAATTTGTAAATAAGCTATCTTAATATTTTCTATGCACACACATCGATTCCTTGTCACGGGTGGGCAGAAGCTTTCGGGGGAGGTTCAAGTGGGGGGTTCGAAAAACGCCGCATTGCCTATTATTTGCGCGGCTTTGATGACCGATGAGCCTGTTGTTTTGCGAAACGTTCCCGATATCGCCGACGTTTACACCATGCAGCACATTCTGCATTACATCGGTGTGGAAACGGATTTCTCTGACCATGTCCTTAAAATCCATGCCAAGGCCCCTGCTGAGCTTGAGATCGAGCACGCCTTGGTAAGCAAGCTTCGCGCCTCAGCCTTGCTCATCGGTTCTTTACTGGCTCGCAATAGAGAGGTCCAATTGGCATTCCCTGGGGGTTGTCCGCTTGGAAAACGCCCAATGGATGCCCACCTGTTCGCCTTGGAGGCTTTGGGAGCCGAAGTGTTGGACAGCCAGGAGATTTTGCATTTGAAGGCAGAATCGCTGAAGGGCGCGGATTTCACCATGACCGAGGCCAGCGTAACCGCGACCGAGAACGCCATCATGGCTGCGACATTGGCCAAGGGCAAAAGCACCATTCGCATGGCTGCCTGCGAACCGCACGTGCAGGACTTGTGCCATTTCCTAAATAAGATGGGGGCCAAGATCCAAGGCATCGGTACCCATACGTTGGAGATCGAAGGGGTCAAAAAACTCCACGGAACCGATTACCGTGTCACCTCCGATTATTTGGAGGCGGGCACGCTAGTTTTGGCCGCGGCCGTCACCCAGAGCGAGTTGGACATCCTAGATGTGCAACCCCATCATTTGGATATCTTCTGGCAGAAACTGCGCGAGGTGGGAGTCCGTTTTGAACTAGGGGCCGACATGGTGCGAGTTTTTCCCTCAAAAAACCTGAAGGCCATCCGCTTGCAAACCGCCATTTTCCCCAGTTTCCCGACTGATTTGCAGGCGCCTTTCGCCACGCTTCTCACCCAGGCCCAGGGAACCAGTTTCATTTTCGAGACTTTGTTCGATGGGCGCCTCCAATATCTGTATGAACTGGAAAAGATGGGGCTCAAATTCAAGCTTCTTAATGCCTATCAGGCCGAAGTGACGGGGCCTTGCCAACTCAAAGGAGCGCAGGTCAGCAGTTGCGATATTCGTGCCGGCGCCGCGGTTTTGCTTGCCGCCTTGGCCGCGGAAGGGGAGACGGAGATCAGCAACATCTATTACATTGATCGCGGGTACGAGAAGTTGGAGGAAAAACTGAATGCGATCGGGGCGAAGATCAAGAGAATCCAATAAGGTCCCCCATTGGTCATTTTTTGGTGAAGATGAGGCAGGGTCAATTATTATTTGGCCTTTTTGCCCTCTCCATACCAAGGAATTTTACTCAGGAAGTCTTCATCTCCGATAATTTTAATTTTTTGGTCAAAAAGTGCTTTGAGGAAACTGGCAACACAATTCTCTCTTAAAACCTCATTCATCTTAGTTGGGTCGTGGGTATCTAAGGCTATCTCCTGCTGAATCGCTTCATCATCATACCCTTCAGTCCATCCTTCTCCGGTTGATTCGTCAGCAGGTTTCTCATTAATAAGTTTTATTAGGTTCTTCGTACCCTCTCTCTCAAGTATCTGCGATCCACGAGCCAGCCTTTTTTGAAGCTGAACATGGTCGTTAAAATCCGCTCCTTCCCCTAAGAGTATCGCCTTTCCGGTAGAATATGAATCTGATTCAATTTTAAGATCCGCCGATGCCCCTGTCCTAACCATGCATTCTTTATAATTTTCATTGGTGCCTGGACATGACGAAAGCAGGTTATCATGGATGAGCTTTCGACATTGGTCACAAACCACACGTACGTCTATCATTTTCAATTTAAGCAGCTTGGCCCATTCAGGGACTTCTTTCGTCTCAATATGATTGTGCTTTTTCTCGGCTGTCATATTACGAAATTTTAGAATAATCCTATTTATTTTAACATAATATTAATTATTGTCAATTTTAAAAAAATATTTAAACCAACAACATCGACCTCGGGCACGAGAAGCTCGAGGAAAAGCTGACCGCGCTCTGGGCGAAGATCAAACGACTCCAATAGGGGCTTCAATGGGTGATTGGATGGAATAAATCGGTTCGGATCATTTGTTTTTCAGATATCCGTCCAAGATCCAATTTTCCCTTTCGATATCTTTGGTGTCTGGCGTGTGCACCGGGTTCACACGGATCCTTCTTTTTTCGTCCGCGATTTGCATTTGATAAGCCATCGGTGGGAACCGTTTTCGGATTTCCAATTTTAGCCAATTCAGCAAATCGAGGTCCACATCTTCGGTGAAACGCAGGATTTCCGCTGATCCCTTTTCAAGCATGCGGAAGGCTCGATCCATTTCCAATGAAGAAACGATCCGTGACCGTGTCACCTCGGAAGTGTAAAGGTACTTCGCGCATTCCGGCCAATCTGGAAGGGTTGTCGTTGAGCTTACGTTTATGCCGTTTTTTTTCAGAAATTCGATAATTTCCACTCGCCATTGTTGGCCGTGGGGTTTGATGATGAGATAAGGCCTGTCTGATGGCTTGCCTGTCACAATCAAATGATTCATTTTTCGTTCGAATTCCACGATTTCCTGCTCGGTGATGTTGTTTTCGATTTTTATGACTCGGTCCGGATTCAGTTCCATTTGTTTGTTGGCGTGCTCGTTGAAAACCTTACAGCAATTGGTGCATTGTCCGCTGCAAATTGGATCCTTTCGGCAATCGTGCTCCCTAGTGAATTTCATCACATTGGTTTGTTGCATCTCAAAAGGCTCATTCAAAGTGCCTAGCGGTTCGCCGTAATACCGGAGGTAAATCGAGCAGGGATAGTAATTTTTGCCATCTACCGTCCTTTCCGTCATTGGCACAAAACAATGCTCCATCACTTTTTGAGTTTCTTCTTCTTTGAGACCAGTCGCATTAGGGTTGAACAGGTTGTTGATTTTGGATCTAAGGAGGACGAATTGCTCCTTGGGATGTTCCTCCAACTTCTGTTTCAGTTCCACAATCAGTTTTTCGGTTTTACTGCTGACCACAAAATCCTTTTCCTGGGCGATCACGAGGAATTTGATGTCGTTAGGATTCAATGAGATCAAGAATTTCAAGGTTTTCTCCAATTCCTCCAGGTTGACCCTCCCCACACAGACATTGAGGACCAGAAACACATCTGCGTTCTCCTCGTCCCTCAGCCGAACGACCTCCTGGATGCTCCGCACGACCTTTTCAAAGGTTCCTTTGATGCCCGCCATGGAGTCGAATTGCTCAGGGGAATGGGAATCGATCGAGATTCTGATTTCCGTAAGCCCCTTTCTGATCAGCTCCTTGTAAAGTTTTGGATCCGCTGTTCCGTTCGTGGTGATCGAAGATAGGATTCCTTGGGAAGTGGCCATTTCCACGAAACGTGTAAGGTCTTTGTTCAGCGTTGGCTCCCCGCCTGTGAAATGGACGTGGCTGATTTTGGCATCCTGCCCCGCCTCGTCCAGCAATCGTTCAAGGGCTTTGACCGACAAGTCGTCATTCAACATTTCCCGCTTGAGCTCGGGGTCGCCTTTTTTTGGGTTCAAATGGGGGCCGTTGCAGTATTCGCAGGCCAGATTGCATCGATGGGTCACAAAGGCGGTGATCCGATCGATGGCCTTGAGCATTTCCGTACGGCACCCCCAAAACTCGGTGGTCCTTTTGACCCGTTCGTCCATCACCTCGGGAATCAGCAAGTCTGGATTTTTGCTGCGGAATTTTTGAGCCATCTGGGTTGAGTGAGGGGTCCGCTCCCGTTAAGGTTTGATAGCTATTTTGATATTAAATTATTAGATTGTCAATATTTTGGTCCGCAAAACAGAAGCGGAGAACGGGAAACCGTTTTTGACGAGAGATCGCGGTTACACTTCTTTTCGAAATGGGGAAGGCCTTTCAAGGGGTGTTCTCCTCGCCTCATCGTCAACCACAATATCGGCTGATTTGTTCTCTTCCCCGATCACCTTGCGTGCGCCGAAAACTTTGCAAAGATGGCGTTGGAATTCGGGCGTGGCCGTGGCGTTTTTCCCATTCAGGATTCGCTCCAGCTCCTTTTTGTAGAAAAAAGCGGTCATCTCCATCTGGTTGACCATCAGCTTCATCCATTTAATTTTTTCAGGATTCCCTGAGGGGTCGTCTTCGATGATCTCTGTAATTTTTTGTCGGCACGTGTCGCAGGCTACGATTGTGTCGCAATTTCCTTCAAGAACCCGTTCGCCTATTGATAAGGCTTCCAGGTCTTCGATGTGTTTGTGCTTGGGCATGGGGCAACTTTATAAATAATAAAAATGTTGTTGGGGGGCGCCATTTATTTTAATCATCTAAAGCCTGAAATCAAAGCCCATTTTTTCGACTCAAAAGTTTGTTGTGATTTGCTCCGTCTTTCGGTAATATGGGCGCGTCTGTAATGAATCTTTATGCACACCAAAATCGAATCCCTGAAGCATCAGATGTTAGTCGACCTCAAATTGGCCAAATCCGAGACCGAGGTGAAGGACGTGGAAGTCAGATATCTGGGCCGAAGCGGAGTTTTCAACGATATTCTGAAGGGCCTCAAGGATTTGCCCGATGAGCAGAAGCGCACGATTGGCAAGCTGGCCAACGAAACCAAAGAAGAATTGGAGGCCGATATCGTCAAACGGAACGCTGAGATAGCCAATGAAATGCTGGGTTCCCTCGCGGATAGCGAATGGATGGATGTGACCGTGCCAGGCGCTGTGCCGACTGCGGGGCATCGACATCCCATCACCCATTTCATGGATGATATCGAGGCGATTTTTGCCAAGATGGGATTCGCGGTGGCCGACGGACCCGAGGTGGAATTGGAGCATTACAATTTCAATATGCTCAACATTCCCGAGGACCATCCGGCTCGCGATATGCAGGACACGTTTTACCTCAAAGATCTGAAAAAACATGTGCTCCGCACGCAAACTTCGCCTGTGCAGATCCGTACCATGGAAAAACAAGATCCACCGATCCGCATCGTGACCATGGGAAAGACCTTCCGAAAGGACAGCGATGCCACTCATTCGCCCATGTTCCATCAGCTCGAAGGGCTCATGGTCGGCAAAGGGGTTTCCATGGCGAACCTGAAAGCCGTGATGGCCCATGCCTTCCAGCAAATTTTCGAAGACCCCACCATCAAGACCCGTTTCCGCGTCAGCTTTTTCCCGTTTGTGGAACCTGGGATGGAAGTTGACTGCACCTGCCCGATTTGCCGAGGCAACGGAAAATTGCCCGATGGCGTTCCGTGCAGGCTTTGCAAACAGTGCGGATGGCTCGAGGTCGCAGGTGCTGGAATGGTTCATCCCCAAGTGCTCAAGAACGTGGGCTACGATCCTGAAAAGGTTAGCGGTTTCGCGTTCGGTTTCGGACTCGACCGCATGGTGATGATCAAGCATCACATCAACCACCTGAGGCTGTTTTACGAGAACGATTTGAGGTTTATACAACAATTCTAAACCCAAAGGGGCTCGGGGCTTGGGACTCGGGACTCGCGTTCAACGCAAAGTTTTTGTTTCTAGTCCCTAGTCCCGAATCCCTAGTCCCTAAATAATACATATGAAAAAGGTTGTCATTGGATCCGATCATGCTGGGTTCAAAATGAAGGAGAAGATCAAGGCGAAGCTGGGTAAGCAGTACGATTTTTTGGACATGGGCACCGATAGCGAGGATTCGGTGGATTATCCGATTTACGCCGCGCGTGTGGCCGAAATGGTCGCCGGCGATGCTGAGCTTTTGGGTGTGGTGGTCTGCGGTTCCGGCATCGGCGTTACCATCGCGGCTAATAAAGTTCCAGGAGTCCGAGCAGCCTTGGCCTATTCCGAAAACGTGGCGCGCTTGGCCCGAGAACACAACAACGCCAACATTGTGGCCACGGCAGGCAGAGAAGAAACGATGGATGATCCCGTGAAGATTGTGAAAGCATTTTTGGAAACCAAGTTTTCCAGAGGCGAGCGACATCTTCGACGCCTTAAGTTGATTGGAGAGATTGAGAAAAAATATTCGAAATAATTATGCCCAAAATCAAAATCGCCCCATCGATCCTCAGTGCCGACTATGGTGATTTGAATCATTTTCTTCAGGGGCTCGAGCCGTTTTCGGACATCTTCCATGTGGATGTGATGGACGGCAACTTCGTGCCGAATTTATCAATTGGCGCACCTGTGGTTGCTTGTATCAAGACCACGATTCCATTGGATTGCCATTTGATGGTCCTTAATCCGGAGCGCTATTTCGAAAGTTTTGCAAAGGCGGGCGCTCACTCGATCATTATCCACGTGGAGTCGTCGAAGAACATGAAAAAGGATATCGAAAAGATCCAAAGCTTGGGGTGCGATGCGGGCGTGGCGATCAACCCCTCAACGTCGGTTTCGAAACTCGAGAAAATTCTCCCCTTGGTCGATCAAGTGTTGGTTATGTCCGTGAATCCCGGTTTTGGCGGCCAGCCGTTTATGGCCGAGGTGTTGCCTAAGATCTCGTGGATCCGCGAACACTATCCGAATTTGGATATCGCTGTGGACGGCGGGATCGACGACAAGACAGCGGTGTATGCCAAAGCCGCAGGAGCCAATATCTTTGTGGCAGGCAACTATATCCTCAAGGACGACAACCCGAAAGAGGCTGCCGAGAAGCTCAGGAAGGCTGTCATATAGTTATACTTTCACCGTTTCCAAAAGCGGGATCAGCCTTTTCGACACGAGACTGATTTTTTCTGATGTCAAAAATAGGTAATGGTCCAGATCATCAATTCTTTCTTGGACGATATTGGGCATTTTCAAATGCTGATCTTCAGGATCGAAAAACGTGTCCAGCATTCCGTTTAGGATCACGATGGCGCATTTTTCCGTGAATTCTATTTTTTGGTAGGTGTCCCGCAGCAGGCGAAGGTTGAAAAGGCTGAAGATTTTGTAGAAAGGCCATCGGTTTTCCAGCCGACGATAGTTTTTCCATTTTTTGAAGAAATTTTTCCCCAGGCTTTTCATCAGGGTTTTAATGAAATTGCGCTCGCCGATTTGCTTGAAAGTCTTGTTGATAGGGGCCAACATGACCACTTTGTTCACCCTTTCGCTGTATTTTTCAGCAAACAGATTTGCGATGGAACAGCCGAGGGAATAACCCACCAAGGTCACATTGTTTTCGATTTTTTCTCTCTCGAGGATCATTCGGATGTCCTCCACATAGTTTTCAAGAAATGGTCGTTCGCATTTTGAATATACAATGCCTCGCAATTCGACCAAAATGACATTTTTTTCCATCAGCCCCAGAAAGTGGCGGAAAATCGAGCTGGAGGAAAAAAGCCCATGGATGAACACCACGGTTTCCTTCGCCTGTTTGTCGATAAAGCGGTAGAAGACCGGCTGGCCCTTGTTGGTGATTTGGCTGAAGGGCTCTTTTTCCATCACAAAATAAAAGGCGAATCCATTATAGTGAATTGGAGACCATTTGGAATGCGATTTTTTAGCCAATAGGGAAACGCTTGGATTTGCGTGAATCCGCCTCCGCCAAAGGGCTCCGGTGCATTCACGCAAATCCATCCTCGCTCCAGTCGCGCCCAAAAAAAATCGCGCTCCTTGCGTCTCGGACCGCGTTTCTCGCTACTTAGGCCACGTTGGTCTTGGGCTGAATCGGCTCGGGCTCGTTATCGTCTGGGTTTTCGGCCCCTCCAAGTTTTTGGTGATGCTGGGCGTGAACCCCCTTGGCCTTGTCAATTGAGATGACGTTGGCATCTGTCTCATCGACATCCATGACTTCAATATCGGGCAATGCCGGCGCAGCTGCCTCTTTTTTGATGGCAACCCTAATTCCACGTTGATCCGGTGATCGATTTTGGCCTTCTTTTTTGGACATATAGCGCCCCACATACACGGTGATGATCCGATTGATCTCTTCTTTCAATGGGCGAATCAAATTGGTTTCGTTTTCGCGAGCCTCGTTGATTTTTAGGATCACAGTGTAGTCGAAATTGATGAAGTCTGTGATCTCATCCTCCATTCCAGCATGGGTTTTGAGGATTTCGTGGATTGTCACCACATCCTCAGCTTCCGGAAATTCCCCCGCTTTTATTCCGAATAAAACGCGGAGCTTGTTGATTTTTTGCGAGTCCAACGTTTTGTACTCCTTCTCAACCGGTTGCGGCTTTACCTCTTCTGCCCCTGGTTTCTTTTCGGTGAAAAAACCCTCGCGGAAATTTTCGATCAGGTTTTTGATCGCCTGGATCAGAGGGCTTTGTTCCTCGGTTTCAATTATTTCCTGTTTCGCCTCTAGTGGGGGCTCGTATGCTTCGGTCATTGGTGGGCGCGTTTCAGTTCTTTAGTCTGAAAGGCAGGGAGGGTTAACGTACGAATCAATTATATCGGGTTGGAATGCTTACCACAAGTTCCCCTTATTTCATAATCATACTTAGTGTAGCCAATCGTTCGGTTGTTTTAGATTTCGTCCGAGGCCATCAATTCTATGCGTCGGCGATAGGTTCGGATCCACATCAGGATCAACCCCTCTTTTGACTTTTGTGCCTTGATCTCCAACTCTTTTGCCAGATCATCGGAAGGGATAAGATCCAGCCATTTTGCGTTTTGAAACGATAGGTTCGCGTTTTTGTTGGCCAATTCCTCCAGCACGTCGGTTTCCTCCACCAGGCTATTCGCGTCGACTCCAAGCTTTGAGGCTAGGCTTTTGATCAATTCCAAGTCTGGATCTTTGGTTTGAGGTGTTTCCATGGTCTTTGAATTAGGACGGCCCTCATTTTATTTAAATATGGGTTTTTGGCAAGCGGATTGTTTACAAATTCGTGAAAGCCTTGCGTGATTCGATTTGGTTATATTAGAATGACTTGGCTTTTCTTCAACGGGTGCCCGTAGCTCAGCTGGATAGAGCGTTGGTTTGCGGAGCCAAAGGCCACAGGTTCGAATCCTGTCGGGCATACCACGAAAAGCATGAAAACCGCTTTGGTTTTCATGGGCTTTCCCGCTCAAGGTCTCGCCTTGCGCCCTTTCGCTAGGCTTCGCGACTTCCCTTCGTGGGGCCCACGAGACCCACTCGGGTTTCGCTACGCACGCTCAAGGGCTCAGGCTCGTTATGTAGGCTTTAAGTGCAATACTTCTGCGCTTAATCTTTGTGGGGTCCCCGTTTTTTAATCCCCGACAAATCACCGATCATCAGCCTGAATACCAATTCCACTTTGTTTGTCATTGAGTGCTGGCGCGCGATCCCTTACAATTCAAATCGTACCGACCTAAATAAAAACACATGCAGACCTTTGTCCAAATCGCTCAGAAGATTCCCATTCCGGTTTTACTTTTGTTGAGTGGCACTGGGGTAATTTTGGGAGACACGTTCGCTAAATATTGGTCCTTGGACCCCCGCTGGTCCATTTTTGTGGCGGCCATGATCGGGTATCTTGCTTCTGGGTTTTTCTATATCCCCAGCCTGCTTCGCGAGGGTCTGGTGATCACCTCGGTCATTTGGAGCCTCATTAGCATCATCGGATTTCTCTTTGTGGGCCTCGTCGTTTTCAAGGAACATCTGACGCTGGTTCAGTGGATTGGTGTGATGTTCGGAGTTGTCTCGATGCTCGTTCTTGCGACAACGATGAAGTGATCCTAATAGGACAATTTCGAAATCCGAATCACCGAAATCCGAAAAGCACTTATTATTTGAGTTAGGATATTTTTCAAGTTTCGAAGATTCGTGTTTCGGATTTATTTCAAAATGGTAGAATAGGTTTGAATTTTTATGATCTCTTTCCACAACGTAACCAAAGCGTTCGGCTCGCATCTCGTTTTGGACGAGGTCAATTTGAAGATCTCACCCAACGAGATGATCATTTTGAATGGCATTTCAGGGGCCGGAAAATCAACCGTGGTGGCTTTGCTGATCGGCGCCGAGAAACCCACTTCGGGAGTCATCGAGGTCGATGGCGTGACCGTGAGCGACATGGATGGGGAGATGCTCCAGTTGTATCGTCGCAAGGTCGGTGTGGTGTACCAAGACTACAAATTGCTTCCCGCCAAGACGGTTTTCGAGAACGTGGCCTTTGCCATGGAGGTTTGCGAAGCGCTAAATTCCGAGATCCAGCAGAAGGTCCCCGAGGTTTTGGAGAAGGTAGGCCTAGCCTCCATGGCCGACCATTTCCCTGAGCATCTTTCAGGCGGAGAAAAGCAGCGGTTGTCTATTGCCAGAGCCTTGGTCCATGATCCACGCCTCCTCATAGCGGATGAACCCACTGGGAACCTGGACGAGGAAAACGTGCGGGGGATCCTCGAACTTTTCCGTAAGCTCCACGCCGAGGGAGCAACGGTCCTTTTGACCACGCACGATCCCCTGGTCCACGAGCTGATGCCAGGTCGAACGATCACGTTGGTCAAGGGAAAGATCAATTGATTCGTTTGCGTTTACGAAAATCGGTTTGGTATAGTGCCAACGGTTTTTTTGATTTTGATGAATTTATTGATTATGGACGAATTTTTTTCCCTGTGGGCCCAATGGGGAATTCTCGACTACTCCCAATACCAGACTGTGAAGAAATGGTATGGCGATTTAAAGGTCGCGTGGGAAAAGATCGATGTAACATTTTTGTTACAGCTAGGTTTTCAACGTGAAAAGGCCGAACGGATATTGAGTTACCGCAAATGTATCGATCTCGAGACGATGGCCAAACAAATGGAGGACTTGGGCGTTCGGATTTTTTGCGTGGACGATGCTGATTATCCTTCACGGCTTCGCGAGATTCCCAATCCGCCGTCCTTTCTTTTTGTTCGTGGCACGATGCCCTTGCTACACAAGACCTTGGGCGTGGTCGGCACACGCGGGATGACCGATTACGGCCGTATGGCCACCGAAAAATTGGTTGGGGATTTAACGCGCAACGGTTTCACAATTGTGAGTGGATTGGCACTTGGTGTGGATGCATGCGCGCATGCGGTCACTTTGAAGAACAAGGGGCCAACCGTGGCTGTGCTGGGGTGTGGGGTAGATTGTATCTATCCTGTTGAGAATAGCAATTTGGCCGATAGGATTCTTTTGAGCGGCGGCGCCATAGTTTCCGAGCATCCTTTTGGTACGCCTGCGCTAAGGCATCATTTCCCTTTGCGCAATCGGATCATTTCAGGCCTTTCGAAAGGGGTCTTGATTATTGAGGGTGGCGTGAAATCTGGTGCGCTTATCACGGCGCGGTATGCGCTGGAACAGGGGCGCGAGGTGTTTGCGGTACCCAACGACATCACCAAACGCGATTTGAGCGGCACCAATCATCTGATCCGACGTGGCGAGGCCAAGCTGGTCGAAAAGGCCGAGGACATTTTGGACGAGTTCGGTATGGAAAACGCAAACCGAGAACTCCCCCTTTGTTATTCAAATTTTGAAACCGAAATCCTGGGGCTGATCGTGAACCAGGGCAAAAGCATCGATGAGCTGACGCTGGAAACGCCGTACAATGTAGCAAAGCTTTCCGAGGCGCTCATCAACTTACAGCTCAAGGGGTCGGTCCGGGAGATCGGGGGAAGGTGGGTGATCATTTGATTTCGGGCTGTGGCCATTTGTTCACCCTGGTGAAAAGGGATAAAATAATTAAGTATTTTTAAATGCATCAAATGAGGAGGGGTTTTTATTTATTCATTGCGGTTTTGTTGGCAAATTTATTTTATGCTGCCCATGCTTACGCCGTTCCAAGTAGTTATCCAGCGTGCAACTACGGATATCGAATCGAAAACAACCAAGTTTTCTACTGCGATGGAGAAAATGAAACCGAGATTTTAGGTGCCGACGCTAACTCCTTCCGGCTAGTGGATGACCTTGATTTTGCAAAAGATAAAAATGCGGTTTATTGCCAAGGCACTAATATCCAGGCCGATCCGACCACATTCACCCAAATTGAAAACGCGGTCGGCTATTTCAAAGACTCATCCTCTGTTTTTTATAATTGCGTTAAATTGGCCAATAGCAATCCTCCCACATTCCAAAATATCAATGGTGATTTCAATCGGGACAAGAACAATCTCTACTATCAAGGTTCAATTATAAAGGCCGACAAAAAGAGTTTTGAGGTGATCGGTGGTGGGTATGCAAAAGATAGTTCAAACGTATATTTTCGCTATTCAAAAGTCGCCAACGCGGATGTCACCTCTTTTAAGATAAGGGCTGTGGAAGATTACAGTGATTATTGTGGTGGGGATGCGGTAGATTCAATGGATAAAAATGCCTTTTTTAT
Source organism: Candidatus Peregrinibacteria bacterium (assembly GCA_003154375.1). GTDB lineage: Bacteria > Patescibacteriota > Gracilibacteria > UM-FILTER-43-11 > UM-FILTER-43-11 > FEN-1329. The sequence goes on from PMDG01000015.1 coordinate 45,973, forward strand.
GGATGGCATGAAAGTATGTGGCCGCTCGACACTGTCCAGTATCGTTCCAGCAAAACCAGCCAAAAACGTCATTTATGCAAAAGTGTCGACACCAAAGGCCACCGCAACGCAAGATGCCGCAAGTCACGAAATCGCCCCATCTCCCACTCCTGATCGAGAAATCGCCAAAAATAGTGCTCAGCCCATCGGAATGACATCGGCAGAACAGAAGGGTGACCTGCAATATATTCATCTTCTCATTGGAGCCGGTCTTGTTATTGCCCTGATAGTAATTGTCAGCCTATTCTTTCGCAGAAATCGAAGCTAATAAATAAGCCTGCACACTAAGGAAAGCACTAAGCCCCCCTTTCCCTTAAGAGCGCACAATCAGCATTCTGTTGGATGCGGTCTATTGCCCATCTATAGGCAATGGCTCCAATTCCTCTGGAGCGATCTCCACATTTAATTCGGAATCGGTGCCAGTGTCCGTGGCCGGGGGAAGGAAGCCGAGATTCGCGTCATCAAGTTCCGTCGATTTGGCAGGCGGCTTGATGGCTTCAACCGTATTGATGTTCCCGATTTTAGAGCTATACCCGACTTGAAGCCGGCTAAGCCCGCCCACGTTTTTTAGGATCAGATTCGCCTTTAGCCGATCGAAAATCCCGAATTCGGAGTTCTGGTGAAAGGAACCCGTCAAATTAAATTTTCCAAGAGCTTCTTGCAATGTTGCCAGGTCATTTTCGCTTATCGCTTCCCCCAACTCTTCGGTGGCTCCTCGGATGAATTCAAGAATTTTGTTGTTGTTGAGCGAGAAAGTGGTCGAATCCTCCTTTCCAGGCTTCGAAATCATTTTTAAATTGAAAAATTCGGTCTTGAAAAAACGATCGACCAAGGATCGAGTTTTGGTTGCCTCGTCTTGTTCCATTTCACCCTTTTTGACCGCGGTGTCGATTTGGGCTTTGAGCGCCTTTTGGATCGCCTTTTTGAAACCGTTTTTCGCAATGTCTTTTTTCAGGGCTGCACTGTCCAAACCACCCAAATCCATCGGAACCCTTTGATCTACCTGACCTTTGAGATATTGATTGGGAACATGGATCCATTGCCATTTGATTGGATCGATGGATTTGTCGAATTGGGTTTTGAAATCCAAGTAGTCCTGAAGATCCTTTTTCAAAATTCCGTTTGCGTTGAAATTCACGTTTTCCAATCGGACATAGGCACCGAGCTTATCAATCAAGATCACTGAAAGCCGGAAATTCACATCCATATCGCTCCAGGGCCTGTCTTTGCCTTGGAGGGCCACATGGAGCTTTCCATCCACTATATTTTTGGAGTCCATTTTTGTGCCCCCACGATTCACGATATCGCTTTTCACATTGAACGAAAAATTCCCCGAAGCCGTCTTGGTGTCGTCGATCTTTCCCTCTGCGTCTCCTGTGATCACCTGCACCATGGAATAGCTTTTCAATTTTTGCATGTTGTCCATGGACTCAAACCACGAAAGGCCGTCGAATTGGGCGAAAGCCGCGTTGCCGGTTGCGTTTAGAAGCATGCCCAACACGAATGCTAGCGAAAGGATCTTTTTCATAATGGATTCTGTTAAATCGCGGGTTAATATATCATAGAGCCTTGATCTATTTGAAACCCTATTCCAAAATTCGTAATTCATAATTTGTAATTTTAAATTTCGTTAGAATGCCACGTTTTTTGAAAACAATATTGGTTCTTTTCATTCTCGCCAACCTAGCGCTAGGTTTTGTTTTGCTCATGCCCCTTCCTAAGGCGTTGGTCGAGCTGAGGCCCCAGGAAACGGTAAAGATTTTCGATCGAAACGGGACGCTGATCGACGAGGAAATCAAAGATGCCCAGGGCCGCCAAACCTTTGTGCCCATCGCCGAGATCCCCGCGAATCTCAAAAACGCTTTTTTGGCGGCCGAGGATCAGCGATTTTATGAACATTCGGGAGTCGACTTTTCCGCTATCCTTCGAGCGGTTTGGCAAAATGTCACCGCGGGCGAGGTCGTTTCGGGCGGGAGCACCATCACCCAGCAATTGGTCCGAAATCTGATCGGCGTGAACCAGTCGAGATCCTTTTATCAGAAGATCAAGGAAAGCATTTTCGCTCTTCGGCTCAGCCGAATCCATGACAAGGATCAGGTCTTCGAGTTGTATCTCAATAGCATCTATTTTGGCGGGTTGGCCTATGGCGTTGAGGCGGCCTCGTGGCAGTACTTCTGCAAGTCAGTTCAGAATCTCGATCTGGCCGAGTCCGCGTTTTTGGCGGGCCTTCCGCAAGCTCCCAACCGCTATTATCCCTTCAAACATTTCGAGGCGGCCAAGCAACGCCAGGAAACGATTCTCGCGGCCATGCTCAAGGCCGATCTGATCACCCAGGCCGAATTTGATGAGTCGAAGGCCGAGGAAATCAAATTGAATCCAGCAAAAGCCGAAAAGAAGGCGCCCCATTTTTCCGATTTTGTAATTCAAGAGATACAACAAAATCCAACGATACCTCGACCTAGTTCAGTGCCTTCGGCCAAGATCACGACCACGTTGGATCTCGGTTTGCAGGAGCGCGTCGAAAATTTGCTGGAATCGCAGATTACTTTTCTCAGATCCAAGAATGTCGAGAACGCGGCTGCCGTGGTGCTCGACCCAAAAACCGGCGATATCTTGGCGATGGTGGGTGGGGTCGATTATTCCGACCCTTCCATCCAAGGTGCCGTGAATTTGGCCACCTCGCTCCGCCAGCCAGGCTCCGCACTAAAACCTTTAGTGTATGCCGCGGCGTTCGAAAAAGGATGGACGCCCGAGACCGTGATCGTTGATGAGCCGATCAAATACGACACGCCCGAAGGGTTGCCGTATAGCCCGCAGAATTTCGACCTTTCTTTCCGAGGTCCTGTGACCGCGGCTCAGGCCTTGGCCGAGTCGCTCAATGTGCCGGCCGTTAAGACCCTCGATTATGTTGGCCTTTCCACATTTCTGAAATTGGCGCGAGACTTCGGGATCACCACGTTTACCGAGGATGCCTCGCATTATGGCTTGTCGCTCGCCTTGGGCAGTGGGGAGGTCAGTTTGCTGGAACTCGCCTCTGCTTTTGGCACTTTCGCGAACCATGGCAACCATTGCCCGTTCCTTTATTTGTTAACTAAATCGGCACCCGAATGTTCGTTGGCCGTGAAGCCAGAAACCGCCTCCCTTATCTCGGCGATTCTATCCAACAACGATTTGCGGATGCCGGAATTTGGCGAGGAAAACCCTTTGAATTTCGATTATCCCGTGGCGGCCAAGACAGGAACATCTCGGAATTTCCGCGACAACTGGACCATGGGCTATACCGATGATTACGTGGTCGGCGTTTGGGTGGGCAATGCGCGTGGCGAACTCATGCAAGGGGCCACTGGCATCACAGGTGCGGCCCCGATTTTCAGCAAGATCGTGAATATGCTTCACGAACGTTCGGGAACGAAATTGACGGTGGATCAATCGATTCAAATTGCGACGATGTTGGATTCATCCGCCAACCCCGTAGGCGCGGATGGCCATCCGCGCCTACGGGGTGATGGATCGGCCCCGCAAGGGTTCCACATCATTTCGCCATTTGCCAATGACCTATTCCTTTTTGACCCTTCAAAACCGGCCGAAAGCCAGAAGGTCCAATTCAAGGCCTCGGAAAGTGCCCAATGGTTTGTGGATGATCAATTGATTGGCGAAGGCGAATCTGTTTTGTGGGAAATCAAACACGGCGAACATACGATAAGGGCGGTGAATGAGGATGTAACGAGAGACGTAGAAATTCAGGTAAAATGAAATATATTAAATAGACACTATGAAAATCCGCTTAGCAAAAGATGAGGACTATTCCGGAATTGCCCGACTTCATCGGTCTACCATTCGACATATCAACTCAAAGGACTATCCCGAGGATGTCATTCGGGTCTGGTCTGCTCGGGCTAAAGCCGAACGTTATCGAAAAAGCGCGGATAAGTTAAAACGATGGGTGGCTGTTGAAAAGGGTAGTGTTGTGGGCTTTTGCGATCATGATTCCGGTTGCGAAATTACGGGTTTGTATGTCCACAAAGATTGCATTGGAATGGGTATTGGGTCTGGTTTATTAAAGGAAGCCGAGGAATCGTTAAGAAAACAGGGTTGCAAGCTGATTGTAATCAAGTCGACGATCACTGCGCAAAACTTTTATGAGAATCATGGCTACAAAACGGGAAAAGGAGGTTTTCATGATATGGATGGCAAAAAAATCAAGTTTTTTATCATGCGGAAAACCTTAGGTTAAGTGTCCATCATATTTTGGACACCTCTCTGAAAAATATATAATGTGAAATAAAATTAATATATGTCTATTCAATGTTGTTAGCCAATTTGACAATCAAGCCAGACTGTCTATAATAGCTTGGCTATATTCGTGCCCCGATTGTGTTGATCTTGAAGGCACTAGTGCGTATCTCCACCATTAGTAGGCCTAAAATTTCGACTATGAAGTCTTCAACTCTTCGTAATTAATGAGAAGGAATTTGCCAGCGCGCAAATTCTTTTTTTGAAGTCAGCGACATCGAATGGTTGCTCGAATTGTGGCTCGAATGGTGATCCACCATACGAGCCACAATACGAGCCACAATCCGCAATCATAATCA
>PMDG01000059.1:0-269 GCA_003154375.1 Candidatus Peregrinibacteria bacterium
GTCATTCACCACCTGTTGCTGCGGCAAGGCGGGATGGTCCTGAAGTTCCAGATAGAAATTTTCTTTCCCAAAAGTGCCGATAAATCGCTGGATGACTTCTTTGATTTTGTCGTCATCATGATTCAGGATTGCCTCGGGAAGATCACCTTGCAGACAGGCTGAAAGCGCGATCAGGCCCTTGGAATGCTGTTTCAAAAGATCCCAATCCACACGGGGCTTGTAGTAATAGCCTTCCAAATGGGCGACCGTGGTCATTTTGAGCAGGTTTT